>MHNR01000022.1:18508-32626 GCA_001819875.1 Candidatus Ryanbacteria bacterium RIFCSPHIGHO2_02_FULL_48_12 | reverse complement strand
CCGCTCAATACCGAAGAGCTTATCGAACTTTACTACGGCCTCTACAACCCCGGAGAGCTTGAGAAAGGAAAAATACCAGAAATCCCTGAATAACATGAGTATATTTTCTAACTTATTTGGCAAAAAAAAGGACGCGGATACCCAAGGAGAGCGCATGATGCCGGTATTTCCGCAGGAGATCTACCAGGCGGGGCTCTTGGATTTTCGTGATATTATCGCGCCTTCGGCCCTAGAGATCAATGCCAACTACATTCGCCTCGGCAGTAAATACGCACGCACCCTGTTTGTATTTACCTACCCACGATTTTTGGCCACCAGCTGGTTTGCGCCCATCATCAACCTTGATCGAGTATTTGATATCTCCATATTCGTACACCCGGTAGATACGGCGATTATTCTCCGCAATCTCCGCAAAAAAGTAGCGGAAGTAGAATCTCAAATCTCCATCCGCGAGGAAAAGGGTTTGGTGCGTGATCCAATCTTGGATACTGCGGCGCAAGACCTTGAAAATCTGCGCTATAAGCTCCAGCAGGCGCAAGAGAAACTCTTTAATCTCGGGCTCTATCTTACGGTATACGCCGACACACTCAAAGAGCTTGATGAGGCTGAATCCGAGATTCGCTCCATACTCGAGGCAAAACTCGTATACGCCAAACCAGCCCTCTTCCAACAGAAAGACGGCTTTTCAAGCACCCTGCCGCTTGCCTACGACCGACTGGGCATTAATACCTTCATGAATTCCTCGCCGATCTCGAGCATATTCCCGTTTGTCTCATTTGATCTCACCTCCAACCGCGGCATTCTCTATGGCATCAACCGGCACAACAATAGTCTGGTGCTGTTTGATCGGTTTAATATGGAGAACTACAACTCCGTGGTGTTTGCCAAGGCCGGTGCGGGTAAGTCATACCTTACAAAACTGGAGATTTTGCGCTCGCTGATGTTTGGTGTGGATGTTATCGTCGTCGACCCAGAAAAAGAATACGAGTATCTCGCAGAAACAGTAGGAGGCAGATTCTTTAATATCTCACTGAACTCGCCGCACCATATCAACCCCTTTGATCTTCCCATTCCCCGCGAGGACGAATCGCCAGCGGATGTTCTGCGCTCCAATATCATCAACCTTGTCGGGATATTTCGTATTATGTTTGGCGGACTCAACGCCGAAGAAGATGCGATTATTGACCGCGCGATCAGTGAGACGTACGCCTCCAAGGATATTACGCCAGACTCTGATTTTTCCAAAGTCACCCCGCCACTGCTTACCGATCTTGAGACAGTACTCCGCAACATGGAAGGAGGGGAGTCTCTGGCCCTGCGTCTTAAAAAATACACTGAAGGTACCTGGGCGGGATTTATCAACCAACCCACCAATGTCGACATCGACAAAAAGATGGTCGTCTTCTCGCTCCGGGACATGGAGGATGAGCTCCGACCCATTGCTATGTATATCGTTACGCATTATATCTGGAATGCTATACGCGCAGAGCTCAAAAAACGCGTGCTTATTGTAGACGAGGCTTGGTGGCTCATGAAGACGGTTGATGGCGCCTCATTCCTTTTTGGTCTTGCCAAACGCGCCCGCAAATACTACCTCGGGGTGACTACCATCACCCAGGACGTTGCGGACTTTATGGATTCGCCTTATGGCAAACCGCTTATTACCAACTCCTCTATCCAAATACTTTTGAAACAATCTCCCGCGACCATTGATGCTATGGTAGATACGTTTAACCTGACTGAAGAGGAGAAGTTTCTCCTTTTGGAGTCCGATGTCGGAGAGGGGATATTCTTTGCCGGACTCAAGCATGTAGCTATCAAGATTGTCGCCTCTTATACCGAGGATCAGATTATCACTTCCGATCCTTCACAGCTTCTTGCGATTAAAAAAGCAAAAGAGGAGTATGCTAAAACCTCTGAAATTACTACTCCCTAGTACGCCTTATGGCAACCCAATCTACCCAAAATATAACAGAACAGGCCGCGCGCGCAGTAATACTAGAGGGGTCTCTGGCGGGAGCTGCAGCCCAGGAAGCACAATTCCTCCAGGAGCAAGAGGCGTCTCAAACAGCATCACAAGAGATCTGGCGTGCCGAAATCATCCGCGAGCAGGCCCGGCAGCGTCTGATTGCGGAGGCTGAAGCCGAAGAGGAGGCTATTGATGGGCAGGAGGACGCCGCGGGAGCGACTGCAACCGCAAAAAAAATAAGCATCATGGAGCTTGCTGTTGTCCTATTGCCGGCAGTAGTCATTGACCTTGCTGAATTTTTTGTACTTTTTATTGGGGCGATACCATTTATAGGACAACCAATTTTAGGCGTATATTCAGCAATAGACTGGGTACTCAATGGATGTATGGCAGGGCTTCTCTTTGTTTGGATGGCATTTCACGGCATTTGGCCCTCAAGCCCTAAGGGATTGAAGACGAGTGCGCTTATAGGTGGTACGCTCATAGGCGAGTCTATGCCGCTTATCAGCACCATTATCCCCGGATGGACGGGTTGCACCATTGGGGTATTTAAAATAGCGAACAGCGACAAAAAGAGCGTACCGACCAAAAAAACATAGGGTGTGATTATCTCCATTGAGCGGATGTGGTAGTATGGAGGTAAAATGTTTTTGGTTTACTTTTATCGTTCATGCATATAATTACCCAAAAAAGTCCGTCCTATCTGCATTTTCTTCTAAAAGGCGTTCTCGTCTCTCTGTTGTTTATTTTTTCTCTCCCTATTGTCGCCGCCGCCCAAAGTGTTGGTGATGTAGGAGCAGGCACCTCTATCGACTTTAATCCGCGCACACCCGGCCCCAACCAATCCGTAGAAGCCCGGGTGGTAAGTTTCTCCTTTGACCGGCTTCTCGCCTCATATATTTGGTATGTGGACGGTAAAGTAAGCGCATCTGGAACAGGCAGGCAATCTACCACATTTACTACCGGCAAACCCGGCTCACGTCATATTGTTAAAGTTGTCATCCAGACAAATGACGGAGGCGTTATTTCTACATCCGCAGAACTTACCGTAGGTGATATTGATCTCCTCTGGAGCGCAGAAACCACCACGCCCCCCGGATACCCGGGGAGAGCTCTCCCCTCGATATTCTCTTTGGTCAAAGTCGTCGCTCTACCCAATATCATTAGCAATGGCAAACAAATAAATCCCAAGAGCCTCTCCTACGAGTGGCTGGTCAATGGTAGGCGCCTACCGGCAAGCTCTGGAAACGGCGAAGATTCTCTTCTCCTTAATATCACCTCGAGCCCAGATGTTGAAACTCAAGTGACGGTAAATGTGAGCACCCTTAGCCAATCCATCAAACAGACAAAAACTATCTCCATCCGACCCGTAGCCCAAAAAATTAATTTTTATGAGATAGACCCCGCCCGCGGTCCAAAATATCAGCGCAATATCGCCCAAGGATTCTCACTCGGTGCCGGCAGTGAGGCCAAAATACTTGCTACGCCCTTTTACTTTAACCAGCGATCATTTGGCTTTTTGGATTACGTGTGGAAAATAGCAGGGCAGCGGATATCTGACCCACAGAGTCGCCCGGCGATACTTTCATTTAAGACAGAGCAGGGGAGCTCCGGCACCAAACACGTGTCTTTACAGCTTGAGAACCCCCAAAACCCCCTGGAGATAGCAGAGAAATCATTTATTATCAATGTCCAATAAATCAGCACACATACTCCTTGGCTCCCTTATGTTTGTAGTAGGGGCGTTTGTGTTGTTTGGTAATTTCGCACACGCGGCAGAGATCCAGTACAACCTGCTCGCCCCGCTCCCTGGCGGATCCAATCAAGTAAGCGGCGACCAAGCTTTCTCCACTTACGCACGCCAGGCTTTTGCAGTCGCCTTGAGCGCAGCGGCGATACTCGCACTCCTCATGCTCGTAGTCGGCGGCATCCAGTATTTAGGATCAGCCGAGAGTCCCAGCAGACTTTCAGACGCCAAGGATCGTATCTGGAATGCTCTTATCGGTCTTGTGCTTGCCGTTGCCGCCTGGCTTATTTTAAATACAATTAATCCGGCACTGGTGAGCAATGATTTTAATTTACCAAGTCTTGGTGGTGGGAGCACTAGCCAGCAATGCTTCTGCACGTGCAACGATGGCTCCCCAGGAACTATCGTAACCAAGTCGGATATGTGTACATCTTCCTGTAGCGCACGTGGGGGCGCAAAGAGTTGTTCCCAGTAATAATTCCTAACCAGCAAACTATTTTAGCAACATATCATGCAAAGAAGAACAATTCTATTCATCATCCTGGGTATCGTAGCTCTCATAATCCTTGCGGTATTCTTTTTGGGCGGAGGTACAACAGATACCGATTCCGACCAGCCTGGATTTTTTAGCGCACTCTTTGGCGGGGGAGATTCTAGTCTTCCTACTGGTGATACGGCTCTACCCACTCCACCTGAAGGATCCCCCCAGATAAATACCGAAACTGCTAAAAAAGAGGGACGTCTCAATAAAATTATCGATGAGCCTGTGGTAGGCGCCGTGTTGCAAAAAAAAGGTCAGAAAGTAAAATATTTCAAACAACGAAACGGCAATTTATTTGAGAATAGTTTTACCGGCGGCTCGGAAAACAGAATATCAAATGTCACTACTCTGGGCATACTTAGCGCCGGTTGGTCGGAATCAAAAGACTCCGTGGCACTCCAATATTACGATAATGGGGAGCTTAAAAAGTACTATTTCCAATATACCGGCACCTCTACCAACAACTCTGGATTTTTACCAAAAGAAATCCTCCATATAGCCATGGCACCCGGTGAGGAGCGTATGGCCTACCTCGTCCCCGCAAATGACACGTACGCAGTAGTTACCGCTCTCCCAGATAATACCAAACAAAAAACCGTCGGATCGGTACCTATCCCTGATTTTCTATTGAGCTGGCCGACCACAAACATAATCAGCTTGCAAACCAAGGCCTCGGCACTCGCTCCCGGATACCTCTACACACTTAATCCATCTAATGGGGTGCTCGCAAAAGTAATCGGGGACGTCCCGGGACTCACTGCACTCTGGTCCCCGAGCGGCAAGCGGCTTCTCTACTCTGAATCCTCTCAAGAGGGAAAGGTTATAAAGCTCCAATACCTCTCCCGAGAAACTGGGCTCACTAAACAAGTCGAGCTCACCACGTTGCCGGAAAAGTGTGTCTGGTCAAAGAAAAATGACGCGGTGGTATTTTGCGCTATACCACAATTAGATGCTACAGCGCGCGCCCAACTGCCGGATGACTGGTGGCAGGGGAATATTGCGTTTAACGACGCGCTGTGGCAAATAAATCTTGATACGGGTCTTAAGAAGATGCTACTCCCTACTAGCGCATTTGACGCTACCAATCTATTCGTCTCGGAAGATGAATCATTCCTGTTTTTCACCGACAAAAAAGAGAACCTACTCTGGAGTCTAAAAACGCAGTAAACACCACTAGAACAAACCTACCAAAAACCCGCTCAAATTTGAGCGGGTTTTATGACTACACAACGGGTTTCACCTTCTCCTCTGCTTTCCGTTACAATATCAGGGTCCTCTGCAAGAGTCATATGAATAATGCGCCGCTCAAATGCCGACATAGGCTGCATCACCACCTCTTTCTTAAAATAACGCACCCGCTGTGCCCCCATGCGCGCCCACTCACGCACCTCTTCTACTTTTTTCTTCTGGTAGTCATTTACATCAAGAGAAAATTGCACGGTAGCATCTCCAAAACGTTTATCTGTAATGCGCCGTAAAAGATAGTACAACGCAAAAAGATTTTGGCCATTCTCGCCGATCAATACGCCACCATCCGGCGTATGCACCTCAAAGCAAACTCCACCCAACGCGTGCGACCGCTCAATAGAATATTCGACGTGTATTTTGCGAAGTAACTCCTCCAAGATAGATTGTATTTCATCATAGGTGTCCATACAAAATCCTTATGCGGTAGTAGTGGTTGTTACTTTTTGCGCACGAGAGCGCACAAATGTTTCATGGATGATAGCAAACAGGTTCATGGTTGTCCAATAAAGCCCCACCGCCGCAGGGAATTGTAGTCCGGCCACAAAAATCAGCCCCGGCATCATATACATCATCTGCGCATTCATCACACGTGCCATATCCGGTTGCCGGGGCGCAGTGTTTGTTTTTGGTGTTTTTGGCACAGAAAGTTTGATTTGGATAAATTGCGTTACTGCCGCGAGTACCGCCATCACTATACTGCGCTGTGAAAGATCCAGTATACCCAAAAACATCACATGTAACGCTTCAGGTTGCGTTATAAACGAATATAAACCGGTAAAGGTGTCGGTACCCAGCCCCTTCCAGAACACTTGGTAGAGCCCTATCAAAATCGGTAGCTGTATAAGTAACACCAGACACCCAGAGAACGGATCCACCCCGTGTTCTTTGTAGAGCGCCATAATGCGCCGCGCCTGCTCTTCTTGTTTATCCTTGAACTCCTCTTTTATTTTATTAATATGCGGCTCGAGCTCGCGCATTTTAACTTGCGCCTTTATGGAGTGGTGTGTAAACGGGAACAAAGCACCTCGAACCAACAGTGTCAAAAGTATAACCGCAAACCCCAGATCATGGTAGGGGAGAATAGCCGTGAGAAATACGAGCGCGTTAAGAAGTGGCCGATAAAACACCTCATGATATATACCTGAAAGTGCGGACATAATATATTCTAGACCTTAGTGTAAGGGATCATACCCTCCTTTATGCCATGGATTACAGCGCAATACACGCGTGGAGGAGAGATGCACTGCTGTTAAAAAGGGGTACCGCTGGAATGCTTGTGAGGCGTATACAGAGCATGATGGCCAATATCTGCAATGTTTTCGGCTCACGAGCCCTGGGCGGTCGGGGGATATATACCGCCGATACAATACCAGTATTGCAAGAAAAAAATTCCGCAAAATCTTATCGCACCACACGTATACAAGCTGTATCATAATAACGTCTTTTTATAAAAATGGATATGCGCCCTTTGGAGTAGCTCGCACACCACCGCTTCCAAATCGGCAAATGATAGATCCTCTGCCCCCTTATAGGCAAACAATACCACATCAAACGGGGGATAGGGGATGGACATGAGACTACGCACGATAGCACGCAATCTACGACGCACCTTATTGCGCACCACCGCATGCTTCGAGAGCGCTGTGGGAGTAACAAATGAGAACCTACCTTCTCCTAATTCTCTCTTAGCGAACTTCATAGTTATTGGCCCATTACGCAAAGTTTTCCCGCGCAAAAACACCTGCTGGAAGTCATTGGGGGCGCTAAGACGGTTTGCTTTTCTAAGCAAAGCAGTAAAATTGAGATCTAATCTAGACAGACAAACGCTTTCGGCCCTTACGGCGCCGGCGAGTAAGCACATTTTGGGACGTTTTAGTCCTACTGCGCTTTAAGAACCCGTGTGTTCTCTTTCGTTTCTTCTTTTTTGGTTGATATGTTACTGACATAATGCGTCCACTATACAATAGTGCTTAGTATATTTCAAGGTCTGCGACCATTGGAAAGATTCTGCACATGAAATACACAGATTATTCACACAAATCAACTCAAAGCATTCATTATGGTTAGTTTTCTTTAAAAAATAATTTAAGGTATACTAAAAACTACCAAAAAGTTCCGTACTGCGTGCATCAAGTAATGATCGCTAAAATTAGTCAAGATTATTGGCAATCAAGTCTTCACACACACCTATGACGAACGAAGAGCTTTGGCAGACAGTGCTCAGTGAGATAGAACTTAGTATTTCAAAAGCAAATTTCATTACTTGGTTTAGAAACACCTCCATTATCGGTAATGATAGTAGCACCATCACGGTCAGCGTCCCTAACGCATTCACTAAAGAATGGCTGGAGAACAAATACCACAAATATATTCTCCATGCGCTACGCACCAACAACCCCTCTCTGCGTAATGTAGCATATACCATCTCTACAGTACCCATAAAACAAGCAGTGCATGCGGTCATAGATATTTCGCACAAAAAAGAAAAGACTGAACAACCAGGAGAGGAGCAGCTTGAGTTCCAAGAGTTTAATGTAGACAAGGAGACAAACCTCAACCCCCGCTACACGTTCGACAATTTCATAGTCGGCTCATTTAATGAGCTCGCACACGCCGCGGCAAAATCCGTAGTAAAAAGTATTGGCACCATTTACAACCCGCTTTTCATATATGGCGGGGTAGGGCTGGGGAAGACCCACCTCCTGCAGGCGATTGGCAACGAAGCCCGCAAAGAGAACCCCAATATTAAAGTGCGCTACCTCTCCTCGGAGACATTCACCAATGATCTTATCGCCGCCATCCAAAATAACGAGCAACAAAGGTTTAAAGACCACTACCGGCGGTTTGATATTCTTATTATCGACGATATCCAATTTATCGCGGGGAAAGCGCGTACTCAAGAAGAATTCTTCCACACCTTCAACACCCTGTATGAAAATAATAAACAGGTGGTATTTTCGTCTGATCGCCCACCAAAATCCATCCAAGACCTAGAAGAACGGCTTCGTTCGCGCTTTGAGGCGGGTCTTATTGCGGATATCTCCGATCCAGACTACGAGACACGTCTTGCTATACTAAAATCAAAATCGGAAACAAAAAAACCTGAACCACCAGCAGAAATACTCGAGTACATCGCGTCCGCGATAGATAAAAATATCCGCGAATTAGAGGGGGCACTCAATCTCATTCTCGCCCGCATGCGCATTTCCGGTAAAAACCTCTCCCTGGAAGAAGTACAACTTGTTTTAAGCCAAGTAAACACAAGACCGAAAAGAATTATTACCGCTTCTAAGATTATTAAGGAGGTTTGCACGTTTTATGATATTAACGAACGTCACCTCTTCGAGCGAAGTAGGCGCCGAGAGATAGTAAAACCAAGGCAAATTGCCATGTATCTCCTCCGTGAAGATTTTCATGGATCATACCCATATATCGGGCAAAAATTTGGTGGCAGAGATCATACTACCGCCATACATGCATACGAAAAAATATCGCGAGATCTTAAAAAAGACCCAAAACTTGCTGATGAGATAAAAATATTAAAAGAGACTATTTATAATAGTTAATATACTGTGTACAGCACTAGTATTTCCTGTACATATACCCTGTATAAAACTATATAAAATCTCTCCTCTGTATTTTTATATCCAATATACCCAGTTATTATCCACACATTACACAACCTACACATAGTGAAAATATAACCTCTTTACACAATATACGCACCTTATCTACATATCCACACCATCTACTACTAATTCTGTATTTATAATTTATGAAATTCACCTGTATCAGAGAGCAGCTCCGCCGATCCATACTTCTTGTGGAAAAAAGTACCGCGCGAAAAATCACCTTACCTATTCTAGGATCTATTTTATTTTCTGCGGAAAAAGGGAAGATTACTCTTACCACAACAAATTTAGAAATTGGCACAGAAACATGGCTGTCAGGAAAAGTTCTCGAAGAAGGTAAAATTGCATTGCCAGCGCGCATAGTGGGTGCGTATATCTCTGGATTATCCGATGAGCATATTACATTTACTTCACAAGGGGAGAATATTATTATTACTACCGCTTCCACAAAAACTCTCATTAAAGGGTATCCAATTGATGATTTTCCTTTATTACCAAAAGTAAAAAAAGATGAAGAGTTTCGTTTGCCTGCTCAAGAGGTGCGGCGCGGTCTTATAAAAACAGTATTAGCGGCAGCTACGTCAGATATTAAACCAGAGCTCTCGAGTATCTTATGTAAGTTTTCAAAAAATGCCTTAAAAATAACCGCAACAGATAGTTTCCGTCTCGCAGAATACACAATAAGTGGGTTATTTATTACAGTAAAAAATCTACCATATATTTTAATACCGATCCGTACGGCAATAGAGCTTATTCGATTGTTGGAAATAGAAACGGGGGAGATTGAGGTTGTGGCTACCAGTGGTCAAATTATGATACATGGTGATAGATTCACACTTATTTCTCGACTCACTGAGGGGGCATTCCCGGATTATGAGCGTATTGTGCCACAAAAATTTGCTGCCGAGGTGGTAGTGGAGAAAGAGTTACTAGTGTCTACTCTGCGTGCGATCAGTTTATTTTCTAGTAAGTTAAACGATGTATCACTTGCTCTTCATGTAGTAGGTATGAGTATGAAGTTGAAAACAGCGAATGTTGACGTGGGGGAATATAGCGCTGATATTCCTATTCAAATATCAGGAGAAGATTTGGAGATATCTTTTAATCACCGATATTTATTTGATGGCATCCAGCAAATAGAGGGTAAGAGTGTTTTTCTCGGGTTTAGTAGTGCTACCGGCCCCGTGCTTATTAAGGAGCATAATGGGGCGGGATATTTCTATCTCGCTATGCCTATGAAAGTGTAAGGGTAACTGTTTGTTCGTTGGTATTACCTATAGTATCGTAGGTTTTTATTTTTACCACTATATTGGTAGTGGACTGATCGATGGTAGATAAATCAATAGTAAACTGTGTAAAGTTTTCCTTTGCAGATCCTGAAAATACGCCATTTACAAAATAATCTATTTGGCGGACCGGGTATGTGCTTTGGATAGAGAGTTGTATTGGTAGAATAGTATTTCTTGGTACGGATTGGTTTTGTTGTGGGTACTGTACATTAATAAGAGGTTTGTTTTCTGTAGTGTGTGTAGCGTCGTTTCCTGTGGGAGTGGTAGTAATGTTGTGGCCTTGTACCCATGCGCGTACGCCATTTTCCCAATTAGCAAACTGCGAGTCTGCCCATGGGTTGGTGGGGGTGGGGCCAAGTGGATCGTTTTTATTTACCCAATACAGTATTGAGTGTATATCTTCTACGACGCGCTCCTCGATGAGCTCTGGGGGGGTTTGATCTTTGGCGATTTCACCAGAGATTTTGTCTATACGGTAGGTTTGTCCGCCTTTCCAAATACCACGCAGTATTGGTTTGGTCGGGAGGTTTGGTTGTGGTTTAGTGAAAGATTCTTTTGGTATATTGGTAAATGCGCGTGCCATAAAATCGTGCCAAATCGGAGCAACTACAAGCCCTGCCACTTTCTTTTCCATAGAGGAGTTGTCGTTGTTTCCTGCCCATACGCCAGTCACGAGGTTTGGTGTGTAGCCGATAACCCATGTATCACGGTAGTCATTAGTGGTACCCGTCTTTACCGCTACATCTCTATCGGGGAAATACAGTGCCGAGTTTGCGCCGTATGCTGGTGTACGTGCTTTATTGTCAGATAATATATCGGATATGGTTCTTGCTACTTCTACATTAAGCACTTCTTTTGGTTCCGGTTTATATTCTTCAAGAATAGTGCCATCACTTTTTTCAATTTTTAGTATGGAGATGGGGTGGTTACGTACGCCATCGTTTGCAAAAACTCCATACGCAGAAGTTAAGTCAAGGAGACGCACCTCGCCACCTCCTAATACGAGGGTTAGGCCGTAGCGGTTCGGATCTTCAATAGTAGTAATACCGAGATCTTTTGCAGTATTAATAGCGTCTTTAATTCCTACTAGATAGAGTAGTTTTACAGCAGGTATGTTTATAGATTGGGCGAGTGCGTCTCGGAGCGATATAGGACCGCGGAATATATTGTCGTAATTTTTTGGTTTGTAACTTTCTGCTCCTTGTACAGCAAACTCTGTCTCCACATCAAATAATACGGTGTCGGGGGTGTAACCTTTTTTAAACCCAGTGGCGTACACGATTGGTTTGAATGCGGATCCCGGTTGGCGGTTTGCAAGAGTGACGTTAAAATTCCCATCCTCTTTAATGTTAAAGTAATCTCTTGATCCGACCATAGCCAATATCTCTCCCGTTTTTGGGTTCAGAGAGACGAGGCCGGTATTTTTTGCGTTAAAGTTTTTTTCTATCTCTGCAGCATGTGTGGTGACGGTCTCCTCCGCTTTTTTCTGCAAGGGAACATCAAGACTCGTAGTTATCTTGAGGCCATTTTTTTTCACAAAATCCTCGCCGTACACTTCATTGAGTTGCTCGATGACGTACATGACAAAATGCGGCGCTTTAATGCCCTGCTCTTTATAGGGGAGGAATATAACATGTTCCTCTTTTGCTTTTCCTGCTTCTGTGTCATCGATATAGCCGAGATCTGCCATGCGGTTGAGTACGGTGTTTTTACGCTGATCAAGGTCAGATCGATGGTTGCCGTATGGAGAGTAGTAGCTTGGGGCATTTACCATAGCCGCCAGGTACGCCGCTTCGGCAAGGGTAAGATCGCGGGCGTGTTTGGAAAAAAAAGTTAGAGAGGCCGCCTCTATACCGTATGCATTTGATCCATAAGGGATTTGGTTGAGGTACAGATTGAGTATTTCATCTTTGGAGTAGATGGTTTCCATCTTTGTGGCAAGTACCGCCTCTTTGATCTTGCGGGTAATGGTGTGTTCAGAGGTGAGGAGGGTTTTTTTGACCAACTGTTGGGTAATAGTAGATCCGCCCTGTACGAGAAACCTGCCGTGTAGTAAGTCAGTAAAAAATGCGCGTAGAATCCCAATAATACTCACTCCCGCATGGGAGTAAAATCGCGAATCTTCTATGGCGAGTGTAGCATTTTTGGCGTTGCGTGGGATCTCTGCGAATGGGATTACGGTGCGTTTTTCTTCCCCATAGATTTCAAAAAGTGGTATCTCTCCCGTGCGGTCATATATTTTTGTAGACTGGACAACCTCACGTTCTTTAAATGAGTCGATGCTTGGTACGTCAAGGGTAAAAATAAAGACAACGGCGGCGAGTATAACTGCTACCGCGCCTATGCAACCAACAATGAAAATGGCTAAAAACGCTTTTTTTGCGAACGATCGTTTTATACTCTTGACAGGCATACGTTATATAGTACTTAATTTGTGATTGCAAAACAATATCATAACGTGCGGAAAATGAAAAGCCCCTATGCTTGCATAGCGGCCATTCATGAAATGTAATAAACCAAGCCATAGGGTGTGTGACACGCCCTAGTGGTCGGCAGGTAATTTAGTCTTCCTTCGCGGGGTCACCTTCTTCCTCTTCAAGATCCTCTTCATCCTCACTATAGAGATCGTTGTCCCCACTCTCTACCTCTGTGCCATCCTCATCAGCTTCGTTATAAACGTCGTAGTCCATGATAAATTATTTTTTTTTGGAACACATACTAGAACTCTTATCCGACCTTTTGAAGATTATACCAATCTTGTCTACCAAAAAAAGAAAATCGTGTCAAATGCCCATACACACAATATAAAGTCTAGGCATTTTTACAGGGGGATGCCCTGCTTTTAGAAACGATAGCATGTTTTTTATCTCGGTCAACAACAGAGTGCTATTATTGTGGAAAAAGTTTTAGTTCCATCCTACGCAGGCGTGTTGGTATGTGCCGCGCAAATGGCAATAGCGAGTGCGTCGGTGGTGTCGTCAAGGAGTGGCGTGGCCGTAAGGCCAAGGATGCGCACCACCATATAGGCAACTTGCTTCTTATCTGCTTTACCGTATCCGGAAAGAGCGACTTTTACCTGGAGCGGCGTGAACTCAACAATGGGTATCTTGTGTTCTTGTGCGGCAAGCAGGATTACTCCGCGTGTTTCTGCCACTGCGAGTGCCGTCTTCTCGTTTTTTGAAAAGAATAATTTTTCTACTGCGACCATGTTGGGCTGGTGTTTCTCTATGAGCGCATTGAGTTCTCGCCACATATACTGTAGACGTTCTGCGTGGGGCATGGTACTTATGGTCTCCACACAGTCGGCGATCCGGTAGTGCACGGTGCCTTGCAATATCTCAATAACACCGTATCCCATACGCCCAAAACCAGGGTCAATACCCAGGATAACTCGCGGTTTAGGCTGCATTGGAGTACACTTCTTGGACGTCGTCGTGTTCGGAGAGCTCCTCCAAGAGATTTTCAAATTGTTCCTGGTCTCTAGGAGATAGTGAGATGGTATTTTTCGGTCTCCATCCCTCTATGTCATGCTCAAATAGCCAAAGTGCCCCGCCCGGTGTCATCTTTGCTCCATGGTCTCCCATAAGTTTTCGTATTTCGGCGAAGGTGCGATTATTGTTGTCCGTTACTCCTTCTACAATCAATGCTACTCCACCGGGCCCATAAGCTTCATAGAGGACGTTTTGGAGGAC
>MHNR01000022.1:12644-18497 GCA_001819875.1 Candidatus Ryanbacteria bacterium RIFCSPHIGHO2_02_FULL_48_12 | reverse complement strand
TCCCCGCGCCTTTGGCCACTGCGCGCTCAATATTGTCTTTGGGCATGTTAACGGCCTGCGCTTTTTCTATAGCGGAGCGTAGCTGGATGTTTGTATCTGGGTTGGGGCCTTTTTCACGCGCCGCTATAGTAATCAGCTTGGCGAGTTTAGAGAATGCCTTACCTTTTTTTGCATCGGTGAGCGCTTTTTTATGTTTAATTTGTGCCCATTTTGAGTGTCCGGACATGGGAGTGTATTAGGCGTGTATAGCGTTTTTATTGTAGGCGCCCGCTTGCGTGTGCGCAAGGGCCTATTGGTGCCCAAGAGCTATCTCTTCTTTGGAACATTTGATGATAAGACGTTTCGCCTCTTCTAGGTGGGGGATATCGTGCACGGTAAAGCTCCGTTCCCCGGCGGTTTGGATAGTCATAGTGCCGAATCCCAAGAGTGTTGCTAGCATGTTCGGCACTTCGGTGGTAACGTCTTGGACGCGCGATATCATGAACTCCGAAATCTCTCGGTCAAAGAGGCCCCGTTGCTTAATATCTATAATGCGCCGGTTGGTGACCAGCCAGATGTCGTAATAGGTATGTACCCATGAGACAAAATACCCGGCGACGAGCACAAGCGCGTAGAGTATAAACAATAAATCAACAAGCATATCTACCGCAGTCTTATCGAATGTGCCATACAAAAAATCTTTAAACGAGGAGACAAATGCTCCTACAACAAACGCCATAAGGAACGCCGACAGTTGTCCAAAAAAGATAAACCAGTGCTTGCGGAGTACCAGCACTACGTATTCGCCTTGTTCGAGGGGAACTATTTTCATTGGAATGCGCCTAGGGGGAATACTTCAAGTGATTGGAGTGAACCGAATGAAGTCCATGGTACATGTAGGAAAAAAAATACCAAAGCAAGTAGGAGTCCCGCGGAGAGAAATACAAAAATACCGAGCATAAATCCAGAGAGGTCTCCTTTTACTGCATAAGTTTGGATATGGTACGTAATAGCCCATGCGATTGCCGCATACCCTAGAACAAACAACCCAAGTATAAATAGTGCGATATAGAGCATATATACATTATAATAACGAATCTTGCCGTTGCTGTGGCAGTTCTTTGCCTAGGTGCTCATAGGCTCGTGGGGTTGCTATGCGGCCACGTGGTGTACGTTCCAAAAATCCAATCTGCAAGAGGTACGGCTCGTGTACATCCTCGATAGTCTCTATCTCTTCCGCGGTTGAGGCGGCAAGTGTTTGCACGCCCACCGGTCCGCCATTGAATTTATCAATAATCGCCTCAAGTATGCGCTTGTCGGACGGCTCGAGACCGAGTGGATCAACGTCCATAAGCTGGAGGGCATCTTGTGCAAGAGCGGCGGTGATCACCCCATCTCCTTTTACTTGTGCGTAGTCTCGGCAGCGCTTGAGGAGTCTATTGGCTACGCGTGGGGTGAATCGGCTGCGTCGGGCGATTTCACTTCGCGCATCGTCTTCGATGCCGATACCCAGCACTGCAGCCGAACGTCGGATTATCTCGCTGATGTGGTCGTTGCTGTAAAAGTCTAAACGGAACGTGCCGCCAGAAAATCGTGATCGCAGGGGGGCGGATAAAAGTGCGATACGTGTAGTGGCCGCTATGAGCGTAAAAGGGGGGAGTTCAAGCTGGATAATGCGTGCCGAGGGGCCTTTGCCGATGACGATATCGAGCGAGCGTGACTCCATGGCGGGGTAGAGCACCTCCTCGATAAGTTTGTTGAGCCGATGGACCTCGTCGATAAACAGAATGTCACCCGGCGTGAGGTTGGTGAGAATAGAGGCGAGATCTCCGACACGCTCGATTGCAGGTCCGGAGGTCAAACGTACGTTAGTGTTGGTCTCTTTGGCGATAAGATGCGCGAGTGTGGTTTTTCCCAGTCCTGCCGGTCCATAAAACAAAAGATGTTCGATGGGCTCGTTGCGCCTGCGCGCAGCCTCAATAAGAATATGTAAGTTGTCTTTAATGTGCTCTTGGCCGATATAATCGTCCCACCGCTGTGGGCGAAGCGTCGTGTCCAATGTTCTATCTTCCGTTTTTTGAGTGGGGGTGAGGCTTGACATATTGGTTCTAATCTGCTAAAATTCCCGGGACGTTGGAATTTTCGCTCAATGAGTTTATATGCACAAGGTATGTGCTAGCGGGTTTTCCTTTTGTTTTATAAGGGTTTTTCAATAATGGAAGAGACTTCCCTATAGTAGTCTCTAGGCAATTAAGGCTGCGACCTTAACCTGAGTCTTTTTTCCGCGGATGGTCTGGTAAGACGTTTCGGCGTCTGTCCTTTCGGGGATGACTGGGCCACTCCCGAGGAAGACTTTAAGTCCTGTGTACCCATGCCAGGACAATTGCCTAGGGGCTATTGGAGGGAAGTTTTTTATTTGGGAAAATACTGGGGCGGCACCGCAGCAATTTTTTATTCGCCGGTTACGCGTTCCACCTCGGCAAACGAGGTGATGCCTTTGAATATCTTTAATATACCATCTTGTTGCATAGTGAGCATGCTTTGGTCTTCAGCCGCTTTGCGTACGCGGGCCTCGGATGGATCTTCCAAAATAAGGCGCT
The DNA here is from genome assembly GCA_001819875.1 of Candidatus Ryanbacteria bacterium RIFCSPHIGHO2_02_FULL_48_12. Classification (GTDB taxonomy): domain Bacteria; phylum Patescibacteriota; class Minisyncoccia; order Ryanbacterales; family 2-02-FULL-48-12; genus 2-02-FULL-48-12. Next base: position 15,918 of record MHNR01000022.1, on the reverse strand, counting down.
CAAGCAAGTCGTCAATAATAAACACCTCGAATATGCCAATTCTCCCCTGAAACCCAGTGTAGTTGCATTTTTCGCATCCTTTTTCGTGCCATACGGTAGTACTTGTAAAGTCAGGCTTTTCATATATTTTTGGTAAGGTTTTCAAATGTAGCTCAATAAATGCGAGCTCTTCACCGGCGAGCTTTGACTCTTCACGGCAATACGTGCAGAGTCTGCGTACCAGACGTTGGGCCATGGCGACGTTGATGGCGGGGGCTATGATGTTTGGTTTGATACCAAGGTCTATGAGGCGCGGGATGGTGCCCGCGGCGTCATTGGTATGAAGTGTGGAAAATACAAGGTGCCCGGTAAGTGCGGCATGCATGGCGATCTCGGCGGTCTCATAGTCGCGGATCTCGCCGACCAAGATAACATCCGGGTCTTGGCGGAGAATAGAACGCAGACCATTGTCGAACGAATAGCCGCGGTCTTTGTCTACCTGGGTTTGGGTAACACCTTTGAGGTGATACTCGATAGGGTCCTCAATGGTGACGATATTGATATCGGGCGTGGAGATGCGTTTGAGAAATGAGTAGAGGGTGGTGGTCTTACCCGATCCGGTGGGGCCGGTATTGAGGATCATGCCATTTGGTTTTTCCAATTCTTTAACCATGAGATCAAAGACCGGTTTTTGCATACCTAAGTCTTCGAGTCCGATCGATATCTCTTTCGGGTTCAGAAGACGCATAACAATAGACTCTCCATACGGCTCGGGGAGCATGGAGGTACGTACCTCCATATCTTGGTCTTTGAGGCGTACGGTATAGCGTCCATCTTGAGCGCGGTCATGAACATTAAGTTTGATGCCGGACAAAAGTTTAATACGCGAAAGGAGGAGGTGATAGGTGCGGAGATTGAAGAAGATAATATCCTGGAGCACGCCATCCAGACGCAGACGCAAGCGAGCGTTTGCTTCGCTTGGCTGGATATGAATATCGGACGCGTCCAAATGCAGTGCGCTTGCAAGAATAATCTCGAGCGACTGGGTCACCTTTTCTGTCTCTTCGGAGACGACGTAGGGTTCAAGGGTCTGGGTGAGGTCCTTGGTGTGTTTTACCGTTTGATCGATTTGATCCAATATCTCTGGAGCGAGCTCTACAACGCCGATTTGCACCGCTTTTGCCCGATGTGCCTCCTTGTAACGCTCCCAGGCTTTCTCCAGGCTGTGCATGGAGACCATGAAAAGTTGTGGCTCGTAGCGTTTGCGTTTGAGGTCTTCGAGAACGGCGTTTACTTGGTCGCTCTCCGGATTGCGTATGGCGACTTTAAGCTTGCGCCCTACCTCCTGGATCACGGCAAGATGGGCTTCTCGGGCGGCTTCTTCCGGTACTAGGATAAGCGCATCCACGTCAATTGCTATCGTACCCAAATCAAGATACGGTATGCGGCGCCGAGCGGAGAGCATCTTTACTAAATCCTCTTCTTCTTTTAGGCGCAGAGCATGGAGTTGTTCGGTGGATTTTTTTTCGTCAAATTTACTCATGAGGCGTATTAATGTGAGAGCTTTTCATTGGAGGCGCCTCTAGAGAGGATGTCTCCTATGCGCTCATTATAGGTGAGAGGGCTTGTTTGAGCAATTTGCGTACGGCGATTTCCGCCTCACTAAAATGGGCAAATGGGCCGATGATAATATGCTGGTCGAGGATGGGTGCACCAGCATATTCGGAGATTTTTTGTAGCTTTTGTCGGTCTTCACAGTACATAATAGTTTTGACATTTTGAGTATCAAGCTCTGGGTCCTGCCACAACACAACGGAGACATCCGGTATGGCCGCCACACGACGCATCACGCGGAGCATTGATGGTAATATATCGCTTGATTGTTTGGTTTTTTCAAAATCTTCCTTTGGGATAAATGACCAAAATACATGGAGATCTTCATCTATGTTTGAGCGAAGCATAGCTCGAGCCCAGAATTTTAATGCATCTTGAGAGAGTATTTCATTTCGATATTCGCTGACGCCACGGCCGATAGAAATGATCGCCTCGGGGTTTTTGACTGGTGTTTCGCGGAGTTTTGCTTTTAAATCCTCCTTGTTGAAAAATCCAAGTGCAAACAGCATATCACTCGGATGGTAGGTTTCTTCAAAGACAAAATCATTTGCGCGTAGCGGAAATTGCGGGGAGAGATAGATTTTAAGCCGTCCACCTTCTTTTTCATAACGAAGCTCCTCAATCGGATTTTTTTCTACATCGAGAGATAGGGTGACCTCTTTTCTAGCCTCATCAGTAGTACCAAATAAAAATCCCCAACGGCGCTTGAGACCATCTGATACGTTGACGATGGTGGCTTTGTGGCCGATCTTTTCCTTGAGCATTTGAGCGGCTAAAAAATCCTTGTCTCCAGCTGTGTCTGCTAAAAGAATAGTTACCGTCTCGCTTTGGGCGGCTGTATTGATAGCTTTTTGAAGTTCATCTGCATCCATACACGTCAATTCCTAGCACGATAGAGAGGTAGGAGCAAGGCAAAATTATCATAAAAATGAGAGGCCTTCTCCTTGTATTGACTTTTCAGTAAAAACAACGTAGAATACGCGCTAGAAATCCTTGAAAGGAGGAAGAAATGAAAACGAAGTTTTGCGGACTTCTCATAGCTCTTATTTTTTCTGGGTGCGCGATGACGCCACGTCAGGCGGATATAACTCGCGCTGGGATGAATGGTGCGGCAGTTGGTGCTGGGTTTGGTGCTATGGGTGGCTACTTTGCTACCGAGGATCCCGTTACAGGTGCAGTGGTGGGCGCGATTGTTGGCGCAGGGCTTGGGATTTTCCACGAGGTTTGGAGGCCACAACACAAGGCTTCTATCAGTGAACGGTGAAGGAGGTTCTATGAATGCCTGGGGATGGATTCTTAGCGTTTTTCTTTTGTTTTTTGCCGGTTGTTTCGTGCCAGTAGAGCGTCCGTACGGTTCTCTAGATAGGTATCCCTACTCGGTTTTACCCGAGGATGAGGGTGATGACCCAGGGGAGGTGATCGTGGAGGAGGAGCATGTTCCCTCTGTGGTGTTGCCACCGCTTTTTGGGGTCTATGCGGACCCATATCCATATCGTCCATACTATGGACGTCGATATTATGACAATGACTGGTACTATGAGCCGTATGGGTATTGGTATCCGAGATCATACTATCGAAGAGATCACCATTATTCCCCTCGGCGGCATGGAAATCACCGAGGGCGTGGTCACAGACATAGATAGGAGGAGAGATGAAAGAAGTTGGTATCTTTTTGGCAATA
>MHNR01000022.1:8709-12612 GCA_001819875.1 Candidatus Ryanbacteria bacterium RIFCSPHIGHO2_02_FULL_48_12 | reverse complement strand
CCACAAGGGCAACGCACTGTTTCCGGCGCGGCGATTGGTGCGGGTGCAGGAGCTCTTATAGGTGCCGCCACAGGTAATCCTGGCAGAGGTGCCGCAATTGGCGCGGCAGTTGGTGGAGCGGCTGGAGCATTAAGTGGCCCGTATTATGGGAGGGGAAGACGTGGACGATCGCCTTACTATGGTACCGAAGGGTACTACGAGCGTCGCGATTCTCTGAATTGCGACGATCTAGAAAATGAGGGGGACCAGGCCGCATGCAGACGCGGAAAAGAAAAAGGTTCCGCGGCTCGCGCGACCAAAGTAAGGCGCGGATGTTCCAAGATCGCCCAAGACTATGGGTATTCTGGTAGAGGGTATCCAGAAGATCTTCCCGATAATTATGAGGAGGAGTATCGGCAATCCTGTCGTGATGGCCTCGCAGAAGGCTATCAGAAAGGAGAGGAGAAGCGGGCTCGACACATCGAGCAAAAAGCCCGGCGCTATGAATCTGGGCGATAACAACACTTTCGAAGTTCTTCCGCGTAATTTGGCGGCTCGGAGACGATATGTTTCCTGGCCGCTTTTTCATTTTTCAAATAGAGAGGCCAATGCTACTATGTGCTCATCAATGGAAACGATCACGCTCACTACTACAAGTGCTTCTGCTACTCAAAAGGCGGCGCACATACTCGCCGAAGAGCTTGGAGTGCGGAGTCTACCAGCCAAAGGCGCGTTGGTGTTGGCACTCGAGGGAGACTTGGGCGGCGGCAAGACGACATTTACCCAGGGGTTTGCGAAAGGTCTTGGTATTAAAGACAAGATTGCGAGTCCGACATTTGTACTTATGAAGATTTATAAAATCAGCGGGCTCAATACTCACTTCGAACGGTTTGTACATATTGATGCCTATCGGCTGGATCACCCACACGAGCTGGTACATCTGGGTTGGCGAGATCTGGCGCGCGACCCGCATAATATTATTTTGGTAGAATGGGCAAGTAAGGTAAAAAAACTTATTCCGAAAGAGGCGGTGCATATACAATTTGCGTTTGTAGACAAAAAAACAAGAACCATCACAGTAAAGGCGTAGCGCGCAGGCGGTAAATATTTTTCATGAAAGATAAGGAGGCAAAAAAAGAAAATGTATTCGTGATTTTGGATGCGCACGCACTCATTCATCGGGCGTTTCATGCGTTGCCGCCGTTTACCTCGCCCCAGGGCGAGCCGGTGGGCGCGGTCTATGGTGTGGCGTCGGTGCTTTTCAAGATTGCGCGCGAGTTTAATCCAAAATATATTGCGGCGGCATTTGATCGGCCGGAGCCGACATTTCGCCACAAAGCATACAAAGAGTACAAAGCAACCCGCGCCGAGATATCGCCGGATATTATTCCGCAGTTTGCCAAAGTGCAGGAGCTTTTTCGGGCTTTTGATGTCGCGGTCTACGAGCGCGCGGGGTATGAGGCGGATGATATTATCGGGACGCTTACCGATCTCATTAAAAAAGAAAAAGAGCCAATACGGATTATCATCGCCTCCGGAGATTTGGACGCCGTCCAGTTGGTAGACGGTGATCGAGTGCGTGTCTACACCCTTAAAAAAGGCATTAACGACACGATTATCTATGACCAGAAAGCGGTCGAGGATCGTTTTGGATTCGCGCCGGCACAGCTCATTGACTACAAGGGTTTGCGCGGGGATGCTTCGGATAATATCAAAGGAGTGCCGGGTATCGGAGAAAAAACAGCGACGCTACTTATCCAGACCTATGGTCCGCTGGAATCAATCTATGCGCATCTGGACGAGATACGTAAAGACAAGCGTTTTCGGGGAAACGTTGCAGGTGTGCTTGAGGCACATAAAGACGAAGCATTCTTTAGTAGGGACCTTGCCACCATCCGCCGGGATGCGCCGATGGATTTTCATCTCAAAGATAGCCTGTGGGATACATACGATCGAACACAGGTGGTGCGTTTTTTGCAGGGCTTAAATTTTACCAGTCTCATCAATCGCTTGCCAGTAAACGGCGGGGCGAGTGGTGAATCTTCAGCACATACGCCGGATCTTTTTTCTCAAAACGACACACCCTCCGAAGAAAGAAAAGACCACGCAGTGCTAGCGGGAGATGTGGCAGATGTTTTGACCCGTGCGGGCAAGTGCCCCGCGATAGGTATGGTGCTTGATGAGGAAGATCGTTTGTATGTGGGGTATAAAAAAGAATACTGCGTAATTGAGGCGTCTGATATTGCCGCTCACCAAAAAGCTTTGGAGGTATTGTTTGCATCAAAGAAAGTAAAAAAGACAGCGTTCGAGGCAAAACGGATACTTAAATATTTATGGCGTGCGGGGGTAGCTATTGAAAATTTTGACATTGATGTGGGAGTCGCGGCATGGGTGGTGGATCCATCAATTCGTGCGCCGCATCTTGCGGGGCTTATCCGCGAGGCGCTCGATGTGGTGCTCTCTGCTGATGCGTGGGGGGAGATGGCGCAACATATTGCGGTACTCGCCGGGCATCTTGAGGCCGATCTCAAGCGCACCAAACTCACCAAGATATTCCGAGATATTGAGATACCGCTGGTGCCGGTGCTCGCGCGTATGGAGGAGGTGGGGATTGCGCTGGACGAGCGCGTGCTGGTGGATTTTTCCAAAGAGCTTGGGCGGTCACTCGCATCTCATGAGCAAAAAATATACAAGCTTGCCGGCTCGGAGTTTAATATCAACTCCCCCAAACAGCTTGCGGAGGTTTTATTTAAAAATCTTGAGATCGATACGAAGGGTATTCGCAAAACTGATGGCGGCGAGCGATCCACCAAGGCATCCGAGCTTGCAAAACTTGCCAAGGAGTATCCGCTTGCCGCAGAAGTTATGCGATATCGTGAGGAGACAAAACTCAAGTCGACCTATGTGGATGTTTTACCCACACTTGCTGATCCATGCACGCATCGGATACATACTACATTCAACCAAACGGGCGCTGTTACCGGCAGACTCTCTTCGCAAGACCCGAATATGCAGAATATCCCAATCCGTACGCCACTTGGACAAAATATTCGCAAGGCATTTGTTGCAGGACCGGGCAATGAGCTGGTGTCGTTTGATTACTCACAAGTGGAGTTGCGTATTGCGGCGTCTTTGGCGGGCGACAAAAAAATGATCAAGGCGTTTGCGGACGGCGCAGACATTCATACAATGACCGCCGCCGAGGTAAACGGTGTCCCGGAGGATCAAGTGACGCCAACCATGCGCCGTGCTGCAAAAACTATCAACTTCGGTATCCTATACGGCATGGGTGCAGTGAGTCTCGCGGAGAGTTTGGGGATTACGCGTGCCGAGGCGTCTCATTTTATTGCGCGCTACTTTGCCCAGTTCCCAAAGATAAAGGGACTCATTGATGACATGAAGCGCCAGGCGCACAAGCATGGCTACGTGGAGACGATTTTTGGTCGGCGCAGATATTTTCAAAATATCCAAGCCATGGGCTGGCAGGCTAGAGCCGAGGCCGAGCGGATGGCGGTCAACGCCCCGATCCAGGGATCGGGCGCTGATATTATTAAGATCGCGATGGTGCGTATCGCGGACGATATAGTATATGCACCCGATGCCAAAGAGGTGCGCATGATACTCCAGGTACATGATGAGCTTTTGTTTGAGATGCCCAAAGACAGTATCCAAGCGTTTGCGCCAAAAATAAAGCATATTATGGAGAGTGTGGTTCGTTTGAAAGTGCACTTACGGGTGGATGCGAAAGCCGGCCTGAACTGGCAAGAGATGCGCCCACTAGGTCTATAGTCGCCATCCTTACACAAAGTAAAAACCTGCTATACTGAATGGAGCGGTATTATTTTTTTATGGCCTCCCCCAAAAAACAAACACAGAGCATAGCAAAGACCCAAGCAGTACTTGCTGCAACTTCGCAGGAGATTC
>MHNR01000022.1:8358-8693 GCA_001819875.1 Candidatus Ryanbacteria bacterium RIFCSPHIGHO2_02_FULL_48_12 | reverse complement strand
CCAGAGAAGGGGCAGTCCTTACAAGAGCCCTTCTCTCGTCCTGAAGATTCGCCGCATGTGCCAGTGCATCAGTATTCTGGTTTTGAGTTTAGTAAAATTCCCTGGGGCCAATCTCTTTTTGCAAAACTTTTTGGGGCATTCTTGGCTTTAGCGCTCCTTCCTACGATTATCTCCGCGGTATTAATAACGGCCGCCTACCAAGTACTGCTCAATCAGTACGTACCGGAGCGCGAGGTTGAGATTTTGACAAGTAATATGCAGGTGCAGTTTTTCCTGATCGTATTTTTTATTATCATCCTTGTTACATTTATATCGTTTGTTATTTCCCGCGGCAT
>MHNR01000022.1:0-8312 GCA_001819875.1 Candidatus Ryanbacteria bacterium RIFCSPHIGHO2_02_FULL_48_12 | reverse complement strand
TTGGGGAATCTTGCTCACTTTTTCAATACCATGGTGGATAAGCTCAAGGAAATTCAGGAGCGCAATATTGAGATTTCCAAGATTAAATCACAGTTTGTCTCGGTGGCTGCGCACCAGCTCCGCACGCCGCTTTCTGCAGTCAAATGGACGCTCCGGCTTTTGTTGGATGGAGATGTAGGGAAGATGAGTAAAGAGCAAGATGATTTTTTGGAGCGCGGATACCAGACCAATGAGCGCATGATCAATCTCGTCAACGACCTCTTGGATGTCTCACGTATTGAAGAGGGGCGGTTTGGGTATAATTTCCAGGAGGTGGAGATTGCTAATATTATCAGAAAGGCAATTGCCGAAGTTTCTATTGTAGCGGCCAAACGCAATATCAAGATTAATTTTCGGCAGTTGATCCCGGAGGATTTGCGGATTGTTGCCGACCCGGAGCGGGTACGCACTATAGTCATTAATCTGCTTGATAACGCAGTCAATTATAGCGAGCCGGGGGACGAGGTGGTGGTCACGGTAGGCGAGGAGGGCGATTCACTCAAGGTGAGCATCGAAGACAACGGTATTGGTATTCCGGATTCGGAGTTTGATAAAGTATTCAGCCGGTTTTACCGCGCCTCCAATGCAGTACGCCTGCAAACCGACGGATCCGGGCTCGGTCTTTTTATTGTGCAAAACATTGTGAACCGCCACGGCGGGCGGATTTGGTTTGAGTCAAAAGAAGGTCAAGGAACGAGTTTTTTCTTTACTATTCCCATGCGCCGCGAGTTTATCAAGGAATCTCTTTAATAAGCCGCCAAAGGCTTTTTTGGGTCTACATACAGAGCTCCTAGACTGCTTGCTAAACAAGGTGGTAGAATTGAGATATCTTACACGCTTAGATAAATTATCCGCCATGGCCACTGCTAAAAAATCGAAGAAGATACTTATCGTTGAAGATGAGCTGATACACTTGGAGGTAATGAAGAGTAAACTTGAGATTGAAGGGTATGCAGTGATCACGGCGACAGATGGCGAGCAGGGTCTCGCGAAGGCAAAAAAAGAAAAGCCGGATCTGATATTGTTGGATATTCTACTTCCCACGCTGGATGGTTTTGCAGTGCTTGAGAAGCTAAACGAAGAGGGCAATAAAATTCCCGTAATCATCGTCTCTAACTCCGGACAACCGGTGGAGATTGACCGCGCCAAATCCCTGGGTGCCAAAGACTATCTCGTCAAAGCGGAGTTCAATCCCGCGGATGTAGTCCAAAAGGTCCGTGCTATATTCGGCGAGACCGATGCCTCCTCTCCCGCCGCATCATCTTTGGACGCTACTTCATCCCATCCGATATCGGATCTCGCCAAAAGCAAGACTATTACTATTCTTCTCATAGAAGACGACAAGTTTTTGCGCGAGCTCATTGTCAAAAAACTCAATAAAGAAGGATTCTCTACTTTGGAGGCGGTGGATGGGGAGTCTGGCATCCAGCTCGTGGAGCAGAAAAATCCCCAGCTTATACTACTTGATCTCTTACTCCCGGGGATGGATGGGTTTGAGGTATTGCGCCGCCTCAAGGAAAATAAGGCAACGGCATCGGTGCCAGTGATTGTATTGAGCAATCTCGGCCAACAGGAGGACACGGATCGGGTGTTTAAGCTTGGTGCGGAAGATTTCCTCGTTAAAGCCAAGTTCACTCCCGGGGAGATAGTTGATAAGGTCAAAGACGTACTCAATAAAAAATACATCAACGCATGATCTATCTTTTGTACGGCGAGGACTCTCTGCGGAGCCGTGCAAAGCTGGAGGATATTGTCTCGGCATTTACTAAAGCCGCAGGTACCAGTGCAGAGATAGTACGACTGGACGCCGAGGAGTCGAGCGTGGAGGATATTGCAGGCAGTATCGAGACGGGGTCGCTATTTGCGAAGTCCCGGCTTTTTGTGGTGGAGCGGATATTTTTGGCGGATACGGTGGTGCAAGAGTTTTTTACGGAACGCCTTGTACGTTTCAAAGACGCCAAAGAAGTATTTATTTTTTGGGACGCGGTGACGGATATTCCCGAAAGTAAATTTGCCAAATCTTTAGAGCAATCAGCCTCCAAGACCCAGGAGTTCAAAGCGCTCACCGATGTCACTTTGGATCGTTGGCTTGCGGGTGAGCTTGTGACCCGCAATATAAAAATCACCTCTGCACAAAAACAATCACTTCTCGCATTCGCTGGCTCGGACACTTGGCGTATGACCCAAGAGCTCGACAAATTTGCTTTAGATGCTTCAAGTATTGGTGTTGAAGATAGATTAAGCGCAAAGGCTCCCAATATATTTCAGCTCACTGATGCGATCGGGGAGCGAAACAAAAAATTAGCGCTATGCCTCCTGTATCGTTTCGCTGAAGAAGGCCTTATGCCGGAGAAGATGTTTTGGACCATCTCCTGGCACATTAAAAATCTTGCCATATTCCGTATCTATTTGGATGCGGGCAAGGATCAGGCGTATGTTGCAAAACACACCAAACAGCATCCTTTTGTGGTCAAAAAGGGTCTCGCTCAAGCGCGTAATTTTTCAGCCGACGAGCTTACGCGTATGTACCAGGAGCTATTCGCATTGGACGCCGCAAGTAAAAAAGACCGCGCGGATATGGCGATTGGTCTGGAGCGGTTAGTGCTCACACTCTAACTTCAAAAAAATCCGCCGAGTAGCGGATTTTTAAATGTATACCTTAGACCATGTTCCCTACCCCTTTTTTTGGGGGCTTGCGAGTTTTGCGATTCGAGACTTCTTGCGGCTGGCGGTATTTTTCTTGATGGTATCTTTTTTAGCTGCCTTATCGAGCGCCTTGTAGGCCTCGGGGAGGAGTTTTACGGCTTCTTCATGTTTCCCTTCGGCCGCTAAACGCTTGATTTTTTTGGCGATATCCCGAATAGTATCTTTGCGCTTGAGGTTGAGTACCTTGCGGCGTTTGGACTGGCGTAAGGCTTTTTTGGCTGATCTTGAAATTGGCATAATGTTTTGATTTAAGTAGTTTTTGCATAGTACGACACAATCGATAAAATTGCAATACTCGGGCAAAGAAAAAAGCCCGAAAGGGCTGGTAGAAAAAAGAGCAATTTTTGGCGGTTTGCGCGCACATCACAAAGACGGACGGATCGCATTTCGACGCATTCTTTGCTAGTGGAAGGATCGCGCAAACCTCTTTTACCCTAACTGCTTTCGCAATTTGCGTCAATATGCCAAAAATAAAAGCCCGTATATTGGGCTTTGCGCTGGTGGGGGAACAAATGGTAAAGAACTTTTGGAGGGCGGCTCTGCTGGAGAGCTAGGAAATGGGGGGCCGGGGGCACACCAAGGGGGTGGTGGTTGCTACCGGTGGTAGGCTCTCATTTCTTAACTAGCGAGCCGCCTATCCATAGAATAATAAATACTTTACAAAAAGTCAAGGGGGTGGGGTGGGGATGATTTTAGAGTGTTTTGAGGATATCGCGGAGCTCGGCGGCGCGCTCAAAATTAAGCTCGGCCGCGGCTTTGAGCATCTCGGCCTCGATTTCAGTGCGGAGCTCGACTACGGAGCGTTTTTCCTTGAGCTCGGCAATTTCTTTTTTTAATTTGTCTTCAGGTTCGTCTATAAACCAATCGCGTATCTCTTTGACTATGGCTTGCGGAGTAATGCCATGTTCTCGGTTGTAGGATTCTTGGACGGTACGCCGATGGGTGGTCTCATCAATTGCTCGGCGCATAGATTTGGTGATGATGTCAGCATACATAATGACGTGGCCGTTCTGATGGCGTGCGGCGCGACCCATAGTTTGGATGAGGGTAGTGGCATTGCGCAAAAATCCTTCTTTATCGGCGTCGAGAATTGCGACCAGTGAGACTTCCGGCATATCCAGACCTTCACGCAAAAGATTTACCCCGACGAGCGCGTCAAATGTCCCGGCTCGTAGATCGCGTAAAATTTTTGGGCGCTCCAGAGTTTTCACTTCAGAATGCAGATACTCGGCTTTGATGTCATGGTCTTTGAGGTAATCGGCAATGTCTTCGGCCAGACGTTTGGAGATAGTAGTTACGAGCGTCCGCTCTTTTTGTGCGGTGCGTTTTTTGATCTCGAGCATGAGGTCGTTGATTTGGTCCTTGGTGGGGCGAAGCTCGATATCCGGGTCCAGAAGCCCGGTGGGGCGCACGAGCTGTTCCACTACCGGCCCGCGGGAGAGCTCGAACTCCGTAGGGGTGGCCGAGACGTATATCGTGTCTGTTATTTTTTGCTCAAACTCTTCAAATCGAAGCGGACGGTTGTCTAGCGCCGAGGGGAGGCGAAATCCATGTTCGATCAAGGTCTCTTTGCGGGCTTTGTCGCCGTGGTACATGCCGCGGATTTGCGGGATCGCAATATGCGACTCATCTACAAATAAGAGAAAATCTTTGGGCATGTAGTCTATGAGGGTAAATGAGGGATCGCCGGGGCTGCGGAAAGAAATATGCCGCGCGTAGTTTTCGATACCATTGCAGTAGCCGGTGGATTTGAGCATCTCGAGATCAAAGGTTGTTTTTTGCTCGAGCCGCTCGGCTTCTAAAATATGCCCGTGATTCTTGAGGTATGTAAGGCGGTCTTTGAGCTCGGCCCGGATATTTTCTATGGCGGCATCAATCTTGTCTTGTGGGGTGACGAAGTGTTTGGCGGGGAATAATTTTATTTCGTTTACCGTGCCGCCATCCATACGCTCGATATCATTGCCAAAAAACTCCACGGTGTGCGACTCAAGACCGGAGGGAGAGACGATTTCTACTACCTCGCCTTTGACACTGAATGTCCCGGCCGATTTTTCGAGATCATTGCGCGTGTATTGGAGAAAGGCGAGTTTACTTAGAAAATCATGGCGTTTGATCGTATCGCCAGTTTTTATGGTTAGTGCCATGCGTGCATACTCTTTAGGGTCGGCGATGCCATAGATACAGGAGACCGAAGCCACGATAATCGTATCGGGGCGGGTGAGGATGGCTTGAGTGGCGGCATGGCGCAGACCGTCGATAAATTGATTGATCTTGGCATCTTTCTCGATATAGGTATCGGTTTGCGGGATATAGGCCTCCGGCTGGTAGTAGTCGTAGTAAGAGACAAAATAATGTACCTCGTTTTCCGGGAAAAATTCTTTAAACTCCTGGTAGAGTTGTGCGGCCAGGGTTTTATTGGGGGAGATTACGAGCGTTGGTCGTCCGGTTCGTTCGATGACGTTGGCCATAGTGAATGTCTTACCGGATCCGGTCACGCCCAAAAGCGTCTGATGGTGTTTATGCGCATCTAAATTTGCCACGAGATTCTCGATGGCTTGGGGTTGGTCGCCTGTCGGTTTATATTGACTGTGGAGTATAAAACGCATATGAATATATTAAACGTACAGTATACAGGGAGGGTTTGTCGATGAGCGCAACGAAAATGACGGGTTTGGCTAAAAGCGTTTTTACGCATATGCCAAGCGAAAAGATACGGAAAACGCTCTTTGCAATTCTTGCATTCCTTGCGGTGTTCTTTTCACAAGTTTTTATGTTTAGGGTGAGAGCTGATGTTGTTTGGTTGGCATCGGTGGTAAGTATGGGTATGGGATTCGCTTTTTATTTGGTCTACGTCGCATGTACCTCGTCACGAGTAAGCCCTTTTCAGAGAATCGTGTGGATGGTGGTGGCTGGTCTATTTATTGCAATGGTATTAGTGCTATGCCAGTTTGTACTTTCTTTCCCAAAGGCATGTCCATAAAATTATTTTTTTAGCCGGTTTTCTGCTGGCTTTTTTCTTTTCTCCGCTTGCCGCGTATACTGTGTATATGGGTAGTAGTAATGTTGCAATTCTTCAGTCCTTACACCTTATCCATTAAACCTGGATAGTATGATTTCATGTATTGAGGGGGCTATCATATTTAAGGGAGATCGGTTCATAGTCATCGATACGGGAGGCGTGGGCTACAAGGTATTCGCGCCGTCGGAGATACTGCGGATACTTCCCCAGCTCGGTGAGCGGACTCGGCTTTGGACGCACCTGCATGTCCGCGAAGATTCACTGGAGCTCTACGGATTTTTGCATTATGCGGAAATGGATTTTTTTGAGTCGCTCATCTCGGTTTCGGGTATCGGTCCTAAATCAGCTGTGGGTATTCTCGGTGTGGCGCCGCTGGACTCGCTCAAAAAAGCGATTGCTGCGGGCGAGACGGTGTATCTTACGAAAGTATCGGGTGTGGGCCGCAAAACCGCAGAAAAAATTGTTTTAGAGCTCAAAGATAAGCTTGGTGCAGGGTCGGTATCCGAAGTAGCGGGAGCGGAGATCCGCGAGGAGGGAGATATTTTGGAGGCCCTGACCTCTATGGGGTACTCGATACGTGAGGTGCGCGAAGCCTTGCAACACATCCCGGCTGATGTCTCGGGCACAGAAAAACGCCTGGGTGAGGCGTTGAAAATCCTGGGGCGGGACAAGAAGCGACCATAATCTGGAGATTCCGGAGTGTCTGCCGTCTTTCTATAAACAAGTTTTTTGGTGCAGTTGTGATCATACTGCCATTCCCTCTGGTAACGTCTACCGTCCCATAAAATAACGGGGCTGCTTGTTGCGGTTCGCGGAATCTAGTAGCATCAAAGCATATTAAGATGATTCAATTTATTAAAAAACTCATCCCTCAAAGGCTGTTTCGAGTACTTCAGCCGCAGTATCACCATGTGCTTGCCTGGCTTGGCGCGGTACGGTACGGTTTTCCGGCGCGCAAGCTCACGGTTATCGGGGTTACCGGCACAAACGGCAAGTCAACGACCGTGGAGCTCCTGTCCCGTATATTAGAGGATGCTGGCTATAAGACCGCCTCATCCTCCTCGGTACGTTTGTGTATCAACGGCGAGGTAGAGCGCAATGAGCTCAAGATGACCATGCCGGGGCGAGCATACTTGCAGCGGTTTTTGCGTCGGGCGGTGCGCCTAGGGTGTACGCATGCGGTGGTGGAGGTGACCTCCGAGGGCATTAAACAGTCTCGGCATCTCTATCTTAATTTTCACCTCGCGGTGCTTACCAACATCACCCCCGAGCATATAGAATCGCATGGGTCATTCGAGGCCTATCGCGCGGCCAAAGCGGAGCTTTTCAAAATCACACCTATTCATGTACTCAACGAGGACGATAAAAATTTTGCGTATTTTTCGCGCATTCCGGCGCGCCAAATCATCGCCTATCGCGCATCAAATTTTCCCGAACACATCAAACTCAAGCTTCCCGGCGCATTCAATCGTGAAAATGCCATGGCCGCACTCACCGCCGCGCGGGCCCTTGGTATTGATGATGCTGTTTCAAAACATGCGCTTGAAAGCACACCCGGAGTTCCGGGGCGGATGGAAATAATCAAGGAAACTCCTTTTTATGTGGTAGTGGATTACGCGCACACGCCAGATGCATTTGAAAAGGTATTTGATGCTCTCCGGAAGTCCGACTTCCGAGAATCCGGAAGTCGGACTTCCGGAGATGGAGGACTTATTTGTGTATTTGGGTGTACCGGTGGGGGGAGAGATGTCTGGAAGCGGTCCGAGATGGGCAAGGTGGCCGCAAAAAATTGTCGGTTTGTGGTGCTTACCAATGATGATCCATACGATGAAAGTCCGGAACATATTTTGAATGATATCGAATCAGGTATACTAGAAGTTTCTTCGCATTCGCGTTATGAGAAAATAATTGATCGTAGGCAGGCTATCCGGTGTGCTATCAGCGAAGCGCATTCAGGGGATACAATCATTATTACCGGTAAGGGATCGGAGTCAGTTATGGTGCTCTCCGGAGATAAAAAAATTCCCTGGGATGATCGTGACGTGGCTCGCGAAGAATTGCAGAAACTTGGGGCATGAAGCCGCGCGCAAGAACCATGAAATCAAAATCAAAGGCCGATTTTTATCTGTACGCAATCGCGCATAATATCCGGAGCTTGCACAATGTGGGATCATTATTCCGGACGGCTGATGCGGCAGGCGTATCAAAATTGTTTCTGACCGGGTACACGCCCGCGCCAGCCGATCGATTTGGGCAAGTGCCAAAAGAGATCGCAAAGGTGGCACTGGGGGCGGAGTCCTTCGTTATATGGCAACGGTCTCTGTCTCTTGGTCGCGTACTCCAAAATCTCAAGCGGCAGAATATATACATTATCGCTATAGAGCAGGATGCAGGCGCATCATCCCTTTTTGACTTTGATATGTGGAAAATTCGCACAAGATACGCTGGCGCTGCATACATTGTTGGCAATGAGGTGTCCGGCATCTCTCCGCGTGGGCTCAAGCAATGCGATCTGGTGCTTGAGATCCCCATGCGCGGCAAAAAGGAG
>MHNR01000021.1:29775-33569 GCA_001819875.1 Candidatus Ryanbacteria bacterium RIFCSPHIGHO2_02_FULL_48_12 | reverse complement strand
ATTCACTACATCTCCTCTATGCGCTGTATATAAGCGGGTACTTTCTATTCGCCTATATTATTTTGTTTTATGCGTACAAGGCTTCAAGTGGTATCAAAAAAATACAGCTTAAGTATATCCTGGTTGGCACTCTAGTCTCAACAATTATAGGAGCAGGGACTAATCTCATCTTGCCTCTTTTTGGGATTTTTGCCCTAAACTGGGTTGGCCAGGTAGCTATTAGTATTCTTGCCATAGCCATAACGTACGCGATATTCAAACATAGCTTGCTTAATACTAAACTTATCGCCATCGAGCTTTTTACCGCTCTTATTATCTTTGTACTCTTGGTTGATATATTTTTTGCAAATACGCCTCGCGAGCTTTTCTCTAAGATGGGGATTCTGATAGCGGTTGCCTTTTTTGGTAAACTCATCGTAAATAGCGCACTTAAAGAAATAGAATCCCGGGAGCAAATCGAAAAGCTTGCCAAGGATCTCCAAACCGCCAATGATGAGCTGGCACGGGTTAGCCAGGCCAAATCAGATTTTCTCTCCATAGCCTCCCACCAGCTCAAAACCCCACTCTCTATTATCAAAGGATACCTCTCGCTTATTACCGAGGGGTCGTTTGGACGTCTCACCAAAAAAATGAAGGATCCACTCCAGCGCATCTATATCTCCAATGAACGACTCATTAGTCTCGTGGAGGATCTTCTCAATCTCTCGCGTATCGAGGATGGACGCATGAAGTATGATATGGCCAAGGCAAACCTCGTGGAGGTCGTGACGTCAGTGTACGAAGAGTTTAAAGACCAAGCTAAACAGCGAAATATCAAGTTTATCTGGAAGCCCACGAAGACTCCTGTATTTTCCAATATCGACAAGGTCAAAATCCGCAACGTGGTCTTCAATCTCGTAGACAACGCCATTAAGTATACCGAGCAGGGGAGTATTGCTATCACCTTAAAGACAGAAAATGGCAAAGTGCTTGTAGAAGTCACTGATACGGGCATTGGTATCGCTCGTGATCACTTGGATAGACTATTTGCCAAATTCACGCGTCTTTCCGATGGCAATCGCAACTTTGCAATCAGCGGCTTTGGCCTCGGACTCTATATCACCAAACTCATCGTCAAAGACCACAATGGCCGTATCTGGGCGGATTCCCCAGGTCTCGGCAAAGGGAGTACGTTTTCATTGGAGCTCCCTTTGGGATAGGAGAGATGTTATTACAGAATCGGCTCTTACTTAAATTAAACTTGTTAGCGACCGAGGAAACGATCAGTAACCTAATGCAAGTTTTTTAAGCCTTTCCTTTAGTGCCTCGGAGCCTTTGTCTTGTTTTTTCTTCCCCATTATTTTAAGAGCTTTTTTAGCATACCGTCGTGCAAATGCCCGTTTTCCTCTTTGATCATACATCAACGCGATATTTATAAATGCGGTAAGTGATATTTCAGGATGGGTGAGGTATTTCCTATACCATTTCATGGCTTCTTCGTACTTTCCCATCGCTTTATAAACATTACCAAGTGAAATAAATGTAAAGCTATTTTGAGAATCTATCTGGTAAGCCTTTGTATAAAACCGTAGAGCCTTGTTTAGATGCCCCTGATGTAGAGCGACCAGTCCCAGTCCATGATATCCGCCTACTGAAGAAGATGGATATTGGAGCATCACTCGAAAATTTGCTCTTGCTTTTTCTTGTCGCTTTGCCCTCTGTTTTTTATTTTTTATCAAAAGTGCCGATTGATCATACGCAAGGGCAAGTATTTTAAAAAAATCGGCATCAGGTTTGCTGTACTTTCTCAAAAAAGGTTCAGCGCTTTTTATGATCCGCTCATATTGTTGGTGACGGAAATACATCCAAAGTTTATGCAAAAAATTACTTTTCATAATAGTTTTGTAAGTATTTTAGCACTAAATTTAAATAAAAAAGAGAGGAGCTCATAGAGCGCCTCTCACTAGCATTTGTGCGATAGCTTTAGAGATGGGCTGGCTGGTAAGTTTTTCAAGCCAAAGCCATTGCCCATTTGGGTTTATTTCCAAAAATACATATTTTTCTTGCGGAGTGACAATCATATCGATTGCGGCAAAAGCTAGGCTGTAATATCTTACCAAACTAAGGCAGGCAGATTCTACCTCCGAAGGTAGAACATGCTCTTTGTGGGGTGTGTTTTCGAGGTCATACCGGCGCCAATCGTCTTTAGTTCTTTGACTGTTTTGCGAATGGATTTCTGTCGCAAAAACTTGCTTCCCCACGATAGTAATTCTAACCTCAAACGCCTTCTCAATCGATTCTTGAAACACACATGGTGCAAGTTTTACTGAATCAAGCGCATCTAAGTGTTCTGGTTCTACTTTTCGGGTATAAATTCCAAGTATTCTACCCTCTTTTTCTACCATTCCTTTCGCAAGAACTTTATTTATGATTTTTCCACCGCATTCGCTGTAGAACTTTCTGACTGTAGCGGGGTTGTTGGTGATTAATGTTTTGGGTATAACAAAACCAAACCGCGGAGCAACTTTTAGCTGATCTATCTTTGATTCAGCCCTCCGGATATGGCTTGGCTTACTTACCCAGAAACAATCCAATGCCTCCCAAAGCCAGTTCAAAAACGTTGAAGTTTCTGATTTTACGAATGCTTTGGCAGTCTCATCCCTTGCACTAATGGCCTCGGCTTGCTTGGGTCTGCGATAAAATATACTTCTTATCTCTGACAGGTTTACTGATCGGATCAGAGAGTTAAACGTCGCTTCGAACCTACCCTCCGTGATGTGCAGTTCTGTGTCGATGGCAGAACATAAGTCTTCGGTATTGAGGCGGAACACTAGCGCATCCATTTTTAGAAGATGGGAAACAACTTCATCTGTAGAGAGATCAAATTTATTAGTAATGATCAGTATACTCATCTTCCCTGCCTTTCTTTTCTCACTCTCTCCCGTTGAATGTTTCAGCCGAGGGTAGTTTTTGGCTACCCTCGTTTTGCACATCAATCTGTATCGGTGTCAGTGTCTGTATCACCATGACCACCGGTTCCGGTTTCGACAGAGGTTGTCGTGCCAGCACTATAGATTGCCATCTCTGGGAGTAAAAGCGTCTGGGCAATTTCACTGTAGTTGCCACTTTCAATACAAACGCTTGCAAGCGGTTCAGCAAACTGAAGTGGGAATGGTACGTTATTTCCCATGATATCTCACCTCCTTTCCATGTTAGGCTATTAAAGAACAAACCTTAATTAGTGTTTAGCATAAACTTAGTTTCATATCAATAACTTGCCATGACATGAAAGCTTATTACTTGGTCTCGGACTCTATATCACCAAACTCATCGTCAAAGACCACAATGGCCGTATCTGGGCGGATTCCCCAGGTCTCGGCAAAGGGAGTACGTTTTCATTGGAGCTCCCTTTGGGATAGCACATCCTAGCCCCCCCTTGCACGCAACTCCATCCCATGCTGTATTAAAGGCATGAAAGCTGGATATGCTCGGTCTGCCAATCTCCATATATCCTCCAGTGTTGCCCTCACTCTTGTGGTGAGTGTATTACTCGTTCCCTTTGCTGGACTTGCAGGCACTCCCTCCTACACCCCCTCCACCCAGTCTCTTGAATACACCTACTCGGACACGGGATTCCTCATAGGAATAACCTACGCTGACGGCACAGCGGTATCCTATACCTATGCACCCAACAATAAGATCCGCAGTGTCTTGGTAAACGGCGCTAAAAGAGCCGAGATATACTACGGTCTCAATGACCTGCCCGTCTCCCTTGTACAGGGAGCTATCACTACTACCTACACTTACGATCCCGA
>MHNR01000021.1:22340-29764 GCA_001819875.1 Candidatus Ryanbacteria bacterium RIFCSPHIGHO2_02_FULL_48_12 | reverse complement strand
TGATGCCATAGGTAACATCATCCGTATCGTAGATACCGGTACCGCTCTCCCCAAAGATGCACAGTACGAATATAACCTTATGAATCGTCTGTCCAAAGCCACTATCACAGCAAACGGCAATACTACGATAGCAACCTATACGTACTCTCCTTCGGGCAATACGGTCTCCAGCTCCCCAGCGGGTATCTATGAATACAACGATCCTCGGCACCCGCACGCCGTTACCAGAGTTGGTGCCACGCAATACCGCTATGACCAAACAGGCAATCTTGTCGAGAAAAGTACCGCAGACGACTCCGTTACCTATACCTATGATTATCTAAATCGTTTAAGCGCTATCACCAAGGCGGGAGCTGTTACTACATATACCTACGACGACAGCACCAATCGTATCCAAAAGCGTCTCCCTAATGGCGCTCGTCTCTCCTACTTTGGCAGAGAGATGGAGCTCGATGAACAGGGTATACCCACCAACTATGTATTTGCCAATGATGCTCGTATACTCACCCTAGATCCTACCCAAGGATTACTGTACAACATCCAGGATCACCTCGGATCAGCTTCCCTGGTATTCAAAGACAGTACCCTCATCCAAAAGCTGGACTATGATCCCTTTGGTACCGAGCGGATCAACAACCAAACAACCAGCTTCTCCACCCGGCACACCTTTACCGACAAAGAGCTGGATGCTGAATCAGGCCTCCACTACTTTGGTGCACGGTATTATGATGCGCGTATGGGACGGTTTACTCAGAGTGATCCGGCAAATCTGCTTCTTGGCAGTAAAGAGTTTGAAGAACGATACCAGCGCAAACTCACTGCACATCTTGCCAATCCGCAAAATCTCAACTCGGGTCGGACAACAGAATTGAATTCAACGTCCGGATTCGGATTCGGAAATTCCCCCGCAAAAAAGAATTGGACTTCTATTCAGGCTGAATTCCTGCGCGACCCCCAAATGCAAAATTCGTACAGCTACGCCCGAAATAACCCTATAAACATGAAAGACCCGGAGGGTCTTTGGGGCGCATTCTTCCAAGGTGATGTTTCGGGCGCTGCGGGATTATTTTCTGGCTTTGCTGGCCAAGGATCGGTTGGAGGTGGTCTTGTGACAGGTGGAAATCCCTTCACCGACACAACGGATATTGGAGGTTATACTTCTTATGGAGGTCTCGTCGGAGGCGGCTGGCATAGCACAACTCTAGAGGGATCGGTTAGCGGTCCAAACAACTACGGAGTATTCGGCGCTTCCGGCGGCGTAAGTGGTGGTGTGACATTTACCAACGCCACCCGAATGTCGCAACTCCAGGGCAGAGGTGTTACAAATACTCTAACTCTCGGCATCGGCTCAATTTCCTGGTCGGTATCAAAGAGTGGTGTTTGGACAATCAGCATAGCCGCCGGTCTTGAGCCTGCAATCTCGTTTAGTGTGTATCCAACAGATACAAATACAAAAACGGTAAAGACATTTGGAGAGAAAGACAACAAAAGTAAAAAATAAAACATATGATATTAGAAAGAATACTTTGGCTAGCGGGAACGATAATATTGATGGGATTGGCGGCTTTTGTTTTCTTCCGCCTTTTTAGAGTTCTTATTGCGTACAAAATTACCGACAAGAACATTACTGTGTTGTTGTTTCATTTTCTTCCAATTTATCGAGTTCGATTTGAAAAGATTGTTAAAATGCACAGTGCTCGTGTTCACGAGGTTGCTGTGATTCCAGGATGGCATTTTCCATCTCGTGTATTTGGCAGACGGGTAGTGATCGAAATGAAAGACACATGGTTTCGTTATGCGTTTCTCACACCGGAAAATCCGGACGCATTTATTTCTGAAATCAAAAAACATTTGGCCAATTTTTCTGAAAATTCGGGGATTCATACCGGCGGGGATTTCGGATTCGGGGCAGGAGCGCGCCCGCAGGGCGCGCGACCCAATGCATTGTCCAGTAGGTGAATAGCTACTCCTATGCCCTCAACAACCCCATTCGGTATACTGATGAGAGTGGTGAGATCGTTCCTTTGGTCATTGCCGCTGGAGCAGTACTCTGGACAGGAGCTGAACTAGCACTCTCTGCCTATGACGCCTATAGTACCTACCAGACATTGCAGGATACACAGGCATCATTTACTACCAAGACGAGCTCTATCGCAATATTTGGACTAGGAGTGGTAGGCCCAGGAGGAGGATACAAGAGTGCGGGGGATGGGGCAGGAAATGCGTTTCGGTGGTTTAAAGGTTTAGATAAAGCGCATGATGTAGCCAAGGCAAGTGAGAAGTATAGTTGGGGAAATGCGGGTACACTTTTGAGACATTTTAGAGATCATGGATCTGATTTTGGAGCGAAAAACCCAGCTGATTATGCGAAACAGGCTAACAATTTCTATGGGCGTTTTGGGAAAAATGGTATCGATGTAAAAATAGATAGCAGGGGAGATGTCTTGATGTATGAGTCCAAAACTAACACATTTGGAGTGTATACTAGTGGCGGTCAAACTAAATCTTTCTATAAGCCAGATCCTACAAAAAATGGTGGCAAAAGTGGCCAGCAATACTTTGATGACCAAAGAGGGAAAAGACTATTACCATGATAAACACAATAAAGAATAAAAAATTTGTATGTCCAGTTTGTGGTTATTCCGAGTTGGATGAGGAGCCTTGGGACAAAGAATTAAATCCGTCTTGGGGGATATGCCCTTCCTGTGGTACACATTTTGGTAACTATGATTTTGCCACAACTAAAGAAGAAATTACTGCTAGGCATGATATCTTAAGGCAACAATGGATTAGCCAAGGAATGATCTGGGATAAGGGGAGTAGCGAACCCCCTACAAACTGGAACCCCCGCGAACAACTCAAAAACATCCCAAAGCAATTCCTTAGCCCTAACGAGAATTATTGATAACTTTTCTCCACCCGGCACACCTTTACCGACAAAGAGCTTGACCCAGAGAGCGGTCTCCACTACTTTGGTGCACGGTATATAAACCCACAGAAATAGCCGGAATTATATTGTAATTTAGGCTGTTTTTGCTAGTATGCCTATATTATGAATCGCACATATATCAAGGATACTCTGGGGGAGATTGGCAAGGAGGTGGTACTCAAAGGCTGGGTGGACGTACGTCGAGATCATGGGAAACTCATTTTTATTGATCTGCGTGATGTGACCGGCGTTGTGCAGACGGTGTTTTTTGCAGGCAACAAAGAGGTCTATGAGATTGCAAATACTTTGCGTCCCGAGTGGGTAGTGGAGATCCAAGGCATCGTACAAGAGCGCCCTGAATCTATGCGTAACGCCAATATTCCGACGGGTGGCATTGAGATATCCGGTACTACCATAGAAGTACTCAATCAGTCTCAAACACCGCCCTTTGATCTTGGCGGAGATGGACGGGAGATAGGGGAGGAGCATCGACTTACCTATCGATATCTTGATTTGCGCCGACCGCGTCTGAAGAAAAATTTTGTTCTCCGGCACAAGATCACAAAATTTATACGCGATTTTTTGGATAGTAAAGGGTTTATTGAAGTAGAAACCCCCATTCTTACCAAATCCACCCCCGAGGGCGCACGAGACTATCTCGTCCCCAGCCGTCTCCAGCAAGGATCGTTTTATGCTTTGCCCCAAAGCCCCCAGCAGTACAAACAACTTTTGATGGTGGCGGGGCTTGAGCGCTATTTTCAAATTGCGCGTTGTTTCCGCGATGAGGATACACGAGGTGATCGCCAGCCGGAGTTTACCCAGCTGGATCTTGAAATGTCATTTGTAGATCGAGAGGAGGTCATGGCACTCAACGAAGAGCTCTTGGTCAAAATTGTACAAACCCTCGCGCCAGAGAAAAAAATCCAGGAGATGCCATTTCCCCGCATTACCTACGCTGAAGCCATGAAAACATACGGTACCGACCGGCCAGATTTGCGCACCGACAAAGACGATCCCGATCTCTTAGCATTCTGCTGGATCACAGACTTTCCATTTTTTGAAACCACCGGAGAGGGTGGATGGACATTTACCCACAACCCCTTTTCGCGCCCGATACCCGAACATGAAGCCTGGCTCATGGACAAAAGTAATATTGGAGAGATTGTTACTACACAATACGATGTAGCACTTAATGGTTTTGAGATTGGTGGGGGGTCTATTCGCAACCACAACCCCCAGGCTCTGGAAAAAGTATTTGAAATTATGGGGTTTACGACCGAACGCATCCGCGAAAATTTTGGTCATATACTTGAAGCTCTTGGGTATGGCGCACCACCACACGGCGGTATCGCTTGGGGGCTTGATCGGTTGATCTCGCTCCTTACGGGCGAGCCCAACATTCGAGAGGTTATCGCGTTTCCTAAGACCGGAGACGGCAGAGACCTTATGATGCATGCGCCATCAGAGGTAGACAATGCCCAGCTTAGGGAGCTTGGTATACAAATCAAAAAATCATAACTACGTTTTTGGAATGTACCACATAAAGACCGACCAATTCGAGGGACCTTTGGAGTTGTTGCTGGATCTCATCGAGCGGGAAAAGCTTTCCATCAACCAAATATCGCTCGCACGTATTGCCGACGAATACATTGCATATCTAAAGTCCATAGAGCAGTTCCATCCGCATGAAGTTGCGGGATTTCTCGTGATTGCGTCGACCCTCATGCTCATTAAATCCCGTACGCTCTTACCACAGCTTGAGATCTCCAAAGAAGAGGAGACTGATATGCAAGATCTGGAGCATCGGCTCAAGCTCTATCGGAGATTCCGTGAACTTGCCCGGCACATTGCTGATCGAGAGCGGGCGCGTCAGCCTATGTACGAACGCGAAACTGCTTTTGAGCTCCCTCTGGTATTTTACCCGCCGCAAGGATTTGGTATTGCCGATATGGCAGCAGTGGTGCGAGGCATCATCCTAGCACTACCTAAAAAGGAAGTTATCCCAGAAAAAACCGTGCGTACCATTGTCTCTCTGGAAGAACGTATGGAGGAGCTACGTAAAAAAACGGAGGCGAATCTTGCAAAATCATTTCAATCTTTTGTAGGGAGTACCGAGGAGAAACTGGATATCATCATAAGTTTTTTGGCGATGCTTGAGCTCATCAAGCAGGGCGTACTTTTTGTAGAACAGCAAAATATTTTTCATGATATAACTATAGAGCACACGAGTACCCCGCATGTCTGACGCACACGCTACATCAAAAACAAAAGAAGATATCGCCGCTCTTATAGAAGCGTTGCTTTTTGTCTCGGGAGAGGCGATGCCGGTGCGGCGCATTGGCGAGATACTGGGGGAGCCGCAGCC
Organism: Candidatus Ryanbacteria bacterium RIFCSPHIGHO2_02_FULL_48_12; assembly: GCA_001819875.1. Taxonomy (GTDB): domain Bacteria; phylum Patescibacteriota; class Minisyncoccia; order Ryanbacterales; family 2-02-FULL-48-12; genus 2-02-FULL-48-12. The sequence continues at coordinate 24,470 of MHNR01000021.1, read as the reverse complement.
AGCCATCGCGCAAGCAATCGCACACCTCAAAGACCGACTCGCGCCATCTGGCTTGCGAATCCTGGAGCATAGAGAGGCGCTCTCACTTGTAACCGCCCCCCAAGCCGCACCCTACATCGAGACATTTATCAAAGATCATGTACTGGGTGAGCTCTCCAAAGCTGGGATCGAGACTTTGACTATTGTTGCTTACAAACATCCCATCAGCCGACCGGAGATAGACTATATCCGCGGAGTCAACTCTACGTTTACCCTCCGCAATCTCATTATGCGGGGACTAGTGGAGCGTATCGCCGACCCGCATGATGCACGGACATATCGCTATCAGCCAACGGTAGATTTTATGAAATATCTTGGCATCACCGCATACAAAGAATTGCCTGAATATGATGCATTTCGCACAGAATTAGAAAAAGGACTAACCGATCAACATGCAGAATCTTAAAATATTTATGGTACTTGCCGCTATCGCATTTGTAGCAAGTATATTTTTTACCGGATCCAATACGCGTGTGCACTCTGATAAACCTGCAAATCTTGCGGAAGCTATTTTTGTGCCGGAGGCACAAAAACCGGCTCCCGAGCCACCCCAACTGATTGCAGCATCTGCGGTAGTTTTTGATCCACTCGGCCGATCCTACATCTTCGAAAAGCAAGCTGATGAACCGGTTGGCATCGCCAGCATCTCTAAGGTCATGACCGCACTTATAGCCTACGAGCGCACCAACAATGATGATGCTGTAGTAGTAAGTAGAGATGCCATACGCACCGAGGGCTCGAACGGCCTCATCCATGGGGAACATTTTCGTATGGAGAATCTCCTACAGATGATGCTCATGGAGTCCAGCAATGATGCGGCGTCCGCCATCGCAGAGCATATCGGGCGCATCTATGGCGCTGAAACGTATACAGAAGCTCAAGATGTATTTGCGAGCTTGATGAACGAAAAAGCCAAATCTTTGGGTATGTCGACCACTCATTTTCAAAACGCTACCGGTCTTGATATAGATGCGGCCACCCCGAGCAATATCTCGACTGCACATGATATCGTAAAACTCGCACTCTACAGTCTGCGCTATCCGGGCATTTGGGAGACCACTGATAGTCCGTCCGGGGCTATCATCTCCCAAGAGGGTACGATGTACAAAATGCAAAATATCAACACCTTGGCAAATGAGCTTCCGGGATTTGTCGGTGGCAAAACTGGCTTTACGGATATTGCGGGCGGCTCGCTACTCGTCATCATGGAGATCCCCATTGGGTCACCAAAGATAGTTTTGGCACTTGGGTCAACACATGCAGGTAGATTTGAAGACGTACAAAAACTCATCAATTGGCTAGAGGCCTCTTTGAGTTCGAGTTTATAAACACACCGATCCAAGCACATATTCCGTTTTTAGCCCTATCTCCTATAATAACTACATCATGTCGGGATTCGAACAAAACCTAATGCTCAATGTTCTGAAAGTGTTTGGCCTCTCGACACTTTCATTTTTTTTCGCCATTGCGGCGACCCCAACACTCACTCATTATCTCTATAAATATCAGATGTGGAAAAAAACATCCGGCAAAAAAGCACTCACTGGCGGGGAAGCGGTGATATTCAACGAGCTACACAAAGATAAAGAGGTAGGCACACCACGCATGGGTGGGATTTTGGTGTGGGGGAGCACGCTCACACTTGCACTCCTTTTTTGGTTACTTGCCGAGGTATTCAACCAAGACCTATTTACCAAACTCAACTTTGTAAGCCAGAATCAGACATGGATACCGATTTTTACACTTTTAGCAGCGGCGCTTCTGGGTCTTGCCGATGATCTCTCACAGATTTGGGGAACCGGCAAGTATTTCTCAGGCGGCATTCCCTTGCTTACCCGAATCTTAGTAGTCGCCGCTATCGGCTTTGTGGGTGCCTATTGGTTTTACTATAAACTTGAATTCAACTCGGTATATGTTCCCGGATATGGAGCACTGATTATCGGCGCACTCTACATTCCCTTGTTTATCACCGTCATGATTGCTACGTTTAGCGGGGGAGTAATAGACGGGATCGATGGCTTGGCGGGCGGCGTAATGGCGGCGATATTCGCAGCGTATAGCGGCATCGCATTTTTTCAAAACCAAATCGAC
>MHNR01000021.1:22102-22298 GCA_001819875.1 Candidatus Ryanbacteria bacterium RIFCSPHIGHO2_02_FULL_48_12 | reverse complement strand
GTTATCGCATTTCTTACTGATTCGGTGCTAGTACTGCCTATTATTGCGTTTCCCCTGGTAGCCGCCTCCGGATCGGACATCATCCAGATTGCCTCCAAAAAGTTTTTGGGGCGTAAAGTATTTCGTGTAGCACCCATACAGCATCATTTTGAGGCCCTCGGCTGGCCCTCCTATAAAGTAACCATGCGCTTCTGGG
>MHNR01000021.1:0-22096 GCA_001819875.1 Candidatus Ryanbacteria bacterium RIFCSPHIGHO2_02_FULL_48_12 | reverse complement strand
GCACCATATGCGCGGTACTTGGTATGGTGATAACTCTCATAGGGAGATAACACCATATCGTGTTACGATACGAGCATACCAAGCTATAATACGCATGAGCTATGTTTGATGTTCTCATAAAAAATGGCATCATTATCGACGGCAAACAAACCAAAATGTTCCGAGGTGATGTCGGTATCAAGGGAGATCGCATAGATGCCATTGGCGATCTTTCTAGTAAATCTGCAACAAAAGTAATCGACGCAGAGGGACAGTATGTCTGCCCCGGGTTTGTCGATATTACCAATCACTCCGACACGCATTGGACGATATTTACCACTCCCACACAGGAGTCATTTCTTCGCCAGGGGATCACCACCATACTCGGAGGTTCTTGCGGCTCGTCTCTGGCACCACTCGTACATGCATCAGATATCGGCGCTATCCAGAAATGGACCGATATCTCCCAAGTCAATATCAACTGGCTTACCGTCAAAGAGTTTCTGGATGAACTGGAAAAACACCCGCTCGGCGTCAATTTTGGCACACTCGTCGGTCATGGCACGCTACGCAGAAATATCATGGGAGACCGCAATATGCCAGCAGACAAAGAGGAGCTTGAGCAAATGCGCTTTCTCCTCGGAGAGGCATTGCACCAAGGCGCATATGGGCTTTCATTTGGCCTGACCTTTAGCCATGGGCGCCCCGCAGGAGATGATGAGCTGATGGCACTGGCGGGGCTTGTCGCACAAGCAAAAGCCTTGTGCACCATACACCTTCGCGATGAGGGCAAGAGTCTCTTACCCGCTATTACCGAGGTGTTGCGGATTGTGCGCGAAACCGGCGTGTCACTTGAGATTTCGCATTTCAAGGCACTTGGGCGCGAGGCATGGGGTGATCTGCCAAAAGCACTGCATCTGATCCGTGAAGGACGAGAAGAGGGGCTACCTATACACGCTGATTTGTTCCCCTATGTTAGAACAGGCTCGCTTCTTTACGCTATGTTGCCTTCTTGGGCGCGTGATGGTGGAAGAGCGGCAATTCTCAAACGCATGGACAGCCCGCAAGAGCGGCGGCAGATTATCGATGAGTTAGAGCGTGCGACACTCCACTTTGAGCGCATCACCATCGCCTCTGCCCATCGGGAAAAAGCTATCATAGGGAAGTCTCTCGCTACCATCGCCGAAAATCTCGGCGTCTCACCCGGAGAGGGGATGCTCTATATTCTCAAAACCAATGAACTCGGCGTAACTATTTTTGGCGAAACTATCCAAGACGCGGATATCGCCTCCATACTCCAAGAGCCGTACACATTCGTCTCGACTGACGGGTTCGGACTGCGTGCCGAGTCTGCCATCTCCGGCGATTTGACCCATCCGAGATCTTTCGGCACCACTGCACGCCTCTTGGGAGAGTTTGTACGCGATCGATCGGTAGTCGATTGGGAGACTGCCGTACACAAAATGACACTTGGACCCGCGGCAAAAATGAATCTTTTGGACCGAGGTGTTATCGCACCCAAGGCATTTGCCGATATCGTAGTACTCAATCCGGAAACCATTCAAGATATTGCCACATTTACTCAACCCTACCAATATCCCACCGGTATTACCTGGGTACTGGTAAACGGCACTGTGGCTGTGGAACAGGGCACGTATACTGGTGCGAAAAACGGCAAGATTTTACGCAAGTAACGCTCAATTTTGCATGAGAAATGCGCACCGGGCATACAAACCTGACTATATGCTCCTTACGGTAACGGGCCTCTTGGTACTCGCCGGGCTTTTGATTATGGCTTCAGCCTCTCCGGTACTCTCCAGTAATAAGTTTGGACAAGCATATTATTTTCTGACGCGCCAAACACTTGGTGTAGGCATCGGGGCGGTTTGTTTTGTAGTGGGGTATTTTGCTCCCTACAAAATATGGCGCAAGCTTATGTTGCCGTTTTTAATACTCTCTTCGGTACTAATGGTGCTCGCCATCCTGCCTTCAACCGGACTGAAACTCAAAGGTGCGAGCCGATGGATCGATCTCGGTCCTATCACGGTGCAACCTGCTGAGTTTATGAAGATCGCATTTATCGGGTATCTGGCCGTATGGCTTGCTAACCGTAAGCGCGAAGTTGCAAAATTTAAAACTGGCTTTTTGCCGTTTTTGGTGATGATGGGATTTGTAAGTATCTTTTTCATCCTGCAAAAAGATATTGGTACGCTCGGCGTGCTCGCGATCAGCTCACTGCTTCTCTTTTTTATCGGCGGTGCTAGAATACACCAAGTAGCAATTTTGATAGTGGTAGGGCTTTTGGCAGTGGGATTGTTTGCTTATTTGGAGCCGTATCGAGTCGATCGCCTCAAGGTATTTCTCAACCCCGGGAGTGATAAACAGGGTGCCGGGTACCAGATTACCCAAGCCTTGATCGCTATAGGATCAGGCGGCCCATTTGGCAGAGGGTTTGGCCTGTCCCAGCAAAAATTCCGCTATCTACCAGAAGCTACTGGAGATTCTATATTTGCCGTTTTTGGAGAGGAGTTTGGCTTTATAGGAAGTGTGGCGCTTATGGCGATGTTTGTGCTCTTTTTTTGGCGGGGATTCCGTACTGCCATTCGAGCACCAGATCCGTTTGGGCGCAACCTTGCCGCTGGTGTTACGCTACTCATCACCACACAGGCTTTTATCAATATCGCCGCGATCACTGGACTCTTGCCGCTTACCGGCATTCCACTTTCTTTTATCAGTTACGGGTCGTCTGCACTCATTACCAATCTCGCAGCGACCGGTATTTTGCTCAATATTTCTAAATACGCACGATGAAGATATTATTTGCTGGAGGAGGTACTGGCGGGCACTTCTATCCCATTATCGCTGTCGCACGGCAACTCCGTCGCATTGCCGAAGAAGAGCGATTTTTTGCGTTTGAGTTTATATTTGCATCTGACAATCCCATAGACAAAGCGCTTCTGGAGTTTGAAGAGATTCGATACAAAGAGATCCCCACCGGTAAAATCCGCAATTACGCCTCGGGGCGTAATGTGAGCGACATGCTCAAAACATTTTTTGCAGTCATTCGCGCCTTCTTTTTTATGTATAACGAGATGCCGGATGTGGTATTTGGGAAAGGTGGATATGCGAGCTTCCCCGTACTACTTGCCGCACGACTCCTTGGCATCCCGGTAATCATTCATGAGTCTGATGCGGTACCTGGCAAAGTGAGCAACTGGGCCAAAAAATTTGCGCGGCGTATTGCTATCTCGTTTCCGGAAGTTGCAGAATACTTTCCCAAAGATCGAACAGCGCTCATTGGGAATCCTATCCGTACCCAGCTTTTGGGGGGCAATCGTGATGAATCCCGAGTTGTCTACGGACTTGAAGATAAAACACCAACTATACTGGTCATAGGCGGATCGCAAGGTGCTCGATCGATTAATAACATGCTCCTTGGTGCGTTGCCACAAATACTTGAGCGTGCCCAAGTTATACATCAGTGCGGCGACGCCAATTTTGAAGACGTTATCAAACAAGCTTCGGTGATTCTCCAAAACTCACCTAAAAAATCACGCTACCATATATTCCCATTTCTCGATGAAGATCGTTTGCGCTCGGCGGCAATCGGATCTGACATAGTAATCTCACGCGCCGGCGGGACAGCCATATTCGAGATCGCGGCATGGGGACTCCCCAGCATTATTATTCCGCTACCTCTTGCTGCACAAAACCATCAGCGAGCCAATGCCTATAGCTATGCACGAAGTGGCGCATGCGAGGTTATCGAGGAGACCAATCTCACCCCCTACGTGCTATTTACTGAAATTAGTAAACTCCTTGATAATCAAGCACGCGTCACGGAAATGAAAAAAGCGGCCCAGGGATTTGCGCGTCTGGACGCCGCAGAGAAACTTGCACGTGAGATTATCAAACTTGGACTCCATGAGTAACCAACCAGCAAAACCAATACGCACCCGCATGGCCCCGAGTCCTACGGGATTTTTGCATATTGGCACAGCACGCACCGCGTTATTCAATTTTTTGTTTACGCGACATGAAAGCGGCGTATTTGTTTTGCGTATTGAGGATACCGATCTTGAGCGATCCGAGAAACGATTTGAGGATGATATTATAAACGGACTTCATTGGCTAGGTATTACTTGGGACGAGGGACCTATCCGCCAAAGCGAGCGCCTGGATATCTACGAGACCCACCTCCGACAACTGTTGGATAGCGGAAAAGCATTTCATTGCACACATGATCCGGCATCTTTGGAGGCAGAAAAAAAAGAACAAATGACGAGTAAAAGTCCTCTTCGGCATATCTGCACGGATCGAGATACCAAGCGCAAAGAGGGGATCATACGTCTGCGTAATGACGCGACTGGCGATATTATGTTTAATGATATTATCCGCGGCAATATCATGGTCAAAGCCGAAGAGCTGGGAGACTTCTCGCTTGCGAAAAATCCAAAGACACCACTCTTTAATTTTGCCAACGTAGTAGATGACTACGATATGCAAATCAGTCATGTTATCCGCGGCGAGGATCACATCCCGAACACGCCCCGTCAGATCCTCATCCAAAAAGCCCTTGGATTTCCCGATCTTGCCTATGCGCATTTGCCGCTTATTCTCGGGCAGGATCGTTCCAAAATGTCCAAGCGCGATGGCGCGACATCCATAGGTGAATATCGCGCGCTTGGGTATCTTCCCGAAGCGCTAGCCAACTTCATAGCACTCATGGGCTGGCATGCCACAGGGGACCGCGAAATATTTTCACTTAATGAGCTTGTACAAGAATTTTCTCTGGAGCGCGTGCAAAAGAGCGGCGCGGTGTTTGACATCGAGAAACTAAACTGGCTTAATGCCGAGTATATCCGCAAGCTTCCTTTGCCAGACCTGACTATGCATCTTGTTCCGTACCTCATTGACGCCGGTCTTATCACGGTAGAAGGTGATAGGTATCGTACCAAAGACGGGCGTACCGTCGACCAAGAATATCTCAACCGCATAAGCGCCCTAGAAGCTCCGCGACTCAAGCGGCTTTCAGATATCGCCGAACGCGTCGCATTTTTCTTTGACACGCCTCAATATGAAGCGGATCTCCTCTCTTGGAAAGGCAAGCAAGATTTTCAAACTATACGTCAAAATATTGACGAAGTAGAAAAAATAGTTCGTAATATAGAATCCTCGAATTTTAGCCCAGAGGATCTCAAAGAGGTGATTATGCCATTTGCCGAGGCTAAGGGACGGGGAGAGGTTTTATGGCCTCTACGGGCTCTTTTAAGCGGTAAAGAGGCCTCTCCGGACCCGTTTGACCTTATGGCGACTCTTGGTAAAGATGAAACCCTGGCACGCATCCAACGCGCCAAAAGTATCCCACAGATTCAAAACGCAATTCTTTAAAAATTGCTATACTACACGTATGAGCTTGAAGCCTCGTACCTACAAGGTTGTTTTTTTGCTTAGTCTTATTGTATGTGGCATATTTTTTTATGCGCGTGTCACCAAAAGTGAGACCATAGAGGAGATGCGGGAGCGCATCAAATCGCGCAATGCCGAGATTGCAGAGCTCGAAAAAGAGATAGCACTCTACCAAAAAAATCTTGATGCCACCTCTCAAAAATCAAAAACATTAAAAGGGGAGATTATCCGACTCACGACGCAAATCAAAAAGCTTAACGCCGACATTACGCTTACCCAACGCCGGATTGATACGGCAGAGCTTGAGATCAGACAACTAAGTTCCGAGATCAAAACCAAAGAACAGAAAATCGTAGAGAGCCGCGAAGCTATAGCTGGACTTATCAAATCCTTGGACGAGTTAACTACCGACTCACTCGCAGAGCTCTTGCTCAAAAATCTGCATATTTCAGATTTCTTTTCTGACGTAGAGAATATGCAGCGCCTGAATCAGGCAATTCAAATCAATCTCATATCGCTACGGGACCTTAAGATAGACCTCGAGGAAGAGAAAAGTACCCAAGTAGTAAAAAAACAGGAGCTCGAGGGTCTGGAGGATCAGCTACTTGATAGAAAGGGCTTACACGAATCTGGCAAACGCGAGCAGGAACAGCTCCTTTCGGTCACTAAAAACCAGGAGGCTACGTACCAGAAGATGCTCCAAGACAAAGAAAAAAAACGACGTGAGGTACTTGATGAAATCCAAAAAATAGAAGATGAGCTGCGCAAACAGATTGATCCGGCATCGCTTCCCGAAGGACGATCTGGTGTGCTTGCTTGGCCAGTCAAAGGAGTGGTAATGCTCACGCAGAGCTTTGGCTCCACCCCTGAGTCAAAAATCCTCTACAATGGCAAGCCGCACAATGGCGTTGATCTCAAAGCCTCGATGGGTACACCAATCCATGCGGCTGAAGCAGGCGTAGTACGTGCTATTGGCGATACCGACATGTTCCCGCGCTGTCTTTCCTATGGCAAATATGTACTAATAGATCACCCCAACGGACTCTCGACCTTATACGCACACCTTTCTTTGATAAAAGTAAGCAAAGGCGATACAGTGACTAGAGAGCAGTTGATTGGATACTCGGGCGCTACGGGATACGCCACCGGACCGCATCTGCATTTTACCGTGTATGATAGCAAAACTGTGGAGTTTAAATCCTCGAGTGTCGCCAACAGTACCTGCAAGCTCTTGCCCTATGGCGGTTATTTAAACCCTTTGGCGTATTTATAACTCACCTATGCAAACTCGAACGCGCATTGAACGCTACAACCAAGGCATAGTCCAATTCTTGATAATCATCATTTTAAGCGTGATAATTTTGAGCTTGCTTGGAGTAAGCCTGACCTCGCTTTTTAATGACAATACGATTCGCGAAAACTTCGTCTTTCTCTGGGGGGGAGTAAAACATCTCTGGGTCGTATACGTATGGCCATATGCAGGCACTGCATGGGAGGCACTTAGAAAACTAGCTGGAAAATAATTTTGCCGGTGGGGGATGGGGCCGAAGAAAAGCCCTATATTTTTTGAATATCAATGTCGTAAAAGCTATATTGTGCGACACTATAGCAAAATAAAAAGAGCCATTTTATTGGCCCTCTCCTACTGATGAATCACTCTTTTTTAGGGTCTCCTCTTAATGAGCTGAACGCACTGCGTAGAGCGCAAGCGCAATACCAATCATAATCCCCGCGACTATTCCTGCAGCAAATCCAGTAGATCCGCCGACCATAGCACCCCAGAAAAAAGTTTGTTTGCCAGCAATTCTCTCCACTACCCTCTCGGCTACATTCAAAAATTGCTCAAGCCAATCAGGGACCAAAACCTGTGTATCTTTTTCTTCGTGTTCTGCCACACTTCATCTCCTGTGATACAATAGCAAAGTTACATTATCGCTGTCGTTTATACGTCATTTTTTATATATTGTCAAGTTAATACATGCGCACCTCATACTCGGCACTCGAGACCTACAAACAGTGTCCGCAAAAATATAAATACGAGCAGATAGATAAACGTCGCGTTGCCAAAGGCAAGGAGGCGATATTTGGGACACTCATACATGGCGCGCTCCAATTTATGTTTTCCAAAGATCCGCTCTTTCCTACGGCAGACGAAGTAGTCGCCCATTTTCGCGATGCTTGGGCGGAGGCTAAAATCGCGCGCATCACTCCTGAGGAGGAGGCGCTTTATCTCAAACAAGGCGAGGCGCTCCTGAAGCGATTCTATGAAAAAAATCCTCCCTGGAACTTTGGCGTAGTGGATCTCGAATCCCGCTTTGAGCTTGCAATCGAGGATACTAAAAATAATACTGTGCATGCTCTTGCCGGTATTATGGATCGCATAGATAAGACCGGCGAGACCTATGAGATTATTGACTACAAGACCACGCGGCGCATGGCCTCCCAGGAATCCATAGACCAAAATCTCCAGCTTTCGCTTTATCACCTGGGGCTCACCGAGCGCTGGCCGCATATCCCGCCCGAGCATATCACGCTTAGCCTTTACTATGTAAAGCACAACGAAAAAATCTCCACCCGACGCTCTGCCGAGATGGCGGCTATCGTCAAAGCGCGGATGCTAGACACCATACGCGAGATTGAAGAGCATACCGCATCCGGTGAGTTTCCGGCTATCCCGTCGGCCCTATGCGACTGGTGCGCCTACAAGCCCCTCTGCCCCGCCTGGCGGCATCTCTACAAAAAAACGGAGACCGCAGAAGATCTAGACGTCCAAAAAACCATCGCCGAATATTTTGAGATTAAAAAAGCAGAAGATAAAAACAAAAAACGCCTCGCCGAACTCCAAGCCGCTATTAAAGCCTATCTTGAAAAAGAAAATCTTGATCGCCTGTTTTCGGATCAAGGATCCATATCCAAAAAACTCCAACAGCGCTTTGCCTATAAGTTTGAAGAGATCAAAGAGATATTTGAGGCCGCACGCCTCGCCGAGGCCTGGCCCGCTATCCTCTCCCCGGACGAGAAAAAACTCAAGCTCTATCTTAAAACCCTATCCCCCGAGATCCGCGAGAAGATAGAAATGGCCCGCGAGCTCACAAAAAGTTTTGTAGTACTTACTGCGAGTACAAAGAAGATAAAAGCTGATTTGGAAGAGATGGTTGAAATAGGAGAGGAATAAAAAATCACCCTGTTTCCAGAGTGACTCATAACAAAAGATATATTAGAGTTTTAAGGTTTATCAATTCTATGGACATCGGATGTCCATAGATGATCTCAAAGAGCCTATCTGCAATTCGCCGCAAGGGTATATCCTGCCCCTTTTGCTTCAGCTTCCGTTGCGAAGCTGATTTTATTTTTGGGGCTTAGGGTGCTTGCCCCGTCGCACCAAGGGAAATAATACCGGGTCCCCTTTTTGCTTGCCACTACAGACACCGGTCCTTCTGGATGCGCTGATATTTTTGACACTGGAGCATCTGATACCGCCTTTTGGCTGGAAGTGGCCCTATTTTGGGCTCCGTATTCGATCCGTAGAGGCTCTTTTACCTTATCTAGAGCCGAGAGTCTCCCTATGCCAAATCCTATAATACTCATAAGGATTGCGAGGCACCCAATGAAAATATCCGTACCATGGGAGGTCAAAAACGCCTTGACTTTGCTTGGTTCGTTTGGTATATTCATGAGATAATATCAGTGTATTTCTAAGTCATAGCACAGCCTTATGGCACATACAAAATCTGGTGGATCTACAACTAACCTACGCGACTCACAACCCAAATACCTCGGTGTAAAGCTTTATGCCGGTGAAGTTGCCCACCCGGGCAATGTTATTATACGCCAGCGCGGCACCCGGGTGCTCGCCGGAGAGGGTGTGCGTGTAGGACACGACCATACGCTTTACGCCAGCAAACACGGCGTAGTACAGTTTGGCAACAAACGAAAGACGCGCTTTGACGGCAAGATCGTCGTACACAAAATAGTCAGCGTAGTGGCAGTCGCCTAGTCTCTCAAACAATACACAAAAAACAATCCCGAACTATCGGGATTGTTTTTTCTTGGTTGAGCCTGCCGCCGCAATAAATGCAAAAAACAACGGATGCGGTTTCATAAACCGCGAGAGGAGCTCGGGATGAAATTGGGTACCCACAAAAAATGGATGGTCCGGGAGCTCGATAATTTCTACAAGATTGCGCTCCGGGTTGATGCCAGATATCACAAGCCCTTTATCCTCGAGTTTTTTGCGATATTCGTTGTTGAACTCATACCGGTGGCGATGCCGCTCTTCCACATGGGGTTTTCCGTATGCGGCATACGCCTTGGTACCGGGGATAAGCTTGCACGTATAGGCTCCGAGACGCATAGTACCGCCGTATTTTTTTTGCGCGACATTACTCTCTTGTTCAGGGAGAATATCGATAATCGGATGCTTGGTGCGGGGATTGACCTCTGTCGTATTAGCATCAATCAAGCCTGCCTTGTGCCGTGCAAACTCGGCGACCGCAAGCTGGAGACCGTAGCAAAGGCCGAGAAACGGGATCTTGTGTTCGCGGCAGTATTGGATGGCATTGATCTTGCCCTCCACGCCACGCCCGCCAAAGCCGCCGGGGACGATTACGCCGTCGAGCGTATCAAGCTCGGCAAGTTTTCGGGGATCTTTTTCGTATGCCTCGGCATCGAGCCACAAAATACGTGGAGTTTTTTTCTGATGCCATGAGGCGTGTTTAATAGCCTCGATGACTGATATATAGGAATCGCTCAAGGTAAAATCGCCTGTGCTAAAATATTTGCCGATGATACCGATTGTTACCGTTTCCTTGGCCTGTTGGGCATTTTTAACCACCGCGCGCCAGCCCTCCAGACCGCGGGCTTTTCGTTTGTTCATGCCGAACTTTTCTAGGAGCCGATCACCGAGTTTATCTTTTTCAAAATTGAGCGGGATCTCATAGATGGATTTGATATCAGGTGCGGATATAACATCCTCCTCCTGCATATTGCAAAATACCGAGACCTTGCGCTTGCGGGGTTTGTCGAGTGGCACGCTGGAGCGCGCCAAAATAATATCCGGCTGGATCCCTGCCGTATTGAGCGAGCGCACCGCATATTGCGTAGGTTTGGTCTTCATCTCGCCGATCATGGCAGGAATAGGAAAATAGCTCACCATCACGAATAGCACCCCTTTGGGAGATTTGAGCTTCATCATGCGGCCAGCCTCCAAAAATAGAAGATTTTGATACTCCCCTACTGTGCCGCCAATCTCTACCAATACAAAGTCTGCTTTGGTCTTTTTGGCGCAAAATTCAATCCGGCGCATTACCTCTTCAGGCACATGCGGTACTACCTCGACACATTTGCCGCCGTATTCGAGATTGCGCTCTCGCGTGATCACCGAAAGATACACGGCTCCCGTCGTCATGTAGTTGTACGTATGCATATCGGTGTCCAAAAATCGCTCGTAGTTGCCGATATCTTGGTCGCATTCGAGACCATCCGTAGTCACAAAAACCTCCCCATGCTCGATGGGGTTCATCGTCCCCGCGTCCACATTGATATACGGGTCGATCTTAATAGCGGTCACCCGGTATCCGCGAGACTGGAGGATTTTGCCTATAGAAGAGGTGGAGACCCCCTTGCCGATACCGGACATTACACCACCCACTACGAAGATATATTTTGGTCCGGTTTGCATAGAGCCTTATGCTTCAGTTTTTTCTACGTGGAGTGAGACTACACCCTCAACACCGTGTTTGAGGCGAAATGCCACCTGATGATCTCCGATCGTTTTGATTGGCACCTCAAGCCGCACATGCTCTTCGGCAACATCCTTGTAACCTTTCTGATGACAGAGCTCCGCAATATCATGTGCAGACACCGAGCCAAAGAGTTGCCCCTCCTCGTTTGCCTTTTTGGCAATTACTAAAGTCTCACGTTTCAATGCTTCCATCATCTCTTGGGCATGTGTAAGTTCGTGAGCAACCTCTGCTTCCGCTCGTTTTTTTATGGCTTCTGCTTCTTTGAGCGCTTGCGGTGTAGCTAGTTTTGCTAAATGCCGAGGCAATAAAAAATTGCGAAAGTAGCCGTCTGTAATATCCTTGACTTCACCCGGTTTTCCTACATTCTCTACGTGCTTAAGAAATATGACTTTCATAGGTTCTGCTTAAAGGCCTGTAATAAGCTCGACTGCCTTGTCCATCTGCGGGTCTTTGCCCGTTTCGAAATCAGCTTTAGTGTACTCGACTTGGACGTCCGGATCAATACCCTCCTTGCTGATGGATTTGCCAGATGGTGTAAGCCAGCGCGCGATAGTGACTTTAAGCGATGTCTTGTCGGTAATGTTCACTAGCTCTTGCACCGACCCCTTGCCAAAACTTTTTTTGCCGACAATCTTTACATGCAAGTTGTCTTTAAGTGCTCCTGCTAAAATCTCCGAAGCGGAGGCAGAGCCTTCGTTGAGGAGGATCACTATGGGTGTACCGGTGAATACATCATACCCTTTGCTCTTGTGCGTCTCCTCGCGCCCTTGCCCAAAATCCTCGCGTACCACCACCTCCCCTTCTTTTAAGAACCATGAAGCAATATCTACGGAAGCCTCCAGATACCCACCCGGATTGTTGCGCAGATCAATGATCAATTTTGTACTGCTGGAGTCCTTCATCTCGCGTACTGCCTTGCGAAACTCAAAAGGCGAGTTTTCTGAAAAATTATAGAGCTTGATGATAAATATACCGCCCGGACGCTTTTCAGTCTCAAGTACCGGAATCCGTATCACATCGCGGACAATCTCAAACTCTCGAGTATCAGATTCACTGTTGCGCAAAATTGTGAGTTTAACCTTGGTACCATGTTCGCCGCGGATGAGCGTTACCGCCTCCTCCACTGTAAGATCTGTCGCGATTTTGTCATCAATCTTAAGTAGCCTATCCCCTGCCTTGATACCTATCTTCTCCGCAGGAGAGTCTTTGAGCGGTGCTATAATCGTGAGCACATCTTTGCGCATGCCAATCTCCGCGCCGATACCTTCAAATCGCCCCTTAACCTCGGATTCAAATTGCTCTTTTTCTTTGGGTGGGAAAAATACAGTATACGGATCTCCAAGAGCCTCCACCATACCCGCAATTGCGCCATATACCATCGTTTGACTCTCAAACGATGCATCTCCCGCATATTTTGATTTTAGAATACTCCATGCTTCCCAGAACTCCGCAAAATCAACTTGATCCGGCTTGCCAGTTTCCTTGTTGTAAAGCTCGGTGACCTGCTCGATAGCAGGCCGCTCATGATAACCCACGTACGTCCCAAAACCAAAACTCGCGCCGATGATCGCGAGCGCAACAACCAAAAGTCCCGTACGCTTTAGTGTTGACATTGTGTTCATTATTACAAACAAAAAAACTTGCGTCAAACAGGCCTAGGAAACAAAAAATCCTCCATTATTGCCCCGTAGGCTGGCGGGCGTTGATAAAATTGAGCGGGAACTCCACCGTAGATACGAGCTCCACCTTGCGTACCGCATCCAGGGTAAGTGTCCCTGCGCCATTGAGCCCGCGCTTGAGCGAGGTCATGACCTCATCCCAGGCCGCTTCAGCTGCACGTTTCTCCTCCTCCCCTTGTGCGGCGGCCACGACAACATTGACCGCGATGGACTCCTCCATACCGGCTCTCGGCTGAATGATAAATTTTACGATAAAGCGATGATCTTGCATGTATGTGCCTCAACAAACATATCCACTGCTCGCCGGTATAATTCGTAGCACCCGCCTACGCCCTACTATATACTATAGTATATAGGCCATCTGATTTTTTATGCAAACCATACGAGGGGAAAAGGTTACCTGGATCAATCTCGACAAACCGAGCAAAGATGATCTGGAAACCATTAAACAACGCTACAATCTCCACCCGTTAGTCATTGAAGAGCTCTCTCGCTCCACGTTTCGCGCGCGCCTGGAAGACTACGGTGATTTCTTGTACTTGATATTGCATTTCCCCGTATATGATCTGCGTGACTCGACGCTCGGCAAAGAAGTAGATTTTATCATCGGTAAAGATTTTCTTATCACGGCGCAATACCGCAAGTTTCCTAAATTTGAGGCATTCCTCAAAAACTGCACGGAGGATAAAGTACTTCGAGAAAAATACCTCTCCCGGGGGACGGCATTCCTCCTCTACTATCTCCTCTTGGATCTGTTTGATTTTGTGTTTAGCGAGCTCGACAAGATGGACAAAAAAATCACCCATGTAAGCGTCAACATCTTCAAAGAGCACCACAGCCGCAAACACGGCGATCTGGTACGTGAACTCTCCATGCTCCGCCGAGAGATTATAGATTTCAAACGAGCCATCCGTCCTCAAGAGCACATCTTTATGTCATTCCAAACCCAAGGAGAGGAGTTTTTTGGCACAGAATTCCAGCCATACTTACGCAATCTCTTTGGTATGTATATGAAGGTAGAAAATACACTCGAGAACCATAAAGAAGTCGTAGACGCTTTGCATCACACCAACACCTCGCTCCTCTCTACCCGGACTACTGAAATTACTAAAAATCTAACCATCATGGCATTCATCACCTTTCCACTCACACTCCTTGCCAACATTTTTGGTATGAACACCGAAAATAATCCTATCATTGGTAGCCCCTATGATTTTTGGATTATTGTTGCTATGATGGTGGCGGGCATCATCAGTATGTTTGAGTTTTTTAGATACAAAAAATGGCTCTAGCTCCAAAACTTACCAACACACTTTCCGGCAAAAAAGAATTATTTAAACCCTTGCATAAAGGGTTTGTCGGTCTTTATACTTGTGGACCAACCGTCTACCAATACGCCCATATCGGCAATCTCCGCACGTATATATTTGAGGATTTGCTCAAGCGGACACTCCTTATGGATGGCTTTAGAGTCAAGCACGTCATGAATATCACTGACGTGGGACATTTAGCTTCCGATGAGGACACTGGCGAGGACAAGGTTGAACGTGAGGCCTCGCGCGAGGGCAAATCTGCTTGGGATATCGCACGCAAATTTGAGGCGGTATTTCTTGAGGATCTCAAAGCGCTCAATATCCTTCCCGCCCAAAAAATGCCCCGTGCTACCGAACATATTGATATTCAGATAAAACTCATCCAAAAACTGGAAAAAAAAGGCTACACCTACCGCACCGCTGACGGCATTTATTTTGACACCGCGCATCTCAAGGACTACGGCAAACTCGCACGCAAAAATATTGGCGGCATCAGAGCAGGTGCACGGGTAGCAGAAGGTGAAAAACGCAATCCCACCGACTTTGCCTTGTGGAAATTCTCGCCCCAAGATGCCAAACGCCAGATGGAATGGCAGTCCCCGTGGGGTATTGGATTTCCCGGTTGGCACATTGAGTGCTCTGCGATGAGCATGAAGTACCTTGGAGAAACCTTTGATATCCATTGTGGCGGTATTGATCATATACAGGTGCATCATCAAAATGAAATTGCCCAGTCCGAAGCGGCGACCGGCGAGCCCTTCGCACACTACTGGCTTCATGGCAATTTTTTGCGGATAGAAAATACCCCGGGGTCAGATGAAAAAATGTCCAAATCTTTGGGAAATAGTATTACCCTCGACACGTTGCGGGAACAGGGGTTTGATCCACTTGATTATCGGTATCTCACCCTTGGCGTACATTGGCGAAAACCTATGGCATTTAGTTGGGATGCACTTCGTGCGGCACAAACCGCGCGCCGAGAACTTATGGATTTTGTACGTGAACTGCAAACAAATAAGGATCGCGCAAAGGGTATTACTTATACCAAGCATCTGACGGCGTTTTTGGAAGCGATCAATGACGATCTCAACGCCCCTAAAGCTTTGAGTATCCTTTGGAAGCTCATTCGCGAATTTCGTACATCAAAATCACACAATACCCCTATGGCACTCAAAACCATCCTCCAATTTGACCATTTTCTTGGACTCAATCTTAAAGACGCCACAAAGGCCCAGGAAGCCTTGCCCCAACACATACAAGAGCTCATAGCTCAACGCAAGCATGCGCGACAAGCCAAGGATTGGATGCGATCCGACCAAATCCGCGATCAGATCAAATCTCTTGGTTGGACAATCGAAGACTCACCGCAGGGCCAAAAAATAAAAAAACTCTAGATTAGTCTAGAGTTTGCTCGCAATGCCATCCGGTCGGAAGACGGATACAGCCCTTCCTATTCTGGTGCGGATTATTGTCTTTCTCGCCACTTGGCGGGATTTTTTCTTTTTCAATCCCCTGCCTGGGCGTAACTTTATTTTTCTCCTGCTGTTTTTGCATCTCTGCCCGAACAGCTTGTACCGCACTTATGGCACCTGCGGCCGCGAGAAGCGCACATCCGTTAAGAACTATACAAACAAGCAAAAGTAATGCTATTTGTACATATCTATACATATACCCCCTCTCTGTCCTCTCCGTCCTCGCTGTTTGTAGCACAGTGATGAGCTTTGAGCAAGAGCAGACAAAAAAGCTCCAGAGGATGAGATGCCCCCGGAGCTAAAAACAAGGAAGACTTGCTCTTCTTTAGTAGAGACCGGCAGTATAACTCCCCGGTCCACCAAGTAAAGTATAGGGTGAGGATGTGGTCTTGCTACCCGTAGCAGGAAAGATGCTCACCGCGGTAAAGTATACCGGTTTGAGGTCCACGGATGACTTATTGTACGCGTCCACGTGCGTATACCCTACGACATTACCAGACCAGCCAGCAATGGCAGGAGTATAATTGTAGTAGTACTTCCCCTGCCACGTATAGGTCCATTCAGCGGAGAATGTCTTGTTGGCGTTACGCCAAAATCTGGTTCTGACAATGGCTCCCAGAGGAACCTTAGCAACAAGCGTACCGCGTGTATTCCAATGGGTTGCCCAGTAGAGTCCTACCTGATTACTCGCAAGGCCCCAAAAACCGACGAACCCAAGACCAGCCTCCGCCCAATAGCTCGACTGCGAAAGACCAACATTCACCACCGCAAAGCAGTCGATCGTGCAGTTGGTGGGTCTTGTGGTCATAGAGAGAGTCGCCTCTTTATAGTAATAGGTGTTGAATGCAGACTCTCGAAATCCCATATGATGGGTAGTGGCATGGGCAAAAGATACCGAGGGCGCTAGAGCCATCGCCAACACACAGCACCAAATGAGAACCCCTACCAAGCTTTTTCTCACTCGCATTATACATACTCCTTCCAAGGAATACCGCATCACTCCTGCGGCTGGAGACTCCGTCTATGTACCCTCTCAACGGATACTTACATGAATCCTCCCTTCCTCCTCCTTAAGGAATCAAAGAACACAAGTCTCTATTGTATACATGTTTACAAATCTGTCAAGACAAGGCGCACCAGGGGAGTGATATACTAAGACCTATGCGAAACATACTGCTATTAAGCATGACAGTATTACTCACACTCTCAGCGATATTTTTTATCCAACGTTCTCCAGTCCAACTAAGAGACCCGAAGCTCGGTAGCATCGCCTCCACCGGCAGGACACTTATACCTGTAGACCCGTCCCAGAATGATGTGTCCATACCCGCCAGTATTTCCAAAAAGACTACCGCCACTTCTATCCTTATAAAAAACTTCAATACGGGAGAAACGCTCCTTGCAAAGAATAGTAGTGTCCCCCTACCGATAGCCTCCATAGTAAAGCTCATGACTGCCATCGTAGGACTCGAAACAGGCAACCCCAAAGATCACATCATGATTACTCCCGAGGCACTTGCAACCTACGGAGATTCTGCTCATCTGCACACGCAAGAACTTTTTACACGGAATGATATACTTTGGCCAATCCTTATGATGTCGAGCAATGATGCCACAGAAGCAATCGCGCGCTACTACGGAAGAAGTAATTTTATAACGCACATGCACGGCAAAGCCGCACAAATTGGTATGTCACATAGCACCTGGCGCGATCCGTCGGGTATATCTTCAGGGAATATTTCAACAACCGAGGATCTTTTTTTGCTGGCACGGCATGTGAATCTTTTTTATCCGGAGATATGGGAGATGACCCGTACTGCACAAAAAGTGGTTACCTCATCCGAGAGACTATATACATTTCATACATTCAACAACCCCCGACATCACCCAGGCTTTGTGGGTGGCAAAAATGGCCACACGAGTGCGGCAAAAGATACGCTGCTCTATATATTTGAAAACTCGAGAAAAGAAAAAATTGCCTATATCATCCTCGGCTCTCCGGATGCCGAGACTGATTTGGAGTTTCTCCTTAACGCAGATCAAAATTGAGTGTCGCGAACACCCCTGCCGCATCCAGACGCGTCTGATCTTCGGGTGTAATGTACGTCACGGTAGCCATATAGATAAGACCATTTTTGGCAAACACAAAACTATCCGCCTCATAGAGCCCCGACCAATGATAGGCAACCGCCGTCTCCGGCCCGATCTGCACCGTGGAAGCTTTACTGTCAGGCGAGAGCTTGAAGTTTGAGTCGCTCATACCGCGCACCCAAGCATCGGCAGAGAGATTCTCAATATTTTGAAATACATCCAGAGTAATCGCTACGGGACCCTCTCGTCCCGGAGATTTACCCTCGCGCACCAGACGATTTTCCTCGGTATCCTCTGTGAGAGTCACCACAAAGTGACTACGTTCGGCATTCCCCACCTCACGCTCCTCGAGATAATAACGGATCGGGTATTTAAACTCGAATCGCAAAGCGGCATTGGCATACGACTTCCAGGTATTCTGAATATCTGCCCCTGTGTAGGTCTGCACATTATCATCACCCCATAGCTCTTGTTTGATAATCGGAGATACATAATATCCAACCGCAACCGCGACAAGAATACCAATAACTGCCGCCGCCGCTCGTTTTTTTGTCTTATGCTCCACAATACGCTCGTACATTTATGTTCTATTGAGTTTGTATTTATTCACCAGCCACGCTGATATGTACCCTTTATAGCGTATTCGCGTATCTTTGGGAATAGTTTTAAAGTCACCAATAATGCGCCGGCAAGACGGCGTGCCGCATCTGCAACGCATCCGCCACTGGAAATCCTCTGTCATGCCATAGTCCCAGGTAAGCTCTTCTCCTACGGCAACATCGCGCATTGCTACAATTTTAAATCGGGCTTTGATGCCGCAGTTTGGTTCACAAGAGTGGTTGAGCTGATCAGCAATACCATCGGAGGCACGCCACTTCTCCGGTGCGAACTGAATGGCATGATTGTACGCATAATCGTCAAAATCTTCCTCGAGCGTGTAAATCCTACCATCAATTTCTGCTATCACCTCTCCTTTTTTGATTGGCATGCCTGCAAACACTCCCGCACCGTATTTTTTTGTATCACGTACCTGCGCCTTTTTACTATCCATACTATTCTCTATATGCTTTTCTGCATAAAAATTTTACCTGCAAGTAATCATAGCAGTGCTCCACTTAGAAATCTGTGCGAAAGCAGAGAATCGCGCACCAAGAAAAGGAACGCGATTCCACGGTAAGAGCACCTAGCATCCCTATTCGGCGGCTTGCAGTTTAATCTGCACCGCAGTGGAGGGCACACCGGCGGCATTCAAACCAAACATCATATAAAATCCTGGTGGTGCCAAATTGGGATTTGTTGGCATCGCAACAGCAAGCTGCGACCCACTGGTAGCAAATTCCAACTCAATATGACGCTGCTCATTATTGGTGCCATGAGAGTTTGGCCCCATACGCACCAACGTCATGCGCGTAACGGAGAGGTCGTCATTTTGTACAGATAGATTGCCGCCATACACTACGTCACGAGAGGCAGGATCAATGGAGATAACAGGCCGTGTGCCCTTGAAAAGATACGGTGGCGAGTAAATGGCTCCCGTTGATTGAAACGGCGCCTGGTTCCCCGCGTACAAAACCTGACCGCTCGGCAGAAGCGTTGCGGTGGAGTGGTATGCCCGATTGGGATTTGCCGGAGCCATAACAGCGAACTTTTCTGTTGCCGGGTAGAACATCTCTATGTTCTTTGTAGCCGCGGCGTTGGTACCGCCAAGGACAAGGATATTGCCGTCCGGCAGTGTTACTGCATTAAAATTGGCCCGGCCAGTTGCCATTGGCGAGATAGTCCGCCACGTTGTATCAGTCCGCAAATCTATAACCTGTGCTCTCGTTTGAGAATATGCTCCTCCTAGCGACAGGAATTTCCATCCATCTCCTGGGAGCTGGACGGACACCCCATTGTCGGCATTTGCAGTCAAGGTACCTCCGAGTGGCGACCATGTCCAAGATTGGGTATTAAGGACCTTGGTAGCCTTCTCCGCTCCGGCATGGAAGACATTGCCATCCGGCAACAAATGCAATCTCGGATATGACATAATATTGACACGGTTAACAGTCTTGGGGAGGGTTTTAATAGTGTTCAATTTAGAATCATATTGCTCGATGGTGATCGATCCCGATCCATATGCCACAAGGGTACTGCCATCACCAAGTGTAAGGGCGGTCGGATAGTATCGAGCGACAACCATATTGGGGCCGGGTATCCATTCATTTTCGTCAGCATCGTAGGTTGCCGTCTTCTGGGCATTATTCCTTCCTCCAGCAACCCACAAATATCCATCAGAAGTCAAAGTATGACCCCCGCACATCATATCGTAAGCATAAGGTATTGAGGCATTCGTAATGGCGCCCGTATCAGCATCCCATACCCATGCCAGTGTACCCGGTCCTGGGACAAGCCCAGTCGAGTAGGCCATCCAAACTTTATTGGTCTCCGGCAAAAGAGTTGCATGGATAGCAACTGCATCGACAAATGGCTTTGTAGCAGGTTTCCCGGGAGGCGCTGGCGGTAATGGTACGCGCATGGGGAATGTTGGCCCCCATGAGCCAACCTCGCTTGTGGCACCAACAGCAGAAATAATAGCCGCCGGAGCTGTAGTAGTAGATAAAACGTTATAACCTTTGCGGTCTGCTACCACAGACATCCCTATAGCCAGGCTAAATAACACACCAAGAGCAAGCCACGCATGCCAGGAACGCACCCGGGCCCTATCCATCACGGCATTATCTTGTGTCGACACCTGCGGAATGTCCTCGATCTTTTTTAGTTGCATTATGTATAAAACCTCATGTTATCTAATAATACTTCGATAATATAAAATATTTACCTATGCGTACAGGTAAAAACTATGAAAGGAGAACACCTCCATCTACTACAACTTGCGATCCAGTCATATACCCCGCAAGATCGGACGCAAGAAACAAAGACACCTTGCCAATATCGTCCGGATCACCAATTCGCTTCATCGGGATTTTTGCCAAAAATTCCTTCTGTATCACCTCCAACTCCCGAGTTACCGGTCTACCCGCTCCCGCACCCGGCGTAGCAATGGCGCCCGGGGCGATAGCATTGACTTGGATATTGTGCGGTGCAAGCTCTAGTGCGGTATTTTTGGTAAATCCCCACAAACCATGCTTGGAGGCGTCATAAACCGCGAGCCCAACGGAAGAGGGATGCAAAGCGTCAATCGAGGTAATATTAATAACTTTACCGCCTCTGCCTTGTTTGATCATTATATTCGCCGCCGCTTTGGTAAAAAGAAACGCACTCTTGAGATTGACTGCCAATATTTTTTCAAAGTCGGCCAGCGACATTTGCATAACGGGAATGATGGGATAAATGCCAGCGTTATTGACGAGAATATCAACACCGCCATATTTACTCACACTAAAATCGGCTGCCGCTTGCACCTCTGCCTCGTCAGCCACATCGGTTTTTACAAATGCCGCCTCCCAACCATTCTCATGCAACGATTTGACTGCCGTATTACCAACCTCTTCATTAAGATCGGCGATAACAACATTCGCTCCAGCTTCAGCAAGACGATACGCAATGCCAAAGCCAATACCCATAGCACCACCGGTCACAATAGCGGTCTTCCCTTTTAGATCGATAAGTCTTTGCAATGATTCTAACCTCATAAGCTACTCCATTCTCTTACTGGCGGGATAATTTTCCTGCCCATGAGTATATAGTAGCTAATCCTTGCCGATTTTGATAGGTAAACACCCAAGACCATAGTGAAAATCTTTTTTCTGGGGAAAAGGATTTTTCGCTTTGCCTCGGCTGATCCCCCCCCGCAGGAGGGCCTGGAGAAGAATGCGGGCTGGCTTCTGAATTTTTTACGGAACGGCGCTACAAAATAAAAGGAACTTGTGCTAAAGTCGCTCCCGCACAATCTGCCTTACTGTCAGAAACTAAAATACAATCATTGAACTTTGATTTTATTTTTCTGAAAGGAATACC
The DNA here is from genome assembly GCA_001819875.1 of Candidatus Ryanbacteria bacterium RIFCSPHIGHO2_02_FULL_48_12. Lineage (GTDB taxonomy): Bacteria > Patescibacteriota > Minisyncoccia > Ryanbacterales > 2-02-FULL-48-12 > 2-02-FULL-48-12. The sequence continues at coordinate 449 of MHNR01000021.1, read as the reverse complement.
AGTCTTTTTTGAAAAACGGCAAGTAGTTTTATTAGTCGAATTTTCAAGATCAAAGTATTTTACTAAACCTAAACTTTTTAGGACATATAGAGTTTCCAGTCGTTGCCCGCCAGTCGCATAAACAAAACGATATTTGTTTTTGTTAGTAAAAACCCATTTAGCCAAATAGTATTTTTCAGGTATGGGCAACTTGCCGTTTTTCAATAGAGCAGAAAAAGATTTGTTATAAAAATCGGTGTACTCTTTCTTGCTCATTTTTTGGTTAGAAAATTTGAGAAAAATCTTGTATGTTTCAGAAATACCAGATAATTTTACCTGCTCAATATCTTTCTCAAATTTTCTATCAGTCATACACAAAAGCACCGATTTTTCTATCGGCCACATATTTGTAATTGTTCCGTCAATGTCGCAAATTATAGTTTTCATATTTTTGTAAAAAGTAAGGGGGT
>MHNR01000020.1:11782-30553 GCA_001819875.1 Candidatus Ryanbacteria bacterium RIFCSPHIGHO2_02_FULL_48_12 | reverse complement strand
AATTTTAGCTCTGCGACCGCGGTCACTGGCGAGCCTGCTCCATCGGTTGCAGGTAGTTCGGAGTCTATGAGCGTGAGCGGCCTCTTGCCTTCAACGACATATTATTTTGCCATACAAACATCCGATGAGGTGCCAAATACTTCAACTATTTCTAATGTACCAAGTTTAACAACAACACTGGACACAGGAGATTCACCAGACGATGGCTCTGTTGCATCGTCCGGCGGTGGTGGGCAACCCACTACCGCAACATTTTCCGGCCAGGCCTATCCCGCGAGCACTATCGAATTGTTGCGGAGAAGTTTTTTGGAAGATATATATCATGTTACTCCCACAGAGTCTGTTTCAATAAAAGAAGACGGAACTTTTGAGATTAGTCAGGCTGCTATTCTTAGTGCGGAGTATTTCTACATATTACAGGTGACAGACAAGGATGGGAGAAAGACAATGATGTCTTTTGAGGCCAATTTACTTCATCAGAGTAATTTTACGGTAAAAGATATCTTTGTGCCGCCTACACTTGCACTCGTACATACACTGCTTACTCGAGCCGATGATTTGCAGCTTATAGGATATGGAGCGCCGGGGAGTACTGTTGAAATGGAGATTGATACCATCCCGCAAAAAGAGACAGAACTTTTGGACGAAAAGGGTTATTACGTGCTTACGAAGAGCATCACGAAACTTTCTGTGGGCGCGCATTATGTACGAGTGCGTCTTGTTGATAAAGATGGAAGGAAAAGTGATTTCTCAGCGACAAGAGCATTTAAAAAATCACTGCTCGCGGCATCGCGCGCTGATTTCAATAACGACGGAGCAGTCAATATTACGGATTGGAGCGTATTTCTTTTCCGGTGGGGGTCAGAGGATCCAAGTCTCAAGTCCACCGTTGATCTGGATGGCAACGGAGTTGTTGACATCTTTGATCTAAGCGTGTTTCTTAATAAAATAGAAATTTAAATATGGTTTCAGCACATAAATCAAAATTTGTCATCTCTGTAATTTTTGCGCTATCTATTATTTTGGTAAGGGGAGCCGAAGCTGCTACGCTCACGCTTGTCCCAGAGAAGAAAACTATAAAAATCGGTGAAGAAGTGAGCGTGAATTTTAAAGTGGACACGGGGGATGAGAGTATTAATGCAGTGCAGACAACGATGCAATTTCCAACCGCAGTTTTTGAAGTTACAAAAATTGATAAGGCTGACTCGGTATTTAATTTTTGGATTGAAGAGCCGACATTTTCAAATGAAACCGGCGAGGCAAAATTTATGGGCGGGACCCCCAAAGGCATTTCCGGCAAATCGCTACAGATTCTTACACTGACGTTTAAAGCTCGCGGCAGTGGGTCCGGGGAGATTGCTTTGTCTGATGCTGTCATTACTGCGAGCGATGGAAAAGGCACGAATATTTTATCCCGAGCTGAAGGAATCACGCTCACTGTTGGGACAGAAATACTTATTCCATCTTCTTTGCCAGCCGGTACACCGACGTCTGCCCAAGCGCCCATACAGCCCCAGAAGGTGGAGAGAACGGCGATACCGGCAAGCAAACTGCCTATGGCCCCGATAGTTAAAGTACCGCTCTATCCAGATACCACAAACTGGTACAACCATCTTGGAGAAACTATTGCTTTGTGGGGTGTCCCTGACGATATCACCATGGTTGCCACCGTACTGAACCAAAATCCAAACACCGTACCGACCGTTGCCGAAAAAGAACTCTCCACGGGGAAAAACTTCGGCACAATAACAAAAGAAGGGGTCTGGTATGTCCATATACGATTTAGAAATAATATTGGTTGGGGGAGTACCGCGCATTACAAAATATCGCTTGATACTACGCCGCCACTGCCGTTTGAAGTAAAGATTGATAATGTCGCAAGTGACAATCCCACTCCTTATATTACATTTAATGCCCAAGATGCTTTTTCCGGCGTTTCTCACACGCTTTTGTTTGTAGATGGCAAAAAGGTTGGGGAAACCAGCACTACGACTGCCCTGTTGCCTGTCCATGCGCCCGGAATACACGAGCTTCTAGTAAAAGTTTTTGACCGTGCCGGTTCGAGCATGGAAGATGGTTTACAATTTGAAATTCTTCCGTTGCCCACTCCAGCTATTGAATTTATATCAAAATCAGTTTCCCAAGGTGAAGTCATGTTCGCTTCCGGGATAGCCATTCCAAACGCCTTTGTGGACGTACGTGCTACGAATTCCTTGCAGCAAGAAGTTTTTACAGGTGTTACCCAAAGTGATGGTTCCGGAAATTGGAAAATTACTATAGACAAGGCCTTACCCACAGGGAAATACGGTCTTTTAGTTCGGGCTCGAGATGAACGAGGGGCTTTAAGCGTAGCCAGCTCCGAGTCATTTTTTAATATTAGACCAAAGATAATTTTGTCGCTCGGTAGATTTATTAATCTTGGATGGTTTGAGATTTTTATCATTGCCATGCTTATTATTATTTCGGGGGCAAGTGTGATCGCATGGTGGTATGTTGCTAAGAAGAAAACACATGAGGCATACAAAATAATCATTGGCCGAGACTTAGAAAAGTTAGGCACCCTCCTGTCCTCTAATTTAAAAGAACTTGAGAGTCTGCAAGAGGTGCACGACCTGAACAGTTCTACGCAGGCGATAGCATGTGTTGAGCGGATGAAAGAAACAATTTCAAAGATGAAAAAATATATTGGCGAGGAGGTAAAAAAGTTAACCTAGGGAGCCGCATGCCATATGTGTGGCATGAATAGGAGGCAGGCTTGGCGCACAACGCCTTGTGTCTTGAGTGCATTTGTTTTTACTTGATTGTTTCGGCCAAAACAAATACGATGCCTTGAAGCTTGCAAAGGGGATGGGCTGGATTCGTGCTATTCTTAACCATATGCATCTATTCAAAGATAAATATGTCCGCATGGTGCTCGTACTGCTTGGCATTTTGCTTGCGATCGTATTGTCTCTTATGGGAGTACGTGGCTATATGCGCTGGGAGGATCGGCAATATTTTGGAGAGATTATCCGGATTACTGACATGGGTTTTGTCATTACGGATAGCATAGTTAAAGAGCGTATTATTGACGTGAGCGATCAGACCGTGGTGAAAAAAGGCCCACACACAGAGCAAGATGGCTTTCACGTCGGCGACCATGTCATTATTGTCGGTGAGGCGAGTACGGATGGGCACGTGCAGGCGACATTGGTGCGTATTGTAGAGAATAACCAAGATATTATTTTGCCGCGCCGTAAACCGTAGGCATCTTGCACGGCTCCTTTTGTATGTCGAAAAAATTTACTACCTATGCGACGCGCCTTATCCCGATTTTCTTTTTTGTCGGGTTTTCTTTGGCATTTTACTATCTGCCTCCAGAGAGTATCATCGGTTTTATTGGTGTTGAAAATGCCTATGCACTGATTTTTATCCTTGCGCTCTTGGGTGGACTGACGACATTGAGCGGGATCCCGTACCATGTGGTCCTAGTTGCTTTAGCGGTTGGAGGGTTAAATCCATTTTTTCTTGGCTTATCGACTGCAGTGGGTGTGATGCTCGGCGATTCCACCTCGTATTATCTAGGGAGTCAGGGAAGGGTGCTCTTGTCTCCACGTATGCAGTCAATACTGGAGCGGCTCTCACATCTCCAGCAAAAATATCCCCGATTGTTGCCGGTACTCTTTTTTCTTTATGGCTGTATAGTCCCATTTTCAAACGACATCATTACTATTCCTGCGGGGCTTCTCGGCTATCCATTTTGGCGGGTGATGCTTACTCTTGGGCTGGGGAATTTGGTGTTTAATATATCACTGGCTTTTGTAGCCGCGTATGCCTATGGAATTTTGCAGTACCTGCCGTTTATCTAGTGCGTCGCAATTTTTGGGTGTAGCATAATATCATTATCAGTAAGATACTATATGGAACTAAATTATATCACTATACTTGGTGCTACGATCGCGCAGTTTGTCTTGGGGGCAGTGTGGTATTCACCCCTTATGTTTGGCAGGTGGTGGATGGAGATTATGGAGGCGACCAATCTCTCCAAAGAGGAGCTCCAAAAAATGCAAAAAGACATGGCGCCGCTTTATGGTCTGCAGTTTTTGTTGAGCCTGGTGTTTACCTTTGTGCTTGCCATGTTTATCCAGTACTTGCAAATGGCGGGTGTGGGATTTCATGCCTACGGAGTTGCGGGCTGGGTGTGGCTTGGCTTTATCGTGCCGACACAAATCGCCGGAGTCGTCTGGGCCAACACCAAGAAAAAGTTTTGGGCCAAGCAAATTTTTGTGATGGTGAGCTACCAGCTCGTCGGGATGATGCTTGCCGCCTTTATCCTCTCCATGTAGCTCTATGCAAAAGATTACTCCGTTTTTGTGGTTTAACGATCAGGCCGAAGAGGCGGCCAATTTTTATGTCTCGGTGTTTGGAGATGGCAGAGTCACACACGTGACTCCCGGTCCGGGTGGCAAGGCCTCCTGGGTATCCTTTGAGCTCCATGGAGAGACGTTTTATGCGCTCAACGGCGGACCACTACGTTTACCGAGGCGATTTCGCTTTTTGTAGATTGCGTGGATCAGGCCGAGGTGGATACTCTTTGGGAGAAACTCACGGCTGATGGCGGATCCGAGAGCCAGTGCGGTTGGCTCAAAGACAAGTATGGGTTGTCATGGCAGATTATCCCCAAAGTCCTTAGCGAGCTCCTGGGCGATCCCGATCACGAAAAAGCCGGTCGGGTAATGCAGGCGATGCTCAAGATGAAAAAGATAGATGTCGCGGGTCTGGAGAAGGCCTACGCCGGGGAGTAGCAATACTTGCAATACAATACAAATCATACTAAAAACACTTAAAAAATAGAGCTTTTCGAGGATCTATTGCTTTTTATATATAATCATATATAATCTAATATATCATATATGTATGATTATATGAGCCAAAATAGCGAGCAATTTAAAAAACGTCTCACAAACCTTGATGGGAAGATCTGGGAGCTTATTGCTCGTATTGATGAGATAAAAGGCAAGTGGAGCGCGGGGAGCAGGCTTGCTCCGTCTACCCTTACAACGCTTCGCCAGTCGGTACTCATTACCTCGACCGGCGCATCAACACGCATCGAGGGGTCTCATTTGTCTGATGAGGAGGTGGAGAAGGTTATGCGCGGTCTTTCGGTCACAAAATTTCGCGAGCGAGATGTCCAGGAGGTCCGCGGGTATCTGGAGGTACTCGCAAATATTTTTAATAGTTTTGAAACACTCTCGCTTCGTGAGGGAGTGATTCAGCATTTGCACAAAGAGTTGTTGCAATATTCGGAAAAAGATGCGTCGCATCGCGGCAAGTACAAACAAAAAGAAAATATTGTCGGCGTGCAAAATGAAAAAGGGGAGGTAGAGCAGATTATATTTGAGACAACCCCTGCTTGGCTCGTGCAAAAAGAAATGACGGAGATTGTTGAGTGGACCCATCAAGAGCTCGAGAAAAAAGAAATCCACCCATTGCTTGTCATCGGCAATTTTTTGGTAGAGTTTCTCAAAATCCATCCATTTGAGGATGGGAATGGCCGCCTTTCCCGTATTCTCGGTAATATGCTTTTATTGCGTGCAGGGTATCTATATATGCCGTATGTATCGCATGAGCAGATTGTTGAACAGCAAAAAGAGGCATACTATCTTGCCTTGCGCCAAAGTCAGGCGACGTTTAAGACCGGTCAGCAGTCTATAGAGCCATGGCTTGTATTCTTTTTTGGTGTTGTTAACAAGCAGGGCGTGCGGGCAGTTGCACTGCTTGAAGGCGAGCATCTAGAAGATATATTGTCTAAAAAACAATTGGAAGTATGGGGCTGTGTTGCAAACGCCGAGGAGATACGTGCGGGAGAGATCGCAAAACAAACCGGCATCGCTCGCCCTACGGTCAATCAGGCACTCAAAAAATTACTACGGCTAGGTAAGATTAGGCTCATTGGGCAGGGTCGTGCAGTGCGGTACAAAAAAATATCTTAAAAATAGTGCGCCAAAGACTGGGAAAGTCAATCTCCCAAATTGATACATTTTGTTCTAGAATAAGTGCACCCGGTGTAGGATATTGGTTTTTTAGGTTTAAAGGAGCTTACTACATGAAATTAACTTTTGAAAAACAACTTGCAACTAATTACAAAAGTGCATCGCAAAAAGCGCGCATTTTAACAGAGCAGTGGGTTGATAATGCAATTTTTTGTCCAAATTGCGGAAAATTAAACATAGATAAGTATCCAAATAACCAGCCGGTTGCTGATTTTTACTGCTCAAATTGCCGAGAAGAATATGAATTAAAAAGCAAACAGGGTGTAATCGGCACAAAAGTTGTCGATGGCGCGTATCGCACAATGCTTGAACGACTTACGAGTAGTAACAACCCTAACTTTTTCCTGCTAAACTATGATTTATCAAATCTTGAAGTAATAAATTTTCTTGTTATCCCAAAACATTTTTTTATTCCGAAAATCATTGAGAAAAGAAAACCTCTTGCGGCAACAGTACGGCGTGCTGGTTGGGTTGGTTGTAATATCTTACTACAGAGCATCCTACAGACGGGCAAGATCTTTTTTATAAAAAATAGACAAGCTGAACCAAAAGAAAAAGTGCTTGCCGAATGGCAAAAAACCCTTTTCTTGCGAGAGGAAAGAGAAATTTCCGCCAAGGGGTGGCTACTCGATATAATGCGAAGTATTGAAAAACTTGGGAAGCGGGAATTTACACTTGATGATATTTACGCATTTGAAAAAGAATTGAGCGCGCTTCATCCCGACAACAAACACATCAAGGATAAAATCCGCCAGCAATTGCAGGTTTTGCGTGACAGGGGGTATTTGGATTTTATGTCGCGCGGATATTATCGATTTACTTAATTATGGAAATTCCACTTACGCCATTTTTGGCAAAAATAATTCTACGGTTTAATCCGTCCAATCATTGGAAAGTCATGTGCCTCGGCTATGGTGAGGATTTCGAGCAATTTACTGAGCTTGTCTGGCGAGACGATAGAAGCTTAAACTTCTACGATCGAGAAAGCTATCCGAAATTTCAACTATGGTATATCTAGTCAACTTATTTCTTATGCACGAAAACAGTTGGTGAAGAAGATATTTGAGATAGCTAGTTAGCATCCTTTCTACATGAGAAAATTTATTTGTTTATGGTGGTGAGGATATTACCTTCTCGGACTTAATATGACCCCAAAATCATTAATCTGGATCGGGATGTTCGTGGGATCCACCTTGGGTGGGCTCTTACCTTCGCTTTGGGGAGCGGACGCTTTTTCTGGCTCGTCTCTCGTTTTTAGCGCTATGGGTGGCGCACTCGGGATTTATGCGGGTTTTAAGCTCGGGCAGTAAAACTCCTTGGGGGGTATCAATTTCTGAAAAAATAGAGTATGGTTATCCGATGCCACGCGAAGAAATTATATTGCGGTTTGATGACGTCTCATTTGAATACGGTCCACGGCATCCCATCGTAAAGGAGGTGTCTTTTGGCTTGCGTCGTGGCACCAAGATCGCCCTTATGGGCCAAAACGGCGCTGGCAAAAGTACGATATTTGCACTCATCATGGGAGCACTCAAACCCGAGTCTGGCAGTATCCATATAGAGCGGGATCTGACTATCGCCACAGCCCGCCAAGTCATTGTGCGCGAAGAGATGGATCTTACGGTGCGGGAGTTTTTTGAGCGGAGATTTGATAAAAAAATATATGACATAGATCCCAAGATAGATGCAGTGCTTGAGGTGGTGCACCTTGCGGCCCCCAAAGACAAGATCATAAAAACATTTAGCGGCGGACAGCAGGCGCGGCTACTCCTGGCGTCCGCGCTCATACAGGACCCCGATCTTTTGCTACTCGATGAGCCGACCAACAATCTTGATAAGGCGGGCATCGCGCATCTGACGCAGTTTCTCGTGGATTACAAAAAAACGTGCATGGTCATCTCGCATGATGCGACGTTTCTCAATGCATTTACCGGCGGGGTTCTCTATCTCGATGTCTTTACCCAAAAAGTAGAAAAATATGACGGCAATTATTTTAACGTGGTCCGAGATATCGCGGCACGTATCGAACGCGAAAACAAAAAAAATGCCCAGCTTGCCAAAGAAATCCAAGAGAACAAAGAAAAAGCCAACTTTTTTGCACACAAGGGTGGTAAGATGCGAAACGTAGCCAAAAAAATGCGCGAGAAGATCGAGGAGATGGAGGAGGATCAGGTAGATGTACGCCGCGAGGACAAAACGATTCGTCCCTTTGTCATTCCGGCACAAGGGGAGATCGTGGGCGATATTGCCCATATCACGGGATACGGCGTGATGCATCACCACAAGCCCGTATCGCGGACGTGCGACATTAAGCTCAAAAAAAGATACCACCTCCTCATCACGGGCCCCAATGGCATTGGTAAGACCACGCTTTTGGAGTCTCTCGCATCCGGCAAAGCAAAAGGCATGACGATAGCGCGTGGCGTGCGAGTGGGGTATTATCGGCAGGATTTTTCTACACTCAACTTTGAAGATACCGTAGCAGAGTCTCTGATGTCAGTGATGGACAAAAAAGTAGAGGAGACGATGCGGGGTGCCGCCTCGCGGTTTCTCATAACGCCGGAGATGATCGGCACCAAAATCGGCCGTCTCTCGGAGGGCCAAAAAGGGCTCGTAGCATTTGCGCGTCTTGTGCTTTTAAAACCGGGACTTTTGATACTTGATGAGCCGACCAACCACATCAACTTTCGCCATATTCCGATTATCGCAAAGGCCCTTGACCAGTATGATGGCGCGATGATACTGGTGAGCCATGTGCCCGATTTTGTCTCGCAGATCCGGATAGATGAGGTCTTGGATCTCGAAAAAGACGTGAAGTAATCGCAAAATAAAAAAGCCGGAGTGCGGCTTTGGTGGTGTGTGGAGTCACAGGTTCTTTGGATGTTACTCCAAAGCTTGGAGCGCTTGGCGGAGCTCGGCGTAAGTTAGAGGCTCGAGATTCCAGGATAGAGAGTCTCCATTGGAGTCGTGAACGGTCATAAAAAATGCCCCTTTAGTGTTACTCCAGAATTTTACGCCTGCGTGGGTATCGGTGCTTTTGATGCATCCGGTTTCGGCTCCATCAATACAAATATCATGCAGGCACTTATGGAAGCTAGCTCGTTCAAATAGCACATAGCTACGTGAGTGCTCACCAGTCTCTCGGTCAAAGAGAGCCGAGTAGCCCCATAGGACTTCATCTCCATAGATATAAAATCCCCAGATATTTTCTTCTCCGTTGGAGGCGGGCCACTGTTTTGAAAGAATGGGCTCTGGGAGAGTAGTGGTTATTTGTAGCTCGACTTCAAGCTTGGCTGAAAGACGCATGGGAGAACCCTCCTAGTAAATATAATGTCTCAAACAGTGTAAAAGTCAAAAGCGGGGAGTATACAGGGGTGGTGTGGATACATAATTTGACAAAATTATAAAAATATGATAGTCTTCGGGTATCAATTCAGAGCTGATCCAGAGAGTAAGGATCGATCTCCATTGTTCAGTCCCTGTATTTGATATTTTACTAGCTTTTTTCTTACATCAAATGCAAGAAGGAACAATCGCCCGTCTCACCGACAAGGGTTTCGGGTTCATCAAGCGCGATGGAGAGGAAAAGGATCTCTTTTTCCATTCCAACGAGCTCGTCGGAGTAACATTCGACGAACTTCGCGAGGGTGACAAAGTGACCTTTGAAGTTGGCGAGAGCCCGAAAGGACCCAACGCGACCAAAGTGAGCAAAGTCGCCTAGTACACGCTGTGTATGCAAAAATACCCCACTCGGGGTATTTTTGTTTGTGTACTCGTCTAAAAGGCAAAATTTTACTATACTAGAATCATTAAGGACCAAAAAATCATAATCTTATGCAGGAGTTGGTGGAGAAGTTTCGGAAGCATGTGATTGATCTTTCAAGCAATACAAAGGAGTTTGTTCATCACGAGTGGTTTGTAAAATACCACCTCAATCTTATTGAAGAGATAGCTCTAGAGCTTTGCGACATGCACCGGGAAGCGGATAGAAACATTGTGCGTACACTGGTGTGGATCCATGACTATGCAAAGATTTTGGACAAGGAGAAAGAACATGATGCGGTAATGTTTCAAAAAGGGAAAGAAAAATTGTTGGAGTTTGGCTTTGAGAATGGTTTCGCAGACAAAGTGATCGAATATTTGGGGATTTTTGAAAGGAAGATGGAGGTCGATCTTCATGAGGCACCTATTGAAGTGAGGATAGCTTCATCTGCCGATGGGGCCGCGCATCTTATCGGCCCTTTCTGGTCCATATACTTTAAAGAAAACAGTGATAAGCCTATTGAGGAGTTGATGGAATCTAATAGAAAAAAACTCAAGAAAGATTGGGAGAGAAAGATAGTGCTTCCTGAAGTTAAAAAGGCTTTTGAGGCTAGGTACAAGATGGTGAATGAGCAGGCGGGAGATTTCCCCAAAAAGTATTTTTCTTAAATTCCGTTGCCTGGTTTTATGTAGTACTCGAAGAAACATGCCGTTAATCAAAATAGAATTTGATGATGAAAAGGTAGGGGGGAGCAGAAATGCTCGAACTTTCATGGGCAGTCCAAAAAATCGTCTCTGTAGCCACGGGCATCGAGGATGTTTTTGTCTATGCTAATAGCGCGCAAATCAAAGTACAGATTGCGCCTATCGAGATCTTTGTGGAAATGAGTGCCCATAAAATCAAAGACCAAGATGAGCTTTTTGCAAACATGAAAGCTAAAATTTCAGAATGGAAACAAAAGAATTATTTCAAACAGCCTGTCAATCTTACGCTTATTCCCATGCAGTGGAAAATGGAAATTGGCATATAGGCGTTATGGCACATTAATTTATTAGCTACTATTTTATATGCAACTATTCAAAACGCGGACATTTCGCTGGTGGGAGGTGGGGCTTATCAAGCTCTGTCTTATCTCGCTTGGTATCATTGTAGCCTACTATTGGGGCGGGTATCTTTTTGGTATGATGTGGCTTTGGTGGGCGCTTTTTGTAGCTACGGGGATTTATTTTATTCTAAAGTTGATCCGGGAAGAGTAATTTTTATGGAGAGCAACAATAAGGGGACTTATATAGTACTTGCGTTTGCGGTTATCGCTGGTCTTTTGTATGGCGCCTGGCGGCTCATGAGCTATAGCATCACTCAAGATCTTGGCGGGAGTGATGAGGATATGGTTTTTTGTACTCAAGAGGCCTTGCAGTGTCCGGACGGATCGTATGTCGGACGGAGTGGTGCGCAGTGTGCATTTGCGCCATGCCCCGATCAAACGTCGTTTACGGGGACGCTCCAGCAGAGCGCGGATGGGTTTGCACTTATTATCGCTTCACCAGAAAACGGTGGAGTGGGTGAGGTAGCGTATCGCATGCCACTCGTTCTTAAAGTGAGTAATGTGCTAGGCCAGCTCGTGGGCCGAAAAGTCCGAGTGTATGGATCGTTCACCGAAGGAGCTACACTGGCAGTGGATCATCTAGAGGAGCTCAAGGGAGATGCGGGTGATCCGACACTCGGAGAGGTCGGCGTAGGAAAGGCCGTCTTCATCAATGGTGTGCGTGTTACTCTCGATAAAATCGTTCAGGACAGTCGCTGTCCGGTAGATGTCCAGTGCATCCAGGCGGGATGGGTCACCGCACGGGTCACACTCCAGAGTACTACCGATAAAGAGACAAGAGATATGCGTTCTGATGCCGGAGATGTAGCGTTTGATTCGTACCAAGTATCTATCGAGAGCGTGCAGCCCGTGCCTATCTCGAGTGCCACGCCTGACCCGACGAGCTATCTGGTGACTTTCCGGGTACGCGCTAATCAGTAGCTAGTCCTCTGGGTAAAAAGTATGAGAGCGCCAACCTACAAGATGCGTGCCAAGGTATGGGTATATCCCGGGATGGTGGGGTGGCATTTTATTACAGTACCCAAAAAACAATCGAGTAATATAAAAAAAGTTTTTGGTGCTATGAAGCGTGGATGGGGGTCGCTTCCGGTCATGGCTACCATAGGCAAAACCACCTGGAAGACTTCGATATTCCCGGACAAAAAAAGAGGCGCTTATCTCTTGCCGATAAAAGCAGAGGTGCGCAAAAAAGAGGAGATCGAAAAAGATGACATGGTCGCGCTTTTGCTGGAAGTAAGGCTATAGTTTTCTTACAAAAAGCAAATAAAAAATGGCCTGCGAGTATCGAGGTCATTCTTGCCGTAGTGTACGGTATCTCAAGGTTTTACGGGGTTGGGGAGGATCATCCGCAGTTGGTTGCCTCCGCGTTTGGCGGGTGCGGTGACACAGATGAGCTTATCATCTATCTGGATGACGAGTGTTAACTCTACATCACCCAAAGGTTGGAGCTTAGCGAGCTCAATCCCCGGCGTGTCTTTGGTGTTGAAGTCATATACATCAATGCCAATCTGCCAGCCATTATTGTGGCGCAGAATATTTACAAACTGGAAGCCTCCATTCTTGGGAGCATTATTCCACTCAAATTGTCCGCCGAAGTGAAAACCTTCCTTGTTTTTAGGAATGGTAAGCATAAAAGCACCGAGCTGATGCTGGAATACGAGCTGGGAGCCAAGGTAGAGACTCACCTCTATGACATGTTCGATTGGGCTATCCCAATCTCCTTGCCAGAGTACTTTGTCTGGGGAGGCGACTCGCGCCAGGATGGAGAGCTCATCGGGACGGTTTTTGTTGAAGGTGATGGTGGGATCTCCGACGAGTGTCAGATCACAGCAGTCGATGATGTTAATCGCTTGGGCTGGTGGCGGGGTAGCGAATGGCAAAAATGAAATGCCAAATATTCCGAGCAGGACCGCGAGTGCAAAAATACGACGCATATTTCCTCCGAGCAGGTAATGTGTGTGTGGGGGTTGTCAAAAAACACGCTTGCCAGTAGAAAGTCGAGCTTCCCTATAAGCACCTCCTTGTGCAGGTATTGTACTACACTGTTTCGTTTTTGAGCTTATCACAGCCTCGCAGACTTTGCTATATGCGATGCGTATGTCTGCCCAAGAGAGTAAAATCAGCCATGGTAATAAAAAACGGCGAGCCTTATAGGTTAGCCGTTTTGCATAGAGATGGTTAATTATCTCTAGTGGTGTCGCGTTGCCAGATACAGTAGCGGTCTCCATTGCTTGCCGCAAGATGTTCCGGGTACCCTTCGTGGTCAACCACGATCCAGTTTTGGGTGATTGATGGGTCGAATACCTCCCAGGCAATTCCTCGAAGCTCTAGCGAGGCCGCTAGCTCTCTTCCCGATTGATGAAGGCCGACCAAGGATAAAACATCTTCCCATGTCGGTCGAGTGCTTGTCTGTTGGGGTATAGCCACTGGTACGTGCCTCCTCTGGAGTATATAGTTTTGCTGTGTCGTTTGGCCCACCAATACACTCTTGAAACAGCGTGAACACTACTGACGGAATCGATAGAGCTTCCCATTTCTCGATATGGAGTGGGGTACCAGCTTCGTGGGTACCTACAGCTTACTAAAAGAAAAAACACCCGGTTCTCTGCTATGGTAGCCGAGGTGGGTCTGCAGATCGAACCATTGGTAGATGAGAGGGTCTATGCCCTCTATGGCGGCTATGTTTCGGATAATATCCTCCGCATAATTTATGGTACTGCCCGGTTTTGTAATGCCTGAGAAGACAATGCGCTTTTTGTTGAATATTGCATAGACAACTTCCCCAGAGTCTTCCAGACCGCCGATTCTATACTTGGCTGTTTTTAGCATGGGGCATCCTCCTTTTGTAGGGATCTATCTGGGTGGCAGTATTACGTATCTTTGAGGGGGTCGTCAAGTCTCTATGGTGGCTAGAGCGGGCTCCTTGCTAGCCACTTTGACAAGCACGGCATAGCAGGTAGACTAAAGATAGTCCTTACGCATGAGTACCGTACTCCTTGGGTACTCGATCACACAGGAGGCGGCCTTCCCCCGACCGCCCCTGTCTCGAAAGATCTTTCGCCCTCGTATTTTCCCCCACATGAACCATCCTTTCTTGGATGGTTTTCTCTTTTCTATCCCCAAGTTTCCGGCCAGATTTTTTGTGCGTGGTATACTGGCATATAGGAATAGCCTACTAACTATGCTCAATCGTATGGTAAAGCGTTTTTGGTTTTTAAGTATATTTTTGGCTCTCTGGTGCCTGCCAGTAGGATTTGTGTATGCGGCACCCACGGTGAGTAGTGTGTCAGCTACGCCAGCTTCTATTAGCAACGGTCAGCCGACGCTTATCTCCTGGACATTGTCCGAGGGGACGGGGCACAGTATTTATTTTTTCTGTCCCGCCGCAGTCAAAATTGCCAAACTTAACGGCACTTCGTTTCCTTGCAATACCCGCCAGTCGATAAATGCGAGCCCCTCTACATCAGAAACTTTTTTGATTACTAATGTCAGTGGCTCTTCTCAATCTATACGGGTGCGCGTGTACCCCAAAGATGATTCTAGCCTCGATTATGATCCGGGGTCTATGGATGTTTATGTCAGTGTGGGAGCCAACCCCAATCCCATTACCGACTTTACCGTCTCTACGACCTCGGCAATGGTGGGTGGGGCGGTCACGCTTGCTTGGGTGGGTAATACGGATTTGTCGGGTACCAATCTCCGGTTTGATTGTGTTGCCGATATCAAAGTTATGTCGGCAAGCCCCTCGGTATCAACTGCACTTCCGTGTAATGCCACCGCGTATGCTAATGATTTGCAGGCCTCGGGTTCTGTCTCGGTGAGTTTTGCGAATGATTCATTATTTCCGCGGACAGTATACGTGAGTGTGTTGCCGGCGATCGGTGCGGGGAGTTATGATGCTGTGCATGGTAAGTCTATTTCATTTGAGGTTTTGGGACGCAATTTGCCACAGGGGCCCTCGGTAGATACCTTTTCCAGTCAAAAAACTACTATCGTATCCGGTGAGCCGATTATTTTTTCCTGGACCTCACAAAATACTACCGGGGCAAACTTACGCTTTGCTTGCAACGATGCACTGGCGGTCTTGGAAGTGCGCTCCACGACTACTGTCGCTTTGCCATGCAACTCGTATGCATTTTCTAAGATACTGCCGGCATCAGGCAGTGTGACGCTCTCGTTTACCAACAAGAGCTACGGTCCGCAAGGATTTTTGGCGAGCATCATCCCGCAGATCAGCGATGGGACCTATGATGCTACCAAGGGGCGCTCCATAAGTCTCTCTATCCTCCCGCTAGGTACTGCTTCTGCGCCGATGGGGACAAATACTGCCAACGCGATCACTGTGCCTCCGGGAGCTACGCCAACCCCTACGAGTACCATCAAAGTAACGCGCCCAGTACAGTTTTCGCGGTACTTACAGAAAGGTATGAAGCACAGCCAAGTGAGCGAACTTCAAAAATTGCTTGCGCAAGATAAGCTACTATATCCAGAGGGTTTGGTGACGGGGTATTTTGGACCTGCTACGGACGCCGCGCTCAAGCGTTTTCAAAAACGCTACGGTATCGCTAAAGAGGGCGACGAGGGATATGGTCTCGTGGGTCCCAAGACGAGAGCAAAGCTCAACACGCTCATGTACTTTTAGTTGTCCGGCGAGGTTTACCGTAGCGTACTTTTGTGCTACAATGTTGGGCGAATGGTTTGTTCCCGCTCGTGCAGATATTCCGGAGCATGAAAAAAATTATTTGGCTCAAAAATGAATACGTCAACGCCATCCGGGTCGGGTGGTTTTTGGCTTTGCGCCAGATCAGGCGATCGAGCAAGGGTACAACCGCGCTGATCATATTTATCATGGTACTGACATTCCTCAATCTCGTGGTGGTCTCGGGTCTCTTGGTCGGACTTATCTCGGGGTCGTTTCAACAATTTCGCGAGGGCTATTCGGGCGAGGTGATTATCACTTCCGCTCCGGGCCGAGACTATATAGAAAATTCCCAGCCTCTGCTTTCTTTTTTGGAGAATCACTACAAGGTACAGGCCGTCTCACCGCGCTACAGTATATCCGCACAGGTCTTGGGTACGCTCAACGACAACCCTGCCAAAAATGAACGCCCCAACCGTATTGGCATACGTATCTCCGGTATCGATCCGGAGCGTGAAGAAGAGGTGACGCGGTTTTCCCGCTTTATCCTGCATGGCGAGCCCCTCCGCCAGGGGGAGGAGGGATATATTTTAATCGGCGCCAATCTTATCAAGAAATATTCTTCATTTGCGGATGCCAATATCCCGGGGCTCGATCTTCTGCACGATGTGGATGTGGGGTCGCGGGTGCGAGTCACACTTACCGGTCAGGATGGGCAGAAAATAAGTAAAGAGGTAATCGTCAAGGGTATTGTCAAAAGCAAAGTGGATGAGATTTCGACACGCATGTTTATGCTCGATCGCGAGCTCAAACGCATGATGCCGTCCAACAAAGAGCAGTACCAGGAGATGGCGGTCAAAGTAGAGTATGCGTATGCGCCCGAGTTGGTGGAGGAGACCAAGACGTTTATGGGACCGTATATTGCACGTATCCAGACGACCGATGAAGCAATCCCGTCCTTTTTGCGCAATATTGAGACGACGTTTGCTATTCTCGGCAATGCACTTTCTTCTATTGCCTTGATTGTTGCGTCTATCACGGTGTTTATTGTGGTATTTATCAATGCGGTTACCAAGCGCAAATTTATCGGCATCATGAAGGGTATCGGCATTAGTCCGCGAGCCATCCAATTTTCGTATATCTTCCAGGCATTTTTCTACGGTGTCTCTGGGTCGCTCATCGGCATCTTGGCGACCTTTGGATTTCTGCGGCCGTATTTTGACGCCAATCCGATAGATTTTCCATTTTCCGACGGCATTTTGGTGGCGACCGCCGAGGGGGCGGCGATCCGCGTGGCGATTCTTTTGGTGGTTACGCTGTTCGCGGGATATATTCCTGCCAAACTTATTGTACGCAAAAATACACTGGATTCTATTTTAGGCCGACCCTAGACGTGTATATTTTCCTATGATCAAAGCAGAACAATTAGTCAAAAAATACGGCATGGGTGAGCTAGAGATTACCGTGCTCAAACATTTGAACTTGGAGATCGCCTCTGGTGAGTTTGTAGCGATTGTCGGGCCCTCGGGCGCCGGTAAGTCCACACTGCTCTATCAGCTCTCGCTCCTGGATGAGCCGACCAGCGGGGATATATATTTGGATGATATAAAAACATCCGAGCTTGAGCAACCTGAAAAAATATCATTGCGTTTAAATAAACTGGGCTACGTGTTTCAGGATTATGCGCTTCTTCCTGAACTTACGGCGCTCGAAAACGTGATCTTACCGATGCTCATGCAGGGCATGACGTATGCCGAAGCGGTGCTCGCTGGCGAGCGCGCACTTGCACGCATCGGTATCGAAGACAAGATTAACAATTTGCCGAGTCAGCTCTCGGGTGGTCAGCAGCAACGCGTGGCGATTGCGCGTGCCATCGCACATGATCCGCAGATTTTGTTTGCCGATGAACCTACCGCCAACCTTGATTCAGAGAATGGGCGTTTGGTGATGGACGCATTTGAGGATCTGCATAAAGAAGGGCAGACTATTATCATGGTGACGCATGAGGATGAATATGCCTCAAAAGCTCGGCGGATTATTACCCTCAAAGACGGCGAGATCCTGTCAGACAAGCGGCGCTAGCGCGTCCTTTATACTACGTATACTCGGTGGATAGCCTTACGAAAGAAAGGGCTTGTTTTGTTGTAATACTAAGTAGCACATCCATATGCCCGAACAAACTGACGAAGCAATAGCCATGCGAGTACAGGAAGGCGATATTGAATCGTTTGGCTTGCTCATGGATCGCTACGAGTCAAAGCTTATGCGCTATGCACGCAAATTTCTCTCGGATGGAGAGGATATCAAAGATATCGTGCAAGATGTTTGTGTCAAAGCATATACCAATATCCAAAGCTTTGATGCGGACAAGCGGTTCTCTCCATGGATCTATCGCATCGCGCACAATGAGCTCGTAAATGCACTCAAGAAAAAACGCCGTATGCCTCTTTTTTTCTTCGATCTGGATGTCATTCTGCCGCATCCGGTCGCTCCCGAAACTGCAGACGGAGAGGCCAATCGCCAGGAGTTGCGGCGGGGGCTGGATCAGTATTTGGGGCGTATTGGGCCGAAATACCGCGAGCCGCTCGTTCTCTACTTTTTTGAAGAGATGGAGTACAAAGAAATTGCAGATATTTTACAGATCCCGATATCAACTGTAGGCGTGCGCATTGCTCGGGGCAAGGCGATGCTCAAGAAACTGCTTACCCAAGATGACAAAGTATATGTATAACGAAGCGGGCAAAAACTATATACGTGAGCAGATACTCTCGGCTATCAAGGATGGTCGGATAAAAATGCGTCCGCGTTGGCACTTTGTCTTGCAGGCCTCGCTCTTGGCGACGGGTGGAATGATTGTGTCGCTTGCGGTATTGTATTTGGCAAGCTTTATCGTATTTACGTTACGTGAGACGGGGGCATGGTTCGTACCGGCATTTGGCTGGCGTGGCTGGTATGTATTTCTCCTCTCTTTGCCGTGGCTTTTAGTGTTGCTCTCTATCCTATTTGTAGTGATTTTGGAAATTTTGGTGCGCCACTATGCGTTTAGTTATCGCCGGCCGCTTCTCTACTCGGCACTGGGGGTTCTCTTTGTGGTGGTCATCGGGAGTATTATTATCGATCAGGCCAGAGTGCACGATCGGCTATTTCGTACGGCACGCTCCGGACGCTTGCCGTTTGCGGGACCTTTATATCGCGAGTTTGGGACAGCGCAGTTACGCATGGTACACCGCGG
>MHNR01000020.1:6998-11674 GCA_001819875.1 Candidatus Ryanbacteria bacterium RIFCSPHIGHO2_02_FULL_48_12 | reverse complement strand
TCTGTGCGCAGGCGATGTAGTAGTAGATGTTCGGGCGGATGTCCTTTGTATGTGTCTTTTCTCTCAAAGCGCAGAGTGGAGGGCAGGGCGCTTCGGACACATGAGAGAGGGTCGAAGCAGATTTATTAGCAGATAGCATGTCAATATGAAACATAAAACACTCATGTATTCTATTTTGCCGGTACTTAGTCTTGGGTTGCTCACTGCAAACGTCGCTTCAGCACATGGATTTTTTGGGGGATTTGCCGATTTGCCACTGGAGGAGATTGCGAGCCGCCAGCAATCGGCATTTCAAAAGGAGGCCGAAATCTTGGGCATTAGTGTTGACGAGGTAAAGACCGCATGGGCCGAGGGGAAAACGATTAAACAGATTATAGAGGAAAAGAGCATTGACCAAAAATAAGTCCAGGAGCGGATGCAGGCCGCGCATATGGCACAGATGAAAATACAGCTACAGGCGCTGGTGGACAAGGGCGTTATCTCCCAGGCGCAAGCAGACAAACGTCTTGCGGTCATGCAAAATCGCCAGCACAATGGCAAGGAGCGGATGGGCAAAGGGATGTTTCGCGGATTGCGATTTTAAAAATTTTTTTATTAGCATAACGGGGCCGTCATTCTCAACGAAGGGAGCGGCCCTTTTTGGTTGCTTGCGGTATCTCTCTTTTGGCGGTTGAATGGAGATAGCTGTGATGCGTGATATGAAAAAAATTAGACGGGTACTCGTGGTGCTCTGGCTACTCATAGTAGCGGTCGGATTTTATTTGTATTGGCTCCAGCCGGGTTTTTTGGAGCACCGGATCCGTCAGGCTCTCGGCATATCGGTGTGGTTTGGCTATGCGCTCTATCTTTTGCTCGGCTGTCTACGCGGGTTTACGCTTATCCCTTCCACGCCGTTGATTGTGCTTGGTCTTTTATTTTTTGCGCCCGGGCCGCTTTGGATTTTGACGATGGCTGGCATTTTAGTTTCCGCCACGTCGGTATATTATTTTTCCGATTTTCTCCAGCTGGATGATTATTTTGAGCGGCATCATGTCCGGCGTATCGCGCGCGTAAAATCTATTTTACAGAGACATGAGCTACCGATTATTGTGGCGTGGAGTTTTGCGCCAATGCTCTCTACAGACATTATCTGCTATGTCTGTGGGGCACTTGAGGTGAATTTTAAAAAGTTTTTATTGGGAGTGTGTATCGGAGAAGGGATTATTTGTGCGCTCTATATATTTGGCGCACAGTATTTTTTGTAGCTACTGCATTATGATACTACAAAGATTCAAAACGATTGCGGATGCGCATCCGGCAACACAAAAAATGCCCGTACTCTTCATAGGACACGGGAGCCCGATGAATGGCATAGAGGAGAATCAATACGTATCAGCATGGCGTGCGCTCGGTGAGACCTTGCCGCGGCCACAGGTGATACTCTGTATTTCCGCGCATTGGCTGACGGAAGGGACATGGGTACATATTGGAGAGAAGCCAAAGACCATCCATGATTTTTGGGGATTCCCCGAGGAGCTCTACCAGCTTACCTATCCGTGTCCGGGAGCTCCCGCGTATGCCGCCGCAGTACGCAATGGGGTGCGGAGTACAGAGGTGTGGCTAGATACCGATTGGGGAGTGGACCATGGTACGTGGATTGTCATGCGCCGACTTTTTCCTAACGCAGATATTCCTGTATTTCAGATGAGTATTGATATATCAAAACCATCTGAATTTCATTATGCAGTGGGTCGAGAGGTGGCATCTCTGCGTGAGCGCGGGGTGCTCATTGTGGGATCCGGCAATCTTGTCCATAACCTTGGACGTATCGCATACGAGCCGGGCGCCAAGCCGTATGATTGGGCGGTTGAGTTCGATGCGCGTATACGCGAGCTTCTACTTGGGGGAGATATCGCTTCGCTGATTGCGTATGAGCGGCTGGGACACGCGGCTACGCTTGCCGTACCCACGCCGGATCATTATTGGCCGCTCTTGTATGCACTTGCCGGTCGTGCGAAAGATGAGTGTATTACGTTCCCCGTCGAAGGTATCACGCATGGCAGTATCTCTATGCGTGCAGTGTGTATCGGCATGTAATATTTTATACGCTCTATGCATTTTATAAAACATATCATGGAAATACTTATACTATTTTTAGTGTTCGTGTTGTTAGCGGGTTGGGGGTTTGCCTGGTACCGTACTGTTCGGGCCGAACATAGTCCAAATCAAAAAATATTTTCCGATGGGGTATTGCCGAGTCCGCCCCCCGAGGGATTTTATACAGGACGGGTAGCAGGGTATCACGGCGGGTGGCGCGGCAAGAGTTTCGAATCCGGAGACAAAACAGGTATTAATATATTTGGTGAAAATCGTGAGAAGAAGTATCCTTTCATATTTTATGAGGCAGAGGGACTTCGGGATGCGGGTAAGCAGGTTTTGCGGATTGATTATAATATTCCTGCCAATCCGTTTTGGCTGCGTACGGTGACCGATGAGATTGTAGAGTATGAACCGGGTAAATATATTGGTAAGCTCAATGTCCAGTGGCTACCATGGGTACCGTTTACGCTTGGGTACTTTTTTCTTGAGCGCTAGTCGCCCGCGATGGGGATTAGGTTTTTTTGTGTATTTGTGCTAGGGTGGGGTTATTATGCGGCAGAGAGATATCCAATCCGAACTCAACGAAGCCTCAACTACCCTTGCTATTTTCATGGAGTCTTACAATAAGAGCATCCCGCTCAATTTTCCACAGGCTTCAGTAAAGGCATTGCGGCAGTTTCAGACGACATTTCCAGTGTTGTTCAAAAATGGCGACCAGTGGTCTATAGACCGCCATCGCAAAAAGCTCATGGATTGGCTCTCATCATACCGTGCGGTGGCCTAATAGATAAAAATCGCCCTCATTCCGGCGGTTTTTATGTTTGTGTCCTCATCTCTCCCCTTGTACCAACAAGGGTAAAAACATGGTATAAGACATAGTAATGGATATGCTGGAAAAAATATACAAAGCTATTCATACGGTGCTTGCCACCCGCAGATTTTTTTTGCTATGCGTGATCCTCGCAGTTCTGATATTCGGGTTTATGTTTTTCTTTCCTATCGAAAGTGTCCCGGGTAATGATATTCGTTTGCAGACATCGCTGTATGGCGCGTGGGATTATGCGGCGCTTATGACATTATCGATTTTAAGTAGTCTTGTCTTGACGATGCAGGTGTATGTATTGCGGGAGGGGATGGATACGCCAGCCGCGCATGTGCGTACTACGGCAGTCGGCGGTGTGGGTGTCGCTTCGGGACTCGTCTCTTCGCTGTTTGCAACGGCGAGCTGTACGCTTTGTGCGGGAGCTTTGTTTAGTTTTTTAGGATTTGGTACGGTACTTTTTTTGGTGGAATATCGCTGGTATGTGGTGGTGCTTTCCATACTGCTCTTGTGCGTATCGATCTACCTCTTGGCGCGGCGCATTACCGAGGGATGTACCGTGTGTACGGTGAGCGGATAATTTTATAACTATGCAGACCAGACAAATAGTGGTATTCGGCGGCGGATGCTTTTGGTGCACGGAGGCAGTGTTTAAAATGCTCAAGGGTGTTACGAGCTTGATGCCGGGGTATACGGGTGGCGTCAAAGCAAATCCAACCTATGAGGAGGTTTGCAGTGGATCCACGGGGCATGCTGAAGCTATACGGATTGAGTATGATCCCACGGAGATTTCTTTTCATACATTACTCACGGTATTTTTTGCGACTCATGATCCGAGTACGCTGAATCGCCAAGGCAATGACGTCGGCACGCAATATCGATCAAGTATTTTTTATACGACCGAGCAACAAAAACAGGAATCGGAGGCATTCATCAAATCGCTCAATGATTCAAGTACCGAAGGGAGATCTATTGTCACCGAGGTGCGGCCACTGGGGGAATTTTATCCTGCGGAGACCTATCATCAGGATTATTTTGCCAAAAATCCGCAAAATCCGTATTGCCAGGTGGTGATTAATCCCAAGCTGGAAAAGGTGCAGCACAAGTTTGCGCAAATCCTCAAGGATGCATAATTTTCTTTGGAGATAGAGAATTTCTTTGTGTGTCTGAAGAAACATGTCTGAGTACTGTGCATAAAGCATCTTTGCCGTTTTGCTACTATATATGTATATAGATAATCCTATACGTATGCGTCGTTTTCAATTCGTGTCTCTGTTTTTTGGCGGCGTGGTGATGCTTTATTCTGTGGCGTTCTTTGCGGGAGCGTCTACCGCCTGCAAGATGTATTATAATTCGACTGTTCCTGTGCCTGACGGTTTTGGTGCGGCGTATAGTCCCTTTATCTCGGGTACCGGTCTGGAGCTCGATTGTGCGGGCGGGGTGGTAACACTCTCTCTTGGGCATGATTCCGGTATTTGGACGATTGTGTATGAAAAAGGCTACAAATATGTAACTAGCGGGACACCGCATTGGCAGGAGTTTATATTGAATGGGGAGCGTGTTGCCGCAGGAAGCCCTTGGATTAAAAAGCGAGCCTCCGCGGTACTCTCTGCATCTATACTCAATCCAGGAAAAAATTTTGTTGTGGCATATGAATGCACCAAAGTTGATAGCGGGTATCGTTGTGGTTGTCGGGATCATACCTGTAGTACGTCGTATTGGCAGCTTCAAGTCTTTGATGCACCTACAGGTACCCCGCCGCCCTCTACGGGAAGTG
>MHNR01000020.1:0-6970 GCA_001819875.1 Candidatus Ryanbacteria bacterium RIFCSPHIGHO2_02_FULL_48_12 | reverse complement strand
CATTGATGGCACGGCAATTTCTCCGGACCAGACTACGGGAGCTTTGGCGGCCGAGGGGAGCGAGACAGAAACTTGGACCAATGCTTGGACCGCGACCGAAGGTGCGCACAAGTTTCAGATTTGTGCGGACGGCGGGAGCGTGGTGTCAGAGTCTATTGAGAGCAATAATTGCACTACATCGGCATCATTTACGGTGAGTGTCACGGCCCCGCCACCTGTGCCAACTACCGGTTTTTGGGATGAGGGATTTAAGCGGGGTGTAGTACGGAGCGATTTAGGCGATATCAAGGATATTACGATGGGATCCTGCTTATACAACGATTTTGGTTCCCAATGCAAGGTAGACGCTTGTGCAAAATGTCAGACCAGTGGGGCTAAGAATTATTCTCGATCCAATTTCTATTCAAGTGTTACTCCGGCTCCAGCTGATTCGTTCTGGGTACTGGATCACAATGATGACTCCGGTGGCTTGGGAGGGGCATTTAGTAATTCGTGTCATAGTGGTCCGCCCAACCAGTCTTTCCCCGTGGGGAGCATTGGGAGCAACTCCGTATTTGGTTTTGGGTTGGAAGATATAGCTGGTGGCAAACGAGTTCGATTGGCGCTCAAAAACAAATACAACGCATGTGGCAACAATGCGATTCCGTATCTTGGTATTGGTGCCCAAAAAGACAGAGGCAATAACGGCAAAAATATTGGCAGTTTCGTGAAGGGTAAGACTGGGCTTCGGGTCAATTTTACCGCGTCTTTGAATGCGTGTGATAAAAGAGCTGACGGGGTTGGTTCTCCTTGTCTCATACATCTGGATATCATTACCAGATGGAACGGGAAGCCACGACAGCTCCTGATGTATCTCGCGCATCAAAATCATCCTGGGACTCCACGTGGGGCCCATCTGCACTGGAACTGGCCTAATGCAAATAGCTACTTTTATCCGGGGTCGGATATTGTCTATCTCAACTGTGAAGAGGTTGGAGTTCCTTGTCTTGTCCGAGGACAGACAAAAAACTTTTCTATTGATGTGGACAAGATGCTTATCAATGCAAGTAATAGGAGACTATACGACGACAAAATTCCAGAGGGTGTAGAGATACCGATAGAGGGTATTCATTGGTCTATAGAGACGGCTGGCCCTTCTGCAGGCATGGAGGCCACAGTCTCAAATATGACCACGCAAGTTTTGACATACTAAGATTTCTAGAGAGATTTAGGTGTGAAGCGTGCTACCCCCCTTGCATTATTTTCTCATATAGTGTATAGTATGGGTATATTATTTATAGGCTATTTAGCCCTGTAGGGCTCTATAGCAGACTCGAACCTGATCTACGTCATCTTTTCGCAGGGCTGACTCGTGAGCAGAGGATATTGAGTCGCCAATACAGATGACACAATCAACACATGCACAAAGTGGTTTCGCGAGCCTTGGCGTCTCTCCAAGGATTCTTGAGATTTTAGAAGAGCAAAAGTTTACGGTGCCTACGCCAATCCAGCACCAATCTATTCCGGCAGGCATTGAGGGCAAAGACATTATCGGTATCGCACAAACCGGCACGGGTAAGACCTTGGCCTTTGGCATTCCGATGATTCAGCGTATTGGCAAGGAGGGATTCCAAGGTCTTGTTATCGTGCCTACGCGGGAGTTGGCGCTCCAGGTCAACGAGACATTACACCGAGTTGGTGAGTCGCTCGGCTTGGGTACGTGCGTATTGATCGGCGGAGAATCCATGCGGCGTCAGATGGACGATTTGCGGCGCAATCCGCATGTACTGGTGGCGACCCCGGGGCGGCTTCTGGACCATTTGGAGCAAAAAACAGTGGATCTCTCCACTATCGGTATTTTGGTGCTTGATGAGGCGGATCGGATGCTTGACATGGGTTTTGCACCGCAAATCAATAGAATCCTCCAAAATGTTCCACTTCCGAAAGATCGCCAAACAATGCTATTCTCGGCAACCATGCCTGATGGTATTGTCTCGATTGCCACGCGGCACATGGCGTTACCAGTGCGTGTGGAGGTAGCGCCGCAAGGTACTGCAGCCGAGCAGGTAGAACAAGAGATATTTATTGTACGCAAAGAAGCAAAGATGGATCTTTTGGAGCAGTTGCTTCTGGAGCATACCGGGACGGTACTCGTATTTTCTCGCACCAAGTATGGCGCGGCACACATCGCACAAATTTTAAAACGAAAGGGTGAGCATGCTATTGATATCCATTCCAATCGCTCGCTTGCGCAACGCATCAAAGCTTTGGATGGATTCAAAACCGGCAAGTATCGGGTACTTGTGGCGACCGACATCGCGGCGCGCGGTATCGATGTTACCGGTATTACCTTGGTGGTCAACTATGATCTTCCGGATAATGCCGAGGATTATGTGCATCGTATTGGCCGCACCGGGCGTGCAGGAGCTGAAGGCAAAGCCATTTCCTTGGCGACACCGGATCAGCGCCAGGAAATTCGCACTATTGAGCGTTTGATTCGCAAGACCTTGCCGCTCAAACGCCATGAAAGTGTCTCGGAGATCCTATTCTCTATGGAGCATATGCCGCAACGGCGTGCGGGGGGTGGTGGCGCGTTTCGTGGGCGTGCCAGCTCTGGCCCGCGACGTGGCGGTTTTAGCTCACGTGCCGGTAGTTCTGGTCCGCGCAAGCCAAGATTTTATCGCTAAATATTCTATGTGATGTATACAAAAAATCCGAGCAGTTTTGCTCGGATTTTTTGTGGATTTTATTTGTTCTCTTTGAGATACGCAAGCATGGTACCTGCGTCCGATACTTTGAACGGATCGTCCGGACAATCATCCGAAAATCCATCTTCCATAAATATCTTTTTTATTGCGCCATCTTCTACATACATACTATAGCGCCAGGATCGCTCACCAAACCCGAGATCGGTTTTGCGCACAAGCATTCCCATCTTACGGGTAAAGTTGGCATTGCCATCCGGTAGCATACGTACCTTGGAGACATTGAGGTCTTTGGCCCATTTGTGCATGACAAACGCGTCGTTAACACTCAAACAAATTACCTCGTCTATACCGAGGGCTTTGAACTCATCGTATTTTGCCTCGTATCCGGGCGCATGGGTGGAGGAGCACGTGGGGGTAAACGCTCCGGGGAGGCCAAAGACGACAATCTTTTTGCCAGAGAATATTTCTTGAGTGGTGACATCCTGCCAGCGGAACGGATTTTCACCGCCGACGGACTCATCACGCACGCGGGTTTTGAATACTACGTCGGGTACACGGGAGTTTTGCAATGGATGATTGGACATATGCGGTTTAGTTAAGTTTATAATAGAGAAGTGTACGTCCTTTATACTCTTTTTTCAGTCATTCTTCAAGATGGCGTTTCTCCGGTTTTATTCTATGGGGGGGGTAGTACAGGCGCACTCGCACAACTCTCTTTTCATCTCTCACCCGCGGGGCACCCTATAAGTGCTTTTTTGTTGCCCCCCCAGCGCTTTTACAGGTAACGATGAATGGCTATAATAGATAGGTGAGGAGAGACTTTCTAAAAAAAATATGCATCGGTATCGCGTTACTTTTGCTCGCGAGTTTTGTGATACATGCTATTATTCTTGATCATGACCACCCACATGATCTTTTTGGCGATGGGGTGCAGGCTTTCTTGCATGGTGATTATAAAAAATGGTGGTTGTTCGGAGTGCTTGTATATGTAGCCTTCCTTTCTGTGAGGCGCAAGAGTCTGTGTGTTCGAATGCTCGAGCAGAAAATGTACGCGCGAGTAAGATACGCGTGGTTTACTCAAGGGAGCTGTAGGATATTTGATGTTATGCAGGAGATGATGCGTACGGGTATTTTGCACCCCAAGCTTTGTGCATGATGACCATACCTAGTATATTACTGGGGACGCTCCATTTTGGGAAAAAGCGTCCATAAACTTGATATCTAGATATGAAAAAAAATAGTTATGTACTTTTAGTTTTGGTGAGCATGCTTGCTATGCCGTTTGCGGCATTGGCACATGGTCATACCTCATTTTTGATTCATGACAAAGTCTACTCTTTTACCATAGGTTCACTCAATGAGCCGATCGCAGTGGATGACAAGACGGGTCTTGATCTGCGGGTGATCGGTATGTCGCATCATGCCCATGAGGAAAGCGAAATGAGTGGTGTGGAGCATGAAGGGGAGCCGGTCACAGGGCTCGAGAAGACATTGAAAATTGAGTTTATGGCGGGCGGGAAGACTAAGACTATGGATATCAGTCCTGCGTACGGCGCGCCGGGCTCGTATCGTGCGTATTTTATCCCTACTGTCCAGACGACCTACGGCTATCGGATTTTTGGCATGATAGATAATGTTCCGTTTGACTATACCTGGCAGTGTAATCCCGCAGGTCATCCCCAGGCTCCGGAAGACAAGACGGAAGTTGATGTCTCCCCTGGTGTTACGCGGATTGAGGCGGCTGGGGCGTTTGGTTGCCCGGTGCCGAGAGCGGATCTCGGCTTCCCCGAGCCGTCAGCTTCTGTGTATGAGATCAGGCAAAACGCAGCGAGTGCGGTAGCTGGTGCTACCCAAAGCGCTGCGGATGCTCGTAAGTATGGCATGGCAGGGGTTGGCATCGGTGTCGTAGCCTTGCTCATGGGCGTGGGGGCCATGAGACGTAAAAGTATTTAGCAGATAACCGAGAGCCGCCGTTCGTCTCGGGCGGCGACTTACTTCTGATATATGGTAGAACATCTTGTAATAGTGGGTGCCTCGTGTCTGGGATTTTTTTTGTCATTTCACATATGGCACAAAAAAGGAAAACAAGAAAAACTGGTTTGCGTTATTGGGGATGATTGCGACAAGGTAGTGCATAGTGCCTATTCGGTAACACTCGGCATTCACAACGAAGTTATCGGGATGGTATATTACGGCCTAATGTTTTTGGCGCACGTGTTCCTCCTCTCGACTCTTTGGAGTCCGCAGCCAGTTCTTATACTCTTATTGGACGTTGCTTCCAGTGCTGCCGCGTTGTTTTCTTTGTTTTTGATAGGCGTCCAGGCTTTTGTACTCAAAGAATGGTGCGAGTGGTGTATAGGATCCGCGGCGCTGTCTTTACTCATAGCAACAGCAACATGGGTATTCTAAAAAATATCTATGGTGTGTGTTTTGCTTTGGCGGCGCTTGGTGGTTTTTTCGTCCCTTGGCAACTTGTGTATGCGCATGCCACGCCTATCTCATATGATCCAGGTGCTGCGAGTATACTCGATGAGATTCCTAAAGAGGTCATTATACATTTTTCTGAACGCATAGAACCCAAGGCAAGTAGCATCAAAATCTTCGGACCAAATGGAGCTGATGGGGGAGCCGGGCCTGCTGTGCTTAGTTCATCAGACAACCGCGTGTTGCGCGCTCCGGTGCGGGATGCGGGTAAAGGATCATATACCGCCTCTTGGCAAGTGGTGTCCGCAGATGATGGGCATTTTACCAAAGGTGCATTTACATTTTCCGTGGGATATGAGAGCCAATCAGACTTGGTGGTGGGCACAGAGGTAGCA
This sequence comes from Candidatus Ryanbacteria bacterium RIFCSPHIGHO2_02_FULL_48_12, assembly GCA_001819875.1. GTDB lineage: Bacteria > Patescibacteriota > Minisyncoccia > Ryanbacterales > 2-02-FULL-48-12 > 2-02-FULL-48-12. The sequence continues at coordinate 1,464 of MHNR01000020.1, read as the reverse complement.
TATAGCTCATTTTGGTCTGATGCTCTTTTAATATGGATCGAGCTCTTTGGGCAGGCGTTGTTGTTTGCTGGTCTTGTATTTTTGGGATTGATACGGCATTCTAAACAGCTGGCGCCTTTTGGTGATCTTGTACCATCGTATCGGCGGCTTCGGTGGGTATTTATTGCGGGTGCATTGCTTGTGGTTGTGGGGACGTGTTTTTATGTTCTCAAGCAAGCATATGCCTTGCGAGAGCTTCAGCATATTGACTGGTTGGCGGCTCTTACAGCGTTTAGCTCAACGGTATCGGGTACATATGCGCTCTGGCGGGGAGTGTTGGGTGGCATATTTCTCCTTATCTTCTTGGGGCGATGGCGTGCGGTAGTTGCGGCGTCCAAGGCTACCTACATAGAGTACGCTCTTTTTATTGTTGTATTGGGGATGGCTCTCTTGCGGGCACGGGTGAGCCATGCGGCCGCATCGCATCTCTGGCCGGAGTTCTCTATACTCGTGAATGGCATCCATCTCCTCGCAAAAAATTTCTGGGTAGGTGGGGCGCTGATCTCAAGTCTCTTGTTTTTTGACGGTCGTATCGGCTCACGCTGGTTGGCGCTCGTGGCAAAATGTTCTCAATATATAAGTATCGCTTTTGGTATAGCCGCGGTGTCTGGCGCCTATATCATCTGGTTGCACCTGAAGGGACTCGCCAATGTGCTTACTACCGATTGGGGGTATCAGTTTTTAGTGCTCTCGACGCTTGCGGTACTGCTCCTATGTGTGCGTCTCTACAATCAATTTGTCGGATGGCGGGCGGCGGCGCGTCTATCGTCGGCAGGAGCAGTAGATGAGCCTCGTGCATCGGATGCGGTTCATGCACGGATGCGTATCGGGTATGGGATTGAGGCGCTGGTGGGGGTGATGATGTTATTTGCTACCAGTTTTATTATCATCACTACACCGCCGCTTATGAGTGGGCCGTTGTTTGAGAAGCATATATCGAGTCAAGGTGTGGCGATGGTATTTCGTGATTCCCTGGAACAGCCCGATCAATTTCTCTTGACGCTCAGCTCGGAAAGCCATGATCCGGATTTTATGGTCCATAAAATTACGCTTACGCTTACCAACGAGGCTGCAGGTATTGGACCGATTGTCGCCCTCTTGCCGCCGGTGGATCGTGCGACTTGGGAGTATACGCTTGCGAAAGCGGATTTTAATCCTCCGGGCGTTTGGAAGGTTGCGCTGGATGCCGAACAACATCAGGGGTATGATGCGGTGGGATATTTTACGCTAGATTTTCCAAAAGAAGTGGCCGATAGATACCGAGCCGTCACAGAGCGTCAGTTGGGATTTTTTGAATGGATGATGATTTTTGGGGCCTTGGCTGGCGCGATATTCTCCTTGCTCTTGTATCGGGCGAATGTCAGTCTAGAGAGAAGACTAAACGATACCAGATAATCCAGTACTATATGCTCATAGAGTTTTATG
>MHNR01000019.1:2458-4956 GCA_001819875.1 Candidatus Ryanbacteria bacterium RIFCSPHIGHO2_02_FULL_48_12 | reverse complement strand
CGCCCAGCGGCATGATTTTAAAGGCGGCAATATTTCGGGCGATACCCTCCCGCCACGGCACCTAATGCCGCAGGATATATTTGTTCCTAAAGAGGATATGGATAAAGCCAAAGACTTGGTGTCCACATACCAGCGGTACCACAAAAAACCAAATTAACCGAAGTTGTGCATAACAAGGTAGGGACTCATGCCGGAATATAGTAAACTGGAAGTGATATTCCTCTTCTTGCAGTATATACGTGGCATCATGAGGGCCGGATGTAGTGACTGTTTTCGTAGTCGAGACGACCTCCCACGCAGTGCGATTCTTTAAAGGGGCGGAAGGGTGCTATTTTTTGTATACGCATAGTATCGGTTTTTACTAGGGCTTTATTGGAGAGTGTATTATTGAATAATTATCATGAAGACAAGAAACTTTTTTATATTATTTTTGGTACTGTTCTCTGCTCTTGTGGTAGAATTGCGCGCCGTGAGCGCTTATGTTTCCTCGGATGACAATTGTGGTTTGTACAGGTCGGGTGGAGCGCCCACGGGATATGGTGCGGGATATAATGTATTTCATCCTACCTGGAAGATATTTGTGGACTGCACTTCTAAATGGGCAAGCGTGAGCGTGATGGGGAATGGGAATCATAAGTGGGATGACAGTGTAATTACATACAATACGGGGTATGTGCGGACGAGCGCAGGATGGAAACAGTTTTCATATGCCGGAGATCCTTATAAACAAGGATCTCCATATCTTCGAAATGCACAGGCGCGTATTGACTACGATGATGTGCCAGACGGTATAAACTACTTTGTTGCCTATACGTGCTCGCGTGACGAGGGGAGATGGAAATGTGGATGTAGAGACACGGCCTGCGATAAGAGCTATTGGCAACTTCAAGGATTTGTGAAGGAGAATACAGAGATTGCTGGTTGTGGGACAGGTCCGACAGTGCCAATATTAGGTAATCCAAATTGGCCCACAGGGCATGTAGGCAAGTGTTACAAGGTAAAAGTTGGTAATTGTCCAACAGGTGGTACCACTGGTAGTGGGGCTTATGTTTCCAATGCGACAAGCGCGTATGACTTAGCGAGTGAAAACTTTCCTCCAGGACTTGACCTATATCCAGATGGTACGATTCGAGGAGTCCCTACGGTCCCGGGTTTTTACTTTTTTTCATTAAAAGGCGGTACAAATTTTCATCAGGGACTTCCTGGTGTTGAGTGTGGAGGAACTGCGTCCATTCAAGTGGCGCCATAGGGTAGGGACTCATATGGAGGTGTAGTAGTATGAATATATTAATCTTCCATGTTTAAAATTATGAGAAAAATTTTGTTTTTAAGTTTTCTAGCGTTGATGGGATATGCGAGTATTTCTTTTGTGTTTTCGCGTATCGTGCATGCCGCAGAGCAGGAGTGCGGGACCTATGCGCCGTTTGCAACTACGCTTTACGCGCCTCCCTACGATCTTTTGTCGGGCACCTCGTTACTCCATATTGTCTGTGATGGTGCGGACAAAAAAATTGAGGTGGGTTCTAATGATTCTAATACGATCGTCTATGAGCATGGATGGCAGTACATAAGTGGCGCATGGCAGCCTATTACGTTTTCCGGCGCAAGCCGTCTTGGGGGAGATCAAAGCTTACCTTGGTTTGTGGGCAAAGCCACCGCTCCATTATCCCAGGTACAATCAGGCGCCAACTATGTAGTGGCATTTACCTGCTCAAGCACCACTGGTTCATGGCGGTGTGGCTGTGTAGACGGCGCGTGCACCAAGCATCTTTGGCAATTGCAGATTTTTACATTTGATACGGGGGGGACGGACGGTGGTACGGGCGGAGATTGCTCGGGAGGGTCAGGTCCCATCCGAGGCAAAGATAGAGTGCTTCCCTCTGGATGTGTCGGCGAGCCGTATACGTACATAATCACTGATTGTGAGGGTTTTGGTTTGGGGTTAGGGGATGATGGGACAATTGCGGGCACAGTCTTTAAAAATACTCCTGGTTTAAAAATGACCGGTCCTACGGGGAGGAGGCGTACACTACAAGGCACTCCTACGGAGGCGGGAACTTTTAAATTGAATATCGTTGGCAGACAAGGGACTTCATCTTGTGGAGGGCAACCAACAATGACCGTATCGCCATAATGTAAGATGATACTGATGACTAAAAACCGCTGACTTATCCGCGGTTTTTAGTTGGATAGCGTACTTCCTATCATGTAAATTGGTGATACAATACACGCATGCAAAAGAATCTCAAAATCGGTGTGGTGATGGGTGGGCCATCAAGCGAGCATGATATTTCAATTTTGACTGGGCGCAAGGTATTGCAGGCTCTCAAGGAGTCCGGACATGATGCCCATCAAGTATATGTGACGCATACGGGAGAGTGGCTCTATGACAATACGCAGGTCTCCCATGATCCGGCTGATATTTGCGCGCGGCATGATGTGATGTTTAACGCCATGCACGGTGAATACGGCGAGGATGGGAGAGTCCAGCAGATATT
>MHNR01000019.1:0-2425 GCA_001819875.1 Candidatus Ryanbacteria bacterium RIFCSPHIGHO2_02_FULL_48_12 | reverse complement strand
CGTTATGGCATCCGCAATAGCCATCAACAAAGTCTTGAGCCGCAAGCACTTCCAAGAAGCGGGGCTCTTGGTGGCAAGGGGCGTGCATATGCGTGCGGATGAGTTTGACCCCGAGACGCATTTGCCGCTTGTGGTGCAGATGGGGCCACCTCCTTGGGTGGTGAAACCCGCGAGCCGCGGATCCTCGGTGGGGGTCTCTATAGTCAAAAATTACAATGACCTTGATTACGCGCTCGCCCGGGCGTTTACCTACGATAAAACCGTTTTAGTGGAGGAGTTTATCCCGGGTAGAGAGGTAACCTGCGGAGTAATAGACAATTACGCAGGGGAGCGACATCATGCCTTGCATCCTATTGAGATTATCCCGCCGGAGGGGAGATTTTTTGACTACGAGGTCAAATACAATGGTGAGACCCAAGAGATCCCGGCTCCATTTTTTGGCGACATGCTTCGTAAGATCAAAGATACGGCACGTACCGCACATCAGGCTTTGGGATGTCGGGACTATTCGCGTACAGATATGATCATACGCGGTACCAAAGTATATGTACTCGAGACCAATACATTACCAGGGCTCACGAGCGAATCACTGCTCCCCAAAGCTGCAGCCATGTCTCGGCTTGATTTCCATGCGCTACTCAACCATATTATCGGGCTTACCATTGAAAGGGCTTAACTTTCTTGCTAGAGTATTACGGTACTCGGGCCTGTAGCTTAGTGGCAGAGCAGCCGGTTTGCATCCGGCAGATAGGGGTTCGATTCCCCTCAGGTCCACATAACAATACTTCCAGCAAAATCCCGAATGAGGCACGCGCGGAGCGCGTGGTGGCTTGAACCAGAATTGCACGCTCAAAGAAAGCCCCACGCACTAGCAAGTACGCCAGCAACCCCGAAAGAAAAAACACGCCTTGTATTTCTGACTTGGCGGGGGTGAATTTTTTACGGAATGGCGCTAACTCAATACTTTACTTGACTAAACCACTGTACTTTGCTAAAGTATCAGTATGGATTGGAATAGTAAAGAAAATAAGCAGTTAATAAGGGCTATCTTGTCGCTTAAAACCTCTGACGAGGCCAAGCGGTTTTTGCGTGATTTGATGACTGAAAAAGAGATTATCGAGTTTACTAAAAGACTCCAAACAGCGGAGATGCTAACCGCAAAACTCCCTTATTCTGTTATTGAGCAAAAAACTGGTTTGAGTTCTACTACCGTCGCTCGTGTATCTAAATGGCTAAATGGAAAAGAGGGCGGATATAAAACTATTATTAGCCGACTTCATCATCATAACTCTATCCAAACAGGGAGAGGGTTGTCTTGACGTATTTCTAAAGATTTAACATAAGGCCAGCCCCCTCCACGTTTGGAGGGGGTTTTCTTTTGCCTACCGACAATAAAACGGCAAATATAGTTCTTTAAAAAAGGAGGCATAAATGAGAATCAACTTCTCTGACTTCGACATGGATGAGTCCATTGTCACCCCGATCATCTATGGCGAGAATCGCCATTCCACGACAAACAGAGGTGTTGTGATTTCTGGAGAGACAAAGTGGGAACTTAAAAAGTTTTTGTCTGGTTTCAACGCTTCGGTTGGTACGGAGCAAACGCCGTATTACAGAATTGACGCATACTTCGATGAGCAAACTGTGTGGCTACTCGAAATCAATGCCTCATTCGTGGATGGTTGGGGTACGGCACTCAACCTCGCTCGTGCGAGCGGAATCACGGTTGATCCAACATCGCTTGTCTTTCCAAAGCGATTTACGAGCAAGAGCAGAGTGTATCTGCCAGAACTTCAGTTGTTCGTTTCAGAACTCGCTCATCTAGGTCTTCACGACCATAATATTTGCGAGTGGAACGGCAATGGAGTTGATCCGATTTACGTCTACGGACGAGTTGGGTCAAAAGATCAACCGAATGTCCTACCTTTTGATGGACTCCGGTTGGATAATAAACTCAATCTCGGAGTGTTCAGTCGGGAGTGGACTGGTGATGTGGTGAAAATTCCGCAACATTACATCAGCCGTTTCAACTCGTGGGAAGAAATTCCTCGGGAAGTAGTTCTCAAGTTTTGCGACAAAGGAAGCGTGGAATGTGAGCGTGCGCGTCAAAGCGTCATGTTCAACAAACCCTCGGGCAAAGCACCGTTTATCAAGCGGTGCTACAATGCAGAAACGCTAATTGCTCAAGACATTGTGCGACCAACGAAGCAAGACGGGAGTAATTGTCAGTTAATTATTTTCGCAATCGGCGACGAGCCGGTCACCGGCTATGTGCAATATAGCCGAAGCGAAATTATCAACGACAATTCCACTCATGGCCCCTTGCGGATCAGTTGAGAGGCAGGGGGTACAGCAATGTACCCCCTTACTTTTTACAAAAATATGAAAACTATAATTTGCGACATTGACGGAACAATTACAAATA
>MHNR01000018.1 GCA_001819875.1 Candidatus Ryanbacteria bacterium RIFCSPHIGHO2_02_FULL_48_12 | reverse complement strand
TTCTTTTTGGCTACAACAACATCACCCCTCTGTGCTTTTGGCATGGAGGGGGTTTTTTTTGAGTAAAATATCCTTGACATAAATGTATATTTATACCATACTTTAGACAATTTAAGGAGGTTTACTTGGCCTAAAAAGCCTTATAAATCAATGTATCTTTACAACCAAACACCCTACTTCCATGAAAGGAGTTCATGTATGTGGCTTGCCATTCGGAAATTCGCACTAAAACATTACCTTGCGACTACGGTAATCTGGGCGCTTCTCTTTGTTGGCTTGGGCAACTTCGCGCTCAAGGCATTCCTTGAGGTAAGAGGCGGCATATTGGATGATGCTCTCCCTATGGGAGACAGTATCCGCGATATGGCAGATGAGGCGCGCGCCGAAAAGAATTTTAATGCTGCGGAAGCGGCATTTATCATTCTCAAGCTTCCTCCGGGAGATCCTGGCGGCATAAAGCGTGTAGAGGAGTTTTCCAAAAAACTCAAAGATTTGAGGAGAACGGTCATCAGCCTCTCGACCGTCAAACGTTATCAGGTCACCGAAGACGAAGAGGTCTCCGGTATCTCCTATCTTTCTCCAAAACTTGCTCCAGGGAACGATACATGGAAAAAACTAGTAGAGAGCGACCCGTCGGTATTTCAGGTGCTTGTGGGACCTGACTGGTCCTGGACTGCGCTTGGAGTTGTCCTGGATCCCGGATATCAAGAGATACCCGAGGCCTGGAAGATTACTGCTTTTGTCGAAGGACATGAAGGACCATATAGTCTTTGGGATCGACTGTTTAAAGCCGATATCAAGCCGGCATTCGCAGAAATGAGTGTAACCGGATGGGTCATGATTCGTTGGATGATTGATCAATGTCTCAATCGAGATATGATCTTTCTCCCGACTATTGGGATCTTTATTGCACTTGTCATATTTACCTATGCACTGCAATCTTTCCGGCAAGCGTCTCTTGCCACGCTCGTATGTGTGGCGGGAGTTATCCAGTTTCAGCTTGCACTGGTCTATCTTATCCATGCTTTTGTGCCGACATTCTCCCTACGAGTGTATTCATTGCTCGCGCTTGCCAATATTATTGTGCAAGGGACGAGTTTTGGACTGCATAAGTTTGGGGCATTTCGTGAGATAAAAGCAGAGACGAGTCAGGAGCGATTTGTGCGTACCTTACATGTGGATCGTACTATCGCGCTCATCGGCATCATTGGTGTAATAGCATTCTTGCTCCTGCGTACCTACCAGGTATGGCAACTGGAAGAGCTCGGGTATCAGGCGGCGATGGGGGTAGTACTCGCATATGTAAGTGCTACGGTATTTCTCCCCTGTGTCTATCTTACACTTGAGCACTTCTGGAAACCGGAACGGAAGATTTCCTTCAAAGAGATTCAGTTTGCATGGTACGGGCGATTTGACTGGATGCTCCCCTCCCCAAAGACGGCATGCTGGGTAATTTTGGGATCGGTAGCCATCATTGTCATCGTATTTGGCTATGGTTTTGTACGTGTAGGCACCAAACCGGTCGAATATGTAGAGCATACGGAGGTGGGAAAGACATTCCATTTTCTGCGTGATCGCAAATCGGCCACAGACATTTTTCCGTTTCTAGTGCGGCAAACCACAACACAATCAAAGCCATTCTGGAGTGATATGCCGTTTCTCCATGATGCTTGGGATTTTGAAAAATCCCTGCGTGATGGCAGATTCAGCATGTGGCAGAAAGAACACCATATATCTCCCGTAGAACTCTTTGGGGTAAGTTCGATACTTGTTAAAGTGTCGGAAATATCCCAAGCTGAAATTGGTACGGAGATGCCCGAGAATGCCGATCAGGCGGCGGATATCTTTGAGATTATGCTACCCGATAGTATCGAGCGGGATCTGCGCCAATGGCTATGGAGCACGCGAGTCATACGACTGAACCTTGGAGTGAACGGCAACGCATCGCAGGAGTTACGTGCGATTTTGGATAGTATTCTCCCTTATGCGGCAGAGCGGTATCCAAATCTACGTGTTACTCCATTTGGGAAGATTGCGACATTTCCCAATATTGATGGGTATATCGGAAGTGGCGTAGCACAAAATTTTGTTATGTCATTTCTTCTGGTAGCGGTCATAGCTGGTATATGGCTCAAGATACGTTATCAGCTCTCGATGCTCAAAACCGTGCTTTCTGGAGTGGTGCTTGCCTCTCCATTTGTCATAGGCACCGCGGCAATAGCGCTACTCATGCTCATACTTGGCATGGATCTCTCTATGTCTACGGTGCCGATTGCGGATCTCGCGGTGAGTGCGGGTAACGACTTCTCCATATATATGGCGGCTTCATTTTTTTCGTATCTTGCCATGGGTATGGAGAGAGAAGAAGCGCGTCATCGGGCAGTGCACCATACAGGATCTCTGGTATTTACCGACTGTGTACTCAATGCGTGTGCATTTTTGCCGCTCCTATTCTCACAGTTTGAGCCGGTGCGAGAGCTGGGCGGTCTCATGGTTGCCATGCTTTTCGTATGTTACTATGGAAGTGGATTCATCGTGCCTTCACTGCTTACTCAAGTAATGAAGGACTCTCTTTTACACCAACAACCACTGGAGGTGGATCATGTACATCAGGAAGCTTTTGGTGGCGGCGGTGGTAGTGACAGGAATGCTCGTAGTAATACCAGCGTTCGCTGATCAAATGACAGGGCAACAGCTCATGGAAGCTGTGGTAGAAAACTTGCGCGGTCCGCATGGGACCATGATGGTGGGAATTGGCAAAATTGTCTCACCTCATATGCACTCCGACGTAACACTGGGGAGGAGTGTCGATGGCACAGAAGAGGGTGTCCACATAGACGTCCTCTCTGCTGTAAACGAAGTGGGTACTGGTGGACGTGGCGGGCAGAAGTATCGAGTCATCCGACGTGAAAATGAAGTTTCTTCTCTTACGTATCTTCCGGGACTGGGTCGTGGCAGAAAGCGCCCGTTCATACCTTTGGATCAGGTAATGGAGACCGATCAGGTTTACTACTTCTTTCCAATGGTAGGCAATCTCCGCTATGACTTTGAGTACACATGCACAAAATGTGATACGGACGATCCAGTAGTATCTGCAGTCCGCAAATCAAATCAAGCGCCAGAGATTGCGCCATTTCCCTCTTCTACTTGGTACTTAAAACGTATAGGGTCTGTCTATGTGCCGATACGCGTTGAGTATTATCTGGAAGCAGATGCTCCAAAGGCATTTGCTATACAGATATACAAAGGATACGCGGAGGTAGAGGGAGCCCCCGGATATCTTGCTCCACAGGCAATAGAGACGGGAGAGACAAAACTCACCTTCGAACGGTGGTTTGTCCGACCCCCCATAGACTGGATTCTGTCCAGTAACAACCAAACCATTGGCATACAAACCCTTCCCGCATACCCGTAAAACAGGGCTAGACTATCATGGATGATACTCATAACCGCTACGAATAAATTTGTAGCGGTTTTTTTATTTCTATTTATACGCCAATACCGGCTCTGGTGCCACGGAAGTCTTTGGTATCTCCATTTCTCTGGCAAGCGAGAGGAGGTTCTCGCGGACTACCAGCGTACCTTTTTTGTAATCCGGGTCAGTCAGATAAAACATATTGCCAAACATGATACGTGCAGTATTTTCTGTGTAGGTGATAAACAGAGGCAGTACAGGCACTCCAGACATGGTCGCGAGATACGATGCACCATCCCTGATAGGCAAAAGCTCTCCTGCACCCATGTTGCGTGTACCCTCCGGAAACATAATAATTGTTCCACCTGATTTGAGTGCGGCAAGGGCTCCGGCAAGACTTTTTTCTATACCAATTTTTCGCGTAATAGTAATCACCCCGCCAAGTTTATAGACCAAAGGGACGATACCGAGCATGGTGAGTATTGCAAGTGGCCGGGTTTTGAACTGCCGCGTTGCCAAAAAATGTATGGGAAATATTTCGTGCGTATAGGGAAGTGCCATGCCGATATGAAATGCGTCCATGGCATGGCGATGATTGGAGACGATCAAAAATGGCCCTTTGAGGTTTTGGGCACGCTCCACATGCTCGATGACGAGCGTCTTACCCCCGAGACGCATGAGCCCGCGCATACACAGCCGTAAAAAAGCTTGAAATACATATGCCATATAGTGTCATAGTATATCTATCGACATCGGATGTCGATAGGTTAGGCGAGATTTTCCACGTCGCGGACCTCCTGCTCGATACTATCCTCCAGATGATGGAGCTCATCGAGCATACGTTCTTTTTTGGTAAGCTCCTCGGCAGTGAGCTGTCCATTTGCCGCATGCGCCTCAAGCGTGCGTAACTCATCCAAAACGCCGTTACGAATGGCGCGAAATCCCTCGGCGGCTCGCTGGCGGATCTCCGAAGTCTCCTTGGTAAGTATGGCTTTGCGCAATCTTCGTACTCGTATACTAAAATATACAAATAGGAGAATACTCATGATCACCACGCCTCCAAGAATAAGCGCGAGTGTGACATATTTAAACTGGATGTTGGCAACGGTAATCCCAGTAACCACAGAGCGTATGAGGCGCGGATTGGACCAGTCAGAGGCTCTGCCCGCCTCCACTGCTTGGGCCCGTACCTCCCAATCCCCTGCCTCGAGAAACGTCTTTTCAGCAACTACCCATTCGCCATTTACATCGGCTTTGACGGTAAACTTAATTGGTCGCGCGCCTTGCTTTTGAATAAGCACGAGTACTGGCGCATTTGGCGTCCCCCGTCCTTCGATGTAGAGCACCTCCTCAAGGGTGTAGAAAATATCCGGACTGATAGAGATTGATGGCTGCAAAAGCTCGGCCGGCTCTTGAGCATGAAGCAAAACAGCAAACGCAAAAAAACATGCCAGAGCGACAATAATAATAGAAAATTTTCGTATAAAAAAACGGGTTTGCATGTATTTACGGGTCGAGCTTTGCTACATCATGGATCTCCTCCTCAATTTTTGACTGAATGGTCTGCAATTTCTCAATGGATTCTTCCTGTGTTTGCGGTAAAGTACCCTGTGCAATACCTTTCTCCAGAATATCACTGCGAATTTCTGAAAATCCTTTTTGCACTGATTTGGTAAGCTCCTCAAGCTCCTTTTGCTTGAGTTTGGACTCTAGCTCGCGTATCCGTTTTTGCCGGATACGGTTTTCTTCACGACGACGCATGGTACGCACCCGCACCGACCCATACACCAAGAGCGAAAGTCCTGCCATAAATAAGAGTGAAAGATAGAGTGCCGCAGTGGAAAATTTTATCGTAAAATTGCCTACTTGAAATCCATTGATAACGGCGCGAATAATCCGGGGGTTTGACCATGCTGAAGCAGAACCATTTTCAACGACTTGCGCTCGGATCTCCCAGTCTCCCTTTTCCAACATCAGACGTTCCGCAATAGTCCACTCGCCGTTGGCACTGGCTTGGGATGACAAACGTATCGGCTTTGCGCCGGACTTGCGAAGCTCTACCTTGACTGACGCATGTGGACGAGCCAAGCCCTCAACATACAAAATTTCATCCAGAGGATAAAATATATCCGGGCTTATGGCAATCGTCGGCTCGGCGATGTCGAGAGGCACAATAGGAGATTGCGCATCCGCCGTCCCCGCTACAGAGCTAAGCAGAGAGACTACAGCGAAAATAAATACAGAGAATGATGTGTGTATGCTGGATCGATGCATGGCTTAGATATTATCCGGATGCTCGCTCTGTTTATCGCGCAGTGCGTCGCGCAAATCCTGAAATGAGGGCGCTTTTGTAGCAGGCTCTTTGACGGGTGCTATGGGAGGCCGACCATCCGGCACATTCTTTTTTGCGTATGGATCTGTATTGATTATCGGCGGAATGTGTTTTGCTCTCTCTGATGCCTGCATCTGGGGGCGACCTCTCTCTACCGTATGAGGGATCGGTGCTGGCGTCATGAAAGATTGGGGAGGTGCTGGCAGTGTCGGGCGGATACCTACAAGACGTTTGAGATCCTCTTTGATAGAGGCATGAATATGTCTGTGATGCCGCCGCCAAAAAATAATAAGCAGTATGAGAATGAGGAGCGCAAGCAAGAGAAGGATATTGAGAAACCTCCCCCATGGCACAAAAGTAAATATCAAATCAACTCCATCAGCGGAGATAAATTGGAAAAAATAGCCAATGATATTAAGTACCACCTCTTCATCCCGCCAGTTACCGGCATTGTCGAATGCCCGGACAATTACCGTGTACCGCCCGGGCTTAAACGCAATGAATTGATGCGGACTGCTTACCTCAAAAAACAAAGATTCTTCCGTACCCGAATCAAGCGCAAGCGGCACGATCTTCATTTCAAAATGGCTAAATCCTGAAAGTGAGTCGGTAGTAAAAAATCGTGCTACCGGACGCGTGTTGGTAGTGCGCTCACTCGGAGAGACCTTGATATCAAACACCGCAGGAGGTTTGGTATCTATGTGCACCGTAAATGTCGAGGTGCCGCCCCAAACACTATTTTTGCGTGCCCGCACATGAAAATACCAAATACCATCCTTGTAATCATCGTACGATACGGATGTCTGCGTACTGTCGATACTTGTGTCTGGCGTACCATTGGGATCCTGATCCAGTGCATAGCTAAATCCTTCCATGCCCTCATCCTCACTCCAGATAAATGTCGGACTGGGATTTTTGTAATACTTCGCCTGGTCGGGATGGGTAGGGCTGGATATTTGCGGGCCCTGCGGCGGAATGGGAGAAAAGGTATACCGCCCCAACGTAGCTTGTTCAAGGATATTGGTGCCTGAACCGTCATTGGAGAGTACTCGCGTAGTCCCTTGAAATGATATGTCCCCCGCGCCGGGCGCTACGACACGAAATGTTATGGTCAGCACCACACCATCTGTCGTCTTGATACCGGGAGAAGGCATACCTCCCACAAAATACACTCTCCCCTCGCGGTTAGAGAATGTTGGCGTAGTCGCCCAAATTTGAATAATGGATTTGCCTACCGATGGGTTTGCAATCTGAATCTTATCTTTAGGAAACTTAAGATCGACTTCGATTGTGTTCACTGCTGTATCCTGTGTGTTGAGCAAAATCGAGACATCAAACGTAGACCCTACATAGAACGATCCTGACCCGGGACTCAAATACAAAGAAGCTCCGCGGGCAGATGCCGGATGAGCAAATGAAAGAAATGACGTAAGTATACATACTAACGCCAAAAAATGCGCGGGCACTTGCCGCATTTTTATTCGCATACATGTATTATACATGCTTTGCGTAGTGATAATTGCCTAGACTAGTGGATATGTTTTTTATCAGCGAGCCAAATACTATATGCCGATCGCGATCAGGACAAGTCGGAGCGCGGCAAGACCAACGGCAAGCGTAAAAACACTTTTCCAGTTTATTTTGGGGAATTGCGTATTCGCTACTGTGGCAGTTTGACGCTCTGGCGCGGGAGACTGCGCAAACATCGTAGTGCGCGCCTTACTACCCAAAGATGTAAGATACTCGCTCGCGTTCTTTACGCCCCCAGTCACCGCTTGTGTTATTTTTTCTGGAAGAGATTTTGGCTCGGTACGCACCGCAAGTCCTGCCTCGGATTGCGAGTCAAGCTGTGTTACTTTTTCAGTCCAGCTGGAAAATAAAATACTCAAATCGACCACGGTAATACTACCATCACTGTTAAAATCTGCAGGATTATCTTTGCGCGCTTGCTTGGGATCACTCAAGAAGAGAAATATACTAAAGTCTACGAGATCTACCTTGCCATCGCAGTTAAGATCTTGGCGTACTCGCCCGGGACGACAGGGAAGCTCCTTGATAATCTCCTCAATCTTCTCCGGCGGGATGACAATGTAGGGTTTAAAAAATGGCAACAGATGCAAGGGCACATTGCCCCCCGGGCCACCTCCTACACCAGTGCCACCCGTACCTCCACCGCCACCTGATTCAGGATCCGTAAAATACAAAAATCCGCTTTTGAGCGTATAGTTGGATGAGTTGGATATGCCAACTGCATTTTGACCAATAGATTCAAGCTCGATAAAGCTCGTGGAGGTACGGCGCCCTGCCCCCTCTTCAATGACCGGGTCTTTGACTATAAAGTTTGATGAAGAATAGTCCGTTGCAAAAGCGGCCAGAGGTACAAAACTGGCAATCACGATAAAAATTAGGCGCCAACGAGTGATGCTACGAAAAAAAATCATAGATGTTTCTATTATACAACACAAAATAAACATACTGTATATGGAGCGTATTCCGCGAAGATTGACATCTCGACATGACCAAGTATCATAGGGATATGAATAGCGAAGACATCTCGAAATTGATCGTAGCTATGAAGGAAGTATTCCCCACTGCCGATATGATCCAGCGGGGGTTTAGCCATGTAGACGAACGTTTTGAGCAAATTAGCGATCGCTTTGAGCAGGTGGATCAACGTTTTGACCAAATTGATGGCCGCCTTGCACATATTGACGCCCGTCTCAATACTATCGAGCGCGATATTCGAGACTTAGTGAGCCGTGAGGAGTTCACGGATCTCACCGCAAGAGTGAAGTATCTCGAGATGAAGCTAGGAGTAGAATCCGGTAAGTAGACCTGGAACTATCTTTTTGTATTAAATTCTTTCAAAAAAAACTGCATTTCTGCAGTTTTTTTACTGTCTTGCCGTACCATTATCCGTTCTCGCCCTACTATCGACATCCGATGTCCATAGATGCGTTAGCGGCCCATGCTGTACAGGCGTTTGATCTCGTCGGGCGAGAGCGCGCGGTTGTAGATGCGGACATCGTCGATTTGGCCCTGCCAGTAATCAGAATCAATTGAGGCGCCTCCTATTGAATTTATGTGGAATGCGTTAACTCCTCCTTCGGATGCACTCCCGACATTGATGCCATTGCGGTACACAGTAATCGTGGTGTTAGCGGTCGTCCTTGTCAGTACAAAATGTTGCCATTCATTATTTACGAAACTTGGGTTTGTGGTTACATTAGCATTGAGGTGTCCGAAGAATTTTGATCTCACTTTTGTAAGATCAGGAGCAATCCAGTCCTTGCCTGATATACCGGTAGACATTCCTACCATTTCATCACCTCCGGCAAGATTGCGGGGGTAGATCCACATAGATACACTAAAATCGCTGCTTGTGAACGTAATGGTACTGTCCGTATTTAATGCATCATTCACCCCATCAAAATTCAACGCCTGACCAAGTTTGCCTACTACGCGCTTGGGACCGTTCGTGAGTGTACCAGTATTGTTCTGTCCTGATCGGTCGTATGCCGTGTTTTTTGCCATGTCCCCTGCATCAAAGCTCCAGTATCCTACCAAGCCTTGATCCAGCGAGGAGCCGCCTTTGCGGGAGGTCTGGAGTTTGGAGCCGCCCATGCTGTAGAGACGTTTGATCTCGTCGGAAGAGAGGGCACGGTTGTAGATGCGGACATCGTCGATGAGACCATCAAATTGCCGTGGAGCTAGGTTGAGACTATCCCCGATATGCAAACTGGTGTTACTAGTGGCGGGACAATTTGGAGCAGACGTACTTTTGAGAATACCGTTAACATATATCCTCACGCTTACCGTATCACAGACCGCAACGACATGTTGCCAAACATTAAATGTGGCGCTATTAGGAGCCAAGGAATCAACCCCATTCGCAGCAAATACATACCCATTTGTCGTGTCTACATTATTTATTACAAACTTATAGCCTGCTACATTTAAAGAATTGTCCACAATACGTCCCTTGCTTGCTCCACCATAGGAGCGTGGATACACCCATGCCGAAATTGTAATATTACCTACCACATCTAGCGCACCTGCGCCCACATAATCATTACTCCCATCAAAACTCAACGCCTGACCAAGTTTGCCTGCCGCAGGAGTAGGCCCATTGGTAAGCGTCCCATTATTCCCCTGTCCTGATCGGTCATATGCCGTGTTTTTGGCAACATCTCCGGCATCAAAGCTCCAATAGCCCACAAGACCCGAGCGGAGTGTACCAAAGCTCTGGGAGGGACGCACAATAGTACCGGCGTGTACTGAATGAGACAAAGAAAATACTACTGCGACAAACAGTACGTAGAGTGTAAGGTTTTTATAATTTCTTTGGATCATGGATTGCCTCTTTTAATAAAACCCCAAGTCCCAATGACCAACCAAATCCCAAGTCCTAAAGGAAATTCTATTGTTTAGTCATTGGGACTTAAAGACTTGCTTGGGATTTGGAACTTGGGCATTGGGATTTTTAAGCTAATTACGTTGAGTAAAACTTTGTATCTTTTGGGTTTCCATAATTCATGATTCTTAATTCAGGATTCGTTGCATGTTCATTATAAACAATAATATGCCAATCTGTAACCATGTTTTTCCACATAAAAAGCCCCTGTGTGAGCAAGAGCTTTAGCTGTATTGGCTTATATAAACTGTATTATTTAGACCTCTACATGTAATTGCTCGCGGATGACCATTTTGATGCGGTCGTGTTCTGCTTTGAGCACGGAAAGATTGTACATGCGCTCAAGCATGTTTTCTATATCTGTCTTTGTGGGCAATGCGCTTACTGTCTCAACAAGACCGTTTACTGTTTCTGCAAGCTTATCAACCTTGTCTTCCAGATGCGCATAATCTTGCGTGGTTGCGAAAGCCTCTTTTAGTTTTTCTACATCTTTGTCTGTAATCATAACATAAGTATATCCCCTGCCTCGCTCGTGTCAATACATATGGACATCCGATGTCGATATTATTTGTGGGATTTGGTTGGTCATTGGAACTTGGGCATTGGGGTTTTATTGGAAGTCCCACGATGCGAACATCTCTATAAGTGCTTTCTCATACTCGCGCGGTGCAGTCACCTGGTAAAGATACCCGCCCTGCACCAGCCAGACTTCTTTGGTCGGAGCACCAGCCTGGTCTTTGGAGTCAAACACGGTGGCATGGATCTTCTGTTTGGTGACTATCACCTCAAGTAAATTTTCAACCTCTAGATCAGGTAAATCCTGGCGGATACGCTCCTTGGTCACCGGCCCCTCCTCATCAAACGGACTTACAAATATCTGGAATCCAGACTTGGCATCCGTCCCTTCAAAAAGATACGTCATCGTCTCCTCTATCTCCTGGAATGATGAGGTGGCAAGATCGCGCGGGTACTCAAGGGCAAACCCATACTTGTCACTCGCAAATAATCTTGTTGCGGACTCATCGTCCCGGGTATTGCGGGCATCCTCCGATATATCATCCGGGATGCTAGGCGCATATCTATAGTATAGTTGATACCCTCCAAAAGAGACTACTACCACTACCACCAGCAGTGCCAAGATTTTTTTCATAAACAGACTAGTAGGATTATTGCATAAACCCAAACAACTGCATAAAGAGATTGGCAAACATCATCCAGCCACCCCACAAAAACACCTCCGACCCGCCACCAAACCCGCCCCCGCCTTGCTGACCAGCACCTGATGGCGCGCCCCCACCTGCTTCCGACCCGCCGCCCAAAATAGCTATGAGCACTTGTGGGTAGTTCGTATACGTATCAAGTACCGTAGCACTAGATTTGACCATACGGAAGCAAAAAGTTGTATCCGAATAAGCACTCGAAGAATATTCTATGGGCCAGTCGTACTCTACGTCTTGTCCCACGGCAACAGAGTTTGGATTTGTCGTAGATGGGTTGACTTCGGAATAGAGTCCTGCCACATCCGAGGCAGACAATAGTAAAGTGGTAACTGCTTGACTAGCGCCAAATGAGTTGTCCTTGAGACGAAATGCGGTCTGTGGGTGTCCCGGACTACCTAGATTGACCCAGGCGCTTGCGGCAAGCGTCGCGCATGTCCCAGAGGGAAGCGGTGCATATTGAAGCGTAAATGCTTGCGATGATGCAGAGAGTGCGCTAGCCGAAATGGTAATATTCATACGGAGCCGAAAAAAATCGCCAGTCCGTATACGTTGTTTGGAGCTACTGATAGATTCATTTACCGCCAAGGAATCCCAGGCAGTTGTAGGGGTAAGTTGGTCAGCATTTTGATAGATACGAAATTGATTTTGGGTAAGAGTTTGACTACTCGTCGCCATACTCACCCGCGGGTACTTTGCGTAGGTAATGTTGGTTGCATCATCCGCATTCGTAACTCGGAAACAGTACGAATCGCCATCGGCATCTGCTCCTGCCTGAATAGCCCACTCTAGCTCGGTGAAGTTTCCTGCAGAGAGTGTTATAGGAGAGGTAGTGGCGGCTCTATCCAGCAGTTCGGATGCTGTGAATGACCCGGTAGGATCAGTTAAACTGCCCGAGAAGTTAGAGGAAGAGTCCCTATGAGCGAACGCGGCTGTTGGAGACATCTTCCAAGTAACAGAGGTGGAAGAACTTGTTTTATCTACCGGATACCAGGTGGAAAGCGCAGAGCACGCGGTATAGCCCACAATAGTAGAAGTAGCATACTCAAGCTGGTAGGTTGTGGTGGTGGCAACACCCGCAGTTTCATCCATCATAACGCGCAAGCGTGTGGTACTTGCCGTACTCTGGCCCGTGATAGCTACATCTTCAGATGCCAGGAATGAGGCCGTGGAGTCAAAAGCTTCTTCTGTAGCGAACTCATGGGTGGTGGAACTTGCAAAACCATAGCGGTACTCTGCCTGGATCCAGTCGGCGGTGCGGGCGACGTTGGAGTAACGTACTTCATCTATCGTGCCGTTGGCTGGAGATCCAGGGACTCCATCAAACAATAGACCAATACCCGTCCCCGTTACCGTAGGAGAAAGATTCGTGGTGTTGGCAACGGGAGCTCCCGCATTCAGTATGGCGTTACGCTGTGCACTCGTAGTCCATGTACCGCAAACATATTGCCATTTGCCGACCGTAGTGCCATTTGCCGTAGTCGCTTTGGCTGATGTGCCACCACTTCTTGTCTCCGCAATATCCGGATCTCCAGCCACTCCGCCATCTAGCATGATGCCATGGTATGCGGCGTCTGCACCTCCGACGGAGGCAAGGCCTTGAGTGTTAAGTGTGGAAGCACTTTTATACACAGAGCAAATCGTCCCTGGTGGGCTTGAAAACGCGGCAGTGGCTTTGGACATGTAATCTGCATCCGTCCCGCCAAAGGTAACGCCTTTACCAAGCAAGGCAGTGGCATTGATGGTAACACCACTATTGTTGGCATTGGTTACGCTCAACGTACCCGTAACCTCGCTAGAGTCATCCCATTTTCTTGCCGCCGTTGAAGTGGCAGTAAGATGATACACACCCGTATAACTATTGCTCCACACACTGCTCGTAGCCGCCCCCGAAGTCGTGGTAGCCGTGTTGTTGTAGTACATATATATGTAGTCGGTGGTAGATGTACCGGTAAGCGTAGGGACTTTCACCCATGCAGTTGAAGTGCTGGTTTCATCCCAGTTTTCTATTTCGTGTTTGAGCATGTTGCCGCTTGAGTCTACAAAGCGCACATCAAACCCATGATCTTTGGTCTTTGAGTAGTCAATGTTCGCGGCGCTCCATTCGTCATTGGCATCTGCAGTGAGTTTAATAGGCATAGGAAAGTTGGTAAGGTTTTCTCCTGCGGGCGTGTTGTCAAAAGTAATCTTGCGCCTGTTCTTGAAGTCCAAGTTCCACCAGTCCTCGCTACCGTTGTTGGCTCGCCAGCCAAAGTGAGCTTGGGAGAGCGCCTCGCCCACTGCATGTGCTACTTTGGGCCCAGTCTCTATTTTTTTGTCTCCCAGCCAAAATGAGATATTGGGGAGGATGTTGCCAAATGCAAGGATAAGCACCAGAGAAAACACCAGGACAAATCGAGCCGCGTAGGGAACGTTTCGCCGAAGACCGAGAGGCTTTAGATACACTTGTAGAGCCTGATATATGTATTCTCTGTGTTTCTTAAACCAAGGCATACTTTTATGAGATACATAGAGCATCTTCTTCCGAGTGAGCCGTAGATATGGCCGGAGATATTTTTTTGCCATCCGCCAATTTTTGTACAAAAACATCTGCACCCGGTTTTTGCCCAATCGCAAAGAACGCAGGATAAGACGCCACCAAACACACACCATCTTATGGAGCATCTTGTATTGCATGCGCAACATCTTATGAAATTTTTTGGAAATAATTTGTTTTACGGTAATCATAGGATTTTATTGTTCGCTTGGCGTGGGAGAAGTTTCTGGTTGGAGAATAGGAGCAGTTTCAATTACAGACAGAGGAGTAGGAGTTATTTCGGGAACTGGAGGGGGTGTCTCGGTAGTAGCGGCATCCGTCCCCGAGGTACTACTACTCGCGGGAGTTGAGGCCTCTGGCTCGGGTGCAGGTGCGGGAGGATCACTTACCGAAGGAGCCGGGTCTGGTGTAGCAGTATCCGGCGGCGTGGAGACTGTCGTGTCGGATGTTGGCATCGTATCAGTAGGCTCTGTGCTTGATGGTGTCTCGCTCGCAGGTACTGTATTCTCGATACCTGCACTGCTCGTCCCAGACGTCTCGCTAGAAGGTGGCACGGTAGGAGTCTCATCAGAAGATGGAGTGGGTGTTGGCGTCTGTCCGCCAAAGATAGCCGAAGCGTTGACATCACAAGTCCCAGAGACTGTTTGGAGCTGGCCACCGCTTATGTAGACGCAATACGGCGTCCCTCCTTGGGTATCGTAGAGTGTTGCGCCAAACGGTTTGTCACTTGATCCGACCTCGAGTTTCTGGGTCTTGACGCTTTCTGCTTCGATCGAGGCAAGCTTGAGGTGTCCATCTTGATCAATCTGCCAAGTACCATTTGCAGAGAGTATGCCTCGAATGTTGTAGATATCTTTTTGGGCAAGATCCATAGAGCCCTCGACTGGTTTGTACGCCCCACTCATCTGGTCGAGCGTACTGCTTGCGGTATTGGTGGTGCCAGCTACAATCTCGGGGTCAAGTGTCGCATGCCCGAGATTTACAAATACGAGAACCTTGCCGATAGCATCGGCTGTAGTGGTAGAGTAGTCCTCAAGTGCAAAACCTACCGTAGCCTCACCGTCTTTGGCCCTGCGTCCTACGCCAAGAATACTAGAAGCGGTCACGCGATCACCTTTTTTGATCTCGCCATTTTCCATAGAAATCTTGACCGGTACGCGCCCTACCAATGCCACGAGAGGCTTGGTACTCGTGGCATCAAACCCCGGAGCAAGCACAATGTCTGATCCATTGATCGCAAGCGCTGGGCGCGTGGAGACGATACCGATAAGACTTGGCGGCGTAGAAGTTGACGCAAGCGCCTTGGTGACCAACGCTTTGGTGCTCGTAGAGGTATCAATCATGACAATATCCCCTGCCTCCATCGCCTCGGATGCCGGATAGCGCTCGGCAACATCAAAGACATCCCCTGGATCATCACCTGCGGCTACCCCTGCGGTATCTACTCGGAGTCCTCCATTTACCTCTGCGGTCGGACATTTGGTACCCGAGGTAATACATACACCTCCCTGTACCGTAAGGCTCCAGTATTGAGTGGAGGTACCGACTGTAGTACTTCCGGTAGACCCAATCTTCCAAACCTCTTTACTGTTGTTGAGGAGACTCACAAACTTACCGGTGAATGTTCCCGATCCCGCCGCCATCGTGGCGCGCAATGCCGTCCCTGAAAATGTAGAGGTGTCTTGATAGAGATCCGCAAGTTGTGCGGTAGTGATCGTATTGGAAAATGCGCGTATAGCATTACCCTGGGTGGTACCCCGTGTCTCCCCATAGACACCGGCGGGGATAAACGTCGCACCTGCATCTCCCGTGGTAATACCTTTGACGCCAAATGTCCGGCCAAATGCAGATACTCCCGTATTCTCACCCAAGGTATTGGTACCTTGATGGGCTTGGACTTCGAGACCCCGTACCGTATTGGCAAGCGTCGTACTGTCTTGCACGCGAATGATTTGTCCCACTAATGTATTAGAGTGCCCAGTCGGAGCATTTACAATATACATACGATTGCCATACATCGTGCCGTCTCCAGAGAGACCTACCTTTAGCTGTTCATCAATACCCAAAACATTAGGGGTTGATGAGGAGAGTCCGCTAAACTTATCTATCGAGAGCTGGGCCGCGGGCGAGGTAGTACCGATACCCAAGCGACCATTGGGCATAAAGAAGAAGTCGCGTTCGACTTGGAAACCGCCGTTGATACTGGTAGTGGCTTTTGAATCTTTGGTATCAATGCGGAAAATGGGCTGCCCTCCGGTGGAGGTGCCTATCGTCCAGGAGTTGTGCTCGCTGGCAAGTATGGTACTCGTGGCTGGACTATTGTAATTAATATTGAGCCGCCGCGAAGAAGAGGTGCCCATGGTAAGGACACTCGCATTTATCTCAAGGCTCTTATCAAGCCGCGGATAGATAAGAGCATCAGCCTGGTGCTTATACTTAATATGCGCGTCTTTCAGAGAGATAGTACCGGCAACGACAGTAGCAACAATATCAGAGTCTAGAAGATTTACCCTCCCATCACCGTTAATATCCGCCGCCGCATACCCTTCCATGTCGAGATACCCACCCGTGCCCACATAAGAAGCGATCGATGTGGCATCCCCTGCGGCAAGGGCCCCGCTATTGTTTGCATCTCCCGATCCGCCCAAGAGATACATACTGCCATTGATATGGAGATTGGCCGCGGGCGAGGAGGTGCCGATACCGATACGCGCAAGATCGAGATTGCGCTGTTTTGCATCGATGGAGAATATCGGAGTCACCGTGGTAGTGGTACCGATACTCCAGACATTTTTAACATTGTTTGCAACAGTGCTTGTCGCAGATGTTTGATAATTAAATGTCAATCGTTGAGCAGAAGATGAAGCATAGCGAATCTCTGCAGAGTCAAAGAAGGAGCGGCCGTTGACACTCAATCGTTGAGCGGGGGTGGTGGTGCCGATACCGATAAAGCCAGAACTGATCGTACTTCCGGTACCATCAAGACTGGTGCCAAAAATAAGGTTACCAATGTTGAGCTGATTATTGGCAGTGGCAGAAGGAGCATTAATGTCATAGCCAATAATGATAGAAGAGGAGGCACTAGTTATATTGTCTCCTGCCTGGTATCCCAGAAATACATTTCCCCCACCGTTGAGCACAGATGAACCTGCAAAGTAGCCAAACGCAGTATTCGAAGAGCCGGTGGTGTTGCTATCGAGCGCGTTAGACCCAAACGCGCTGTTTTTAGCGCCGGTAGTATTGGAGACCAAAGCAATATCACCAAATGCGCTATTACCCCCTCCTGTGGTATTGGCAGACAAAGCACTTGAACCAAATACACTATTACTACTGCCCGTAGTATTGACGTTTAAAGCACTTGAACCAAATGCACTGTTGTTGGCACCTGTAGTGTTGGCAAACAAAGCACTTGAACCAAATGCGCTATTACCACTACCGGTACTGTTCTTAAATAACGCCTGATATCCTACCGCCGTATTAAAATCTGCTGTCGTATTAGATTGGAAAGCCTGGTACCCAAGGGCAGTATTCTTGAGTCCACCAGTGACCGTAGAAGTACCCACGCCTACCCCAACAAACGTATTAAATTGTCCGATACCTCCCGTTCGCATCTCAATAGCAGATGTTCCATCGGAGTGCAAAAGCACAAATGCGGGTGTAGTGGAGGCAAGAGTATTTGAAGGACGGAGTGCAAATAACGGCCGGTTGGACGCACTTCCTTTAATAGAAATATCTGCATAAGGACTGGTAGTACCGACTCCAAGTTTTCCTCCTATAATGCTCAAATCTGCACCAGAGATACTAGATGAAGCAGAACTTATAAACCCATTCAAAAACCCAAGGGTGGTACTCGTGGAGTTACCCCAGGTATTAGGGGTAAATGGGAATGTTGCTGATCCAGTAGAGTCAGTACCGCAAATAATGGCTCCTGATGCATCTGTATCCAAAGAATCGCAAGATGGGAGGTTGGTGCGCAGATCATTAGCATATATCCCACCAGTAAAGGTGGAGGTAGCGGAAGAAGATACTACGAGTTCTTCTGTAGAGCGAAAGAGTCCACCAGTGAGGGTAAAGCCACCACTGGTGGAGAGACCGCCCGTAGTGAATGATCCTCCTCCCGCGAATGTCGAGGTAGCGAGAGCACCACGAATCGTAGTAGTAGCAGTTCCTGCTTCACTGATAGCAAGTACTCCTGATGCAGAGACCGAAAGGAAGGTAATAGGGTCAGAGACATCTTCATCTACGATACGGAGAAGATCAGTAGTTTGCCCCGGGAACTTACGGATAGCAAGCGGGAGTCCAATGGTGGAAGTAGCTTGGATGGTGAGATTAGTTGATCCAATGCCAGTGAGGTCATACGGATTGGTGGTGGTACCAATGAGGACGAGATCTCCTGCATTCTGGAGCTCTACCTCAATACCGCCATCCGTCCACCCGGATACATTGGAGGCTGATATTGCCCCACACACTACTCCACCACCTGCATCAGTGGTAAGAGCACTTGAGGTATTACATGATGGTAGTGCAAAGTTGAGTCCTCCTGCGCTCACATTCAAACCACCTGCAAACGTAGATGTTGCAGATCCCGTAAGGTTGATGATGCCAGAGCTACGGATGATGCCACCGGTAAGGGTGATGCCATTGGTGGAAGAGAGACCACCGGTACCAAGAGCGAGACCTGCGGTAAAGGTAGAGGTTGCAGTACCATATGCTCTGAAGTGTCCTCCAGTCTGTATCGTACTGGAGGCGTAGAAACCATCGGTAACAAAGAGTGCACTGTTGAAGGTTGAAGATGCTGAAGAGAGCAGACCTCCCATGAGGTTCGCCAGTGAGTCTACCCGTAGTCCTGCACTGAAGGTAGAAGAGGCATTGGCCACCAATCCTGAATCAAAGAGTGCAGTAGAAGAAGCAAAGAGCTCTCCATCGGTAATGCGAAGGTTACCAGCAATAGTTGAGGAGGCTCCATTGGCAATGAAGCCATTGAGGAATCCAAGCGTGGTGGTCGTGGAGTTTCCCCAGGTGTTAGGGGTAAATGGGAATGTTGCTGATCCAGTAGAGTCAGTACCGCAAATGATGGCTCCTGATGCATTGGTATCCAAAGAATCGCAAGATGGGAGGTTAGTTTGGAGGGCGTTGGCGAAGATACCACCAGCAAATGTTGAAGTAGCATTTATGCCCGTATTAATTGCTCCCGTTTGACCATTAACAGAGAAGATGGGTTTGGTACCTGCGGCAGTAGTGGTAGAGATGGTCCAAGACCCCGCAGAGGCTACCACCGTAGAGGTAGCTGATTTTTGATAGTTGAACGTAAGCCGTTGCGCGGTTGAACTTGCGTAGCGAATTTCTGCAGAGTCAAAGAAGGCCCGGCCGTTTACACTCAAGCGTTGGGCGGGGGTGGTAGAGGAGATGCCGAAGTAGCCAGCATTATTGAGACGAGCATACTCACTAAGCAAGCCGGATCTATTTTTTAGAGAAAATGTAAGATCCGACGTCGGTGTTGTTGCGGATACATTGGTGAGGATGCTTGCTATGCGAGCTGTAGAAGTAGCGTTGCCGGAGGAATCCTCTGCTTGGAAGAGAAGGCCCGTGCCAATATTATTAGATGCTGTTGAGCTAGCAAGGTGCCCTATGCGTAATACATCAATAATTGAGGAACTATTGCTATCGGTGACCGAAGCGGCTAGGGCCGATGCGTCAGCAAGCGTTGAGCTTAAAGAAGATGTAGAAAAAGAACTGAATATGCCCGGCCCTCCCGACAGGAAGCCGCCCGATCCTATATTTAAGCTCCCGCCAACGCTAAGCATATTCGCTATGGATGCCGATTCCCGCACCTGAAACGAACCGGCCTCCAGAGAGTGGACTATGGCAGATGTCGCCTCTAGGCCAGAAATATCTATGACTCTAAAATCATCCGAGGTAGAATCTACGACATATGCATACCGGCCAGCAACATACAGGTTACGCGGATTAGTCCCTACATGGAGCGCATCGATAACATGCGGTGCCGTTGGGCTGGAGACGTCAATTGTTTTAATGAAAGAATCAGGCGATCCCTCTATTACATACGCATATCTGCCGGAGATAAATACTGAACGCGGCACGGCACCCAAGGCAACAGACCCTACAGTAGAAAGGCTGTGTGGGTTAGAAATATCTATAACCTTTAAATCATCTGAAGCTTGATCGGTAACATACGCGTATCTCCCGGAAACAGCCAGGGAGTGCGGACTTGTACCGATACCAAGCGCACCTGCTACTTTGGGAGCGTGTGGGTTAGAAATATCTATAACCTTTAAATCGTCTGAACCGTTTGTAGTAATGTAGGCATATCGGCCAGCGACGGTGAGGTCTTGTAGTATTGCCGTAAGTGCGAGAGTACCCACGACAACGGGTGCTGTCGGATGAGATACATCAATTATTTTTAAGTCGCTGGAAGTAGAATCTATAACGTAGGCATATTTTCCTAAGACCACAACCTTTTGTGGTGCACCACCCATAGTCAAAGAAGAGAGCCGCACCGGTGATCCTGGATTTGAAATATCAATAATCTTAAGATCGTTAACAAACGCATCCACTACATAGGCATATCTGCCGGAGACAAATACCGATGTAGGATCCGTCACTGCGCCTAGATTGAATGCTTTTATAAGCGCGGGGCTTGCCGGGTTGGTAACATCAATGATTTTCAGATCATCAGTCGTTTGATCTACCACATACGCAAACCTGCCGGAGACAAATACCGATGTCGGCGTCCCGCCCACTCCCAGCGATCCCACAAGCTTCATGGTGGTCGTAGCAGGCGATTGAGAGAATGATCCACCGGCAAGGGTCAATTTATGTTGTGGCGTGGAGGTGCCGATACCAATCCTGCCACCTCCATTTATATAAAATAGAGGAGTAGAGGTACCAGAGTCCCCTATTACAAATGCTGGATTTGCTCCACTAAGCTCCACAGCCAACGCAGATGACCTCCATGGGGTGGTTGTACCGATACCTACCAAGTCTGCAGCAGTAGTAAGTCGTACTACCGTGCCATCATCCGTCCACCCGGATACATTGGAGGCTGATATTGCCCCACACACTACTCCACCACCTGCATCAGTGGTAAGAGCACTTGAGGTATTACATGACGGCAGTGCAAAGTTGAGTCCTCCTGCAGAGATAGAGAGACCACCTGCAAACGTAGATGTTGCAGATCCCGTAAGGTTGATGATGCCAGAGCTACGGATGATGCCACCGGTAAGGGTAAGACCATTGGTGGAGGATAGTGAGGCGGCACTGATACCACCGGTGAAGGATGAGGTGGCAGTACTTGAGACTACTAACTCTTTGGTACTGCGGAAGAGGCCACCAGTGAGGGTAAAGCCACCGGTAGAGGCAAGACTCGTTGCCGAAAGTCCACCGGCGAATGTTGAGGTAGCCGATGCACCACGAATCGTAGTAGTAGCAGTTCCTGCCTCGGAGATAGCAAGCACACCAGATGATGATACCGAGAGGAAGGTAATAGGGTCAGAGACATCTTCATCTACGATACGGAGAAGATCAGTAGTTTGCCCCGGGAACTTGCGGATGGCCAAAGGTAAACCGATGGTAGAGGTAGCTTGGATGGTGAGATTAGTTGATCCAATGCCGGTAACATCATAGGCGTTGGTACTCGTGCCTACCAAAACTTGATCTCCCGGGGTGGTAAGAGAAACCAAGATACCCCCATCCGTCCATCCCGAGACATTCGATGCCGTGATCGCTCCACATACTACCCCGCCACCTGCATCAGTGGTAAGAGCACTTGAGGTATTACATGATGGTAGTGCAAAGTTGAGTCCTCCTGCGGAGATGGAGAGACCGCCTGCAAACGTAGATGTTGCAGATCCCGTAAGGTTGATGATGCCAGAGCTACGGATGATGCCACCGGTTAAGGTAAAGCCCCCTGATGAAGAGAGTCCCGAGGTACCAGCGGATATGCCATTGGTAAATGTACTGGTAGCGGAAGCTGACACCACAAGCTCACCGGCAGAACGTAGGATCCCACCGGTAAGAGTTAGACCATGGGTGGAGGAGATACCCGAGGTGAAGGCTTTGAGTCCTCCATTGAAGGTTGAGGAGGCAGTCGTAGAGGTAGCGGTGAGGTAGCCAAAGGTGGGAGAGCTCGATGCGGTGAGGGTAAAAGTATGGGTAGAGACTGAAGAGCTAATAGCAAGACCGATTAAGGGATCATTGTTGGTGACCGAGAAGGTCTGGGTAGCGGCAGTAAGGCCATTGAGACTGGTAATGGGAGTGGCGGCCGAAGAACAGACAACCCCGCCACCAGAGTCGGTAGTAAGGAGACCGCATGACGGCAGTGCAAAGTTGAGTCCTCCTGCAGAGATAGAGAGACCACCTGCAAACGTAGATGTTGCAG
>MHNR01000017.1:75956-83702 GCA_001819875.1 Candidatus Ryanbacteria bacterium RIFCSPHIGHO2_02_FULL_48_12 | reverse complement strand
CGGTGCCCGGTAGATACATCCTCAAAATCCGGGCACATGATGAAGATGACGTAATCGCAGACAAAGTTATGGATATTAAGCTCGATGTGGTCAATCCGACTCCCCAAAGGTAGATTCCCGTTTGCTCTATTTTTGTGGATAACGCAGCAGCTACTCGCGGTTGATGTGATATACTGGATTGGTGAAGGATATACGCATTACGTCAAAACGATCAGCTTCAGAACAGGATACGAGTCTTGTGGTTTTCGTTTTAGTGGTGATGCTCTTCTTAACATATCTTTTTGCTCGTGATGAAAGTTTGTTTGGGTATCAGGCCGATATTCAACGGGCGGATGTGTTGTCCGGCACAAATTCTAGCAGGTAAATATGAAAAATATATTCTCGCATACATGTGGCATCGCAACGGGCGCGGCTGTTTTTCTCTGTGTCGGCGTGGTTTCGGTGTCCGCTGTGGCGGATATGGCACCGCAACAAAAAGTTGTGGTGACCGATTTCTCTCCTGTTTGGCGTGACGGGCGGGTGGAAGCATCCGTACAGGTGCGTAATGTGTCGGGCGTGGCTTTGGACGTCTTCCCTCGCATGATCGTGCAGGCTCCCGCAAAAGAGACGATGGAAGACGGCGCGCTTATCATAGGAGCTCCAGTACATATCTGGACCGAGGAGAGTACTAGTCTCAATATCTTGGCTGGGCAAAAAAAACAAATTGATTTTTCGTTTTATCTTTCGAGCCATCTTGACTCGGGAGAGTACGAGCTCTTTATGCAGATATTGGCGCCGGATGGCTCGGTACTTGCGGGTGCTATGAGTAAAATTGGGGTCAAGGGTGATGGGTATTTTTTGGATGTTTCTCAAAAACACTGCAAGATGGTGCATGCGCCAAGTTCATTTGAGCGTACGCTTTTTGATCCGCAAGAAGCTCCACCATATCCAGCGGGGACTGCACCGACAGCACTCTGCACCGTAAAAAATACTGCACATGCGCGGGTCGCCGGGCAGCTCCGTTTGCGGGTAAATGAGTTTGCCGCATTTGGCTACTACCTGCATGAGCCGGAAGTCATACTCGGGGAGATTTATAATTTTGCGCCGGGAGAGGAACGGGAGATTTCTATAGCGTTACCTAGCAAAATAAAACCGCAGGTATATGAGGCGGCGATGCAGTTTGTGAGCGTTGAAAACCCAGATGATAGACTTTCTGCATTGGCACCGCTTCGGTGGACAATACAAGGTGAAGCCGCACGTATCAGCTCCTGGTCAGTAGATAAAGAAACTTACCTCGATGGTGGCAAATCGCAGATTGATCTTACCGTTTCCTATTATGCATCTCCTGATTTATTTTGGGAAGAATCGCCAACTCGTGAGGAGGGAAGAGTGCAGGGTACGCCGTTGTCTCGCGCGGCACTTGTCGTTGAGGCGCGCGCAATGCGGGGCGATAAAGGCGTCTTGTGTGCTAGAGAGCAGTACAACCTCGCTTCAGCAAGCACGCCTGATCTCCAAACGAAAAAAGTCTCTATACGCACAAATGGATGCACTAGTCCAGAGCTTACTCTGCAGATAGTAAGTGACGGCAAAGTATTGAGTTCTGCGGTGGTTTCTGGAACGCCTTTGGCCGTAGCACAAGTCAAGAGTAGCTCCCAGCAGTCAACCAGACTCATCCTCTTAACTGTGGGCATCCTCATGCTGGGGATTTTATACGTAGCGGGAGTTTCTCGTCGTAAACATGAAAACATATAGCACGCTTTTTACTGTAGCTTTTATTTCAATGCCAGTAGCAGGCATGATGATTTTTGCCGGATGGGCGGATGCAGCGGTGCCGCCATCTTTTGATATCGTTCCCAATAATGGAGCGGGGGATGGGCACACAAAAGATACGTTTTTTATAAAGGGAGTATCGGAGGGAGTAAGTTATGGCGCCGAGTGGTCCATTACCGGAGAGCGGTCGTCTTGTATTGCTTCCGGTGCGTGGTCTGGCAACAAGCCCTCCATCGGGAGCGAACAGCTTGTCATTCCTAGTTTAAATATTCCGCAGGCGCTTACCTACACGCTTGCATGCCCATTGTATCGAAATCCGTTTTCTTCGCAGGTCTTATATCTTATCCCGGATATTCGGACGTCAAACGACTCGCTCAAAGCTCTGCAGTCAGAGCTCAAAAATGTCAGCATTCAAAACCTCAATGTAGATCAACGAGACACCATTTCTCTTACGTTTGACGTGATTATTGGGCAGATCATGGGAGTATGCAATAATCTGCATCAAAATGTTGGATTTGATGTCCTGGTAGATGGGGAGCCAGTATTGTTTCGTACCCAGGGGTCTACGCAGTTGGCTCGCCGGATTATATACGAGGAGATGGATCATGCTACGGTCAAACGGCTCGCAGTAGATCCTCTGGCGTTAGAGTCTGGATCACACACGCTTGCGGTGCGAGTAAGTTTTGGGGTATTGCATGGCACGGAGTCGAGACGCGTTATGGGGCGGTTTGCAGACAGTCAAAACAATATACTTCCTCGGTTTGCAAGTACGATGAGCTTTGCACTTGCGGCAAGCGATAAATTGGAACGCCAAGTTCAGTTCTCTGTGGAGCGCCCCGCTCCCCATCCGCCTAGCAATGTTACCGCTTTGTACATATGCAGTCCCGAGGATACACGCGCCGTTATTCATTGGACAGACAATGCGTACAATGAGGATGGGTTTCGCGTGTATCGGCGCCGGGCATCAGAGTCTTCGTTTGCTGTGGTAGCTACACTCGGAGAGGATACGGAAACTTTCACAGATAGAGATGTGGGCGCCCCGGGGGTGTACGTGTATAAGATAGAGGCGTTTAATGCGGTGGGATCGGCCATGTCCGAGGAGACATCGGTGTCTGCGGGTACCTGTGTACAGGGCGATTTTACCATCAGTTCAGATTTTAAAATTATTACCATGCTGCAGCCTTTCCCAGAGGCAGGCACCAGTTTTTCGAGTCCGATACGGTTTAAAGTGCGTCCGTCGGGAGGATTCCACGACCCTGTTCAGTTTTCCGTCGCAAATATTACTGCAGTTGACCCTCGTATTACGGTGCAAGATATAAGTCCTATCTTTGAGCCGGATGACACGCTCATGTCGGAGGAATATGGCGTAGATACACCAGTACGTTTTCGAGTAGGTATTAGCGCTCGTACCCGGGCGGGGTCATATGTGGTTTTGGTCCGTGCGCAGGATCCTTCAGGTACTATTGTGCGCACGAGTAGCATCAAGCTTGATATTGTCGAGCCGACGCCGGGGCGCTAACCCACTCTCTATATATGGTACGCCGGAGGTTTACTCCCGACGTTTTTTGGTATAAGGTGGAGGATATGATTTCTCGCGAAACTATCGCAAAACTTGCCGAGCTCTCGCGTATACATCTTACAAAAGATGAAGAGCAAAAGTTTCAGGAAGATATCGGGCGCATTCTTGACTATGTAAAAAAACTCGAGGAGGTTGAGACGGGGGTGATGGCTCCTTTGGCAAGTATCACCGGTGCCAAAAATATTATGCGTGATGATGCGGCAGAGCTCCATGTCCCAGGATCTAATCCAAAAGATCTTCTCAATGCCGCACCGGTATCCGAAGATGGGTATGTTAAAACGCGCTCCGTATGGAATTAAATAATCTCACTATCAAAGAGGCGCACGGGCTTCTGACCGAGAAGCAAATCTCTGCCAAGGATTTGGCAGAGAGTGTGTTGGGCGCTATCAAGAGTCGTGATGCTGATATCCACGCGTATCTTGAGGTGTTTGGTGGTGATGCGATTGCCGAGGCGTTAGCTTTGGACGCGCGTATTGCCGAAGGTGACCATATCTCCATGCTTGCCGGTATACCGCTTGCCATCAAAGATAATATTCTCATAAAGGGCAAACGCGTCTCTGCCGCTTCCCGTATGCTGGAGACCTATCGTGCATCGTATGATGCTACAGTTATTGAGCGGCTCAAAAAAGAAGGAGCGTTGTTTGTGGGTCGTACCAATATGGACGAGTTTGCTATGGGATCTTCCACGGAAAACTCGGCATTTGGGGCTACCAAAAATCCTCATGATACATCGCGTGTGCCGGGTGGCTCCTCCGGCGGGTCCGCAGCAGCCGTTGCCGCCTTTGAGTGTCTAGCCGCACTCGGGTCTGATACGGGAGGGTCCATCCGCCAGCCTGCCGCTTTGTGCGGTGTGGTGGGGCTAAAACCCACATATGGATCGGTATCCCGAAGCGGTCTTATCGCCATGGCCTCCTCGCTGGACCAGATTGGACCGATTACCCGAAGTGTAGAGGATGCAGAAATAGTGTTTGATGCTATCCGCGGGCATGATCCATTGGATTCCACTACGAGTGAACGAGCATATGAGAAAGAAACAAAACCACTACAGCAAATGCGCCTGGGTGTTCCCAAGGAGTATTTTGTGGGAGGACTGGATCCGGAGATAAAACAAACAATCGAAGCGGCTATTGAAATATTCCAAAATCAGGGAGTCGCGATTGAAGAGGTCAGCTTGCCGCATACCGAGCATGCTTTGAGTGTCTATTATGTGCTTATGCCCGCCGAAGTCTCTGCCAATCTCGCACGGTTCGATGGTATACGGTACGGATTGTCCGAGCCAGCCGATAAGCTTTTTGATGTGTATGCCAAAACGCGTGAGCGCGGGTTTGGTCCGGAGGCGCGACGCAGAATTATCCTAGGAAGCTATGTCCTCTCGGCCGGGTACTATGATGCGTATTATACCAAAGCCCAAAAAGTCCGGGCGTTGATACGCAAAGACTTTGAGTCTGTGTTTGAACGGGTGGATGCGATTATCTCGCCGACGACCCCTACGACTGCATTTCGCTTTGGAGAAAAAACAAACGATCCACTCTCTATGTACCTCGAAGACATCTATACGGTGCCTGCAAATTTAGCAGGGGTTCCGGCACTCTCCATTCCAGCGGGATTTTCCAAGGAAAAACTTCCTATCGGCCTTCAGCTTATGGGACGGATATTTGATGAGGGGACGCTTTTTGCGCTTGGCAAGGCGTTCGAGTCTGCCAAGCAGTAAGGTGCCTCTGCCATGTCTCTCTCGATCCTGTCCTTGTAGGGGGTAGGATTTTTTGCTATAACGCCGATGGTACACTTTGATAATAAGGAGGATAGACGTATGGCAGAGCATGATAGTGTTGTTGTAGTATCGGATAGCGGCAACCCTCAAAACGGGTCTTTGATGTCAGGGGTTTTGCCTCTTGACATTTCTCTCGGGGGTGTAAAAACCGTGGGAGAGCTGTATGACTATTGTATACGCACGGGAGATATCTCTCCGGCGATTCGCGGGCATGCGGCGGTCTGGCGCTTTTTTTCAAAAACGCCTGACGGGAAATTGCCCAAGGCGCTTGCAGAAGTAGATGATCCGTATACGCGGCGATTGTTTGCCGATAGGGATACCTCATATAAGTACTATCCAATGTTTGCTCCGGAGTTTTTTGACTGGGAGGCGGAGCTTGCCGAAATTGGCAGATACTTTATGGATGCGATGAGCGGAGGGGACGCCAAAAAACAAATTCTCTGTCTTTGGGGCGGCCATGGATGCGGGAAGACTTCGTTTGTGAGATATCTGGCACGTTTGATGGCCAAGGGTGCCTACTACGCAGTGGGGGAACTGGGGGATCGTGAGAAGAAACTTCGCTGTAGGCACCATTGTCATTGGCTATACCTTGTCCCGGAGGAAGAGCGAGGAGTTTGGCATAATCGGTTTGGCTATTTTGAGGGAGAGCCCTGTGCGGATTGCGCAGGTATGTTAATTGCTTGCGCAGGTAATTGGCGCCAGATACCTGTTGAGCGGCGGCCATTTCTTCTTCGGGCGGGGTGTGGGATTGTCCATTGTGAAGGCAAGCTCCCGCCTCCCGCGCAGGGCGGCGCGCTTCCCCATGAGTGGTACAATGCGCTATTTGCGGCAAACGGCGGCATGTTTGTGACAGATCTCGATAAACAGCCATCAGAGTTTGTAAGTCTTATCGCGCAAGCAGTAATGGATGGGGCAGTGCCACTGGCTGATCATATATCATGGGCAAACCTGGACTGTGTATTTGTCCATGTGGGCAATACGAACCCCGTGGGGCTCACCAATCAGCATACGGAGCTTCGTGATCGGTTGTATTCGGTAGGGATTCGGGCGCCGCTCTCTTGGCTAGCCGAACGGCGTTTGTTTCAAAAGCGTGCGCGGGAGCGTACACAGAGCAGTGCGCATTTTATGCCTCATGTTGAAGAGACGCTGGCACTTCTCTCGTGTGCCTCTCGGATGGACGACCGGTGTCCCAAGGTAGAAAATAGTCTTTGGGACAAGGCTCGTCTACATGCGGGAGAGCAGGTTTTGCGAAAGGGTACGGTTCTTACAGTAACCCGTAGGCAGTTATTCGAATCCGAGGGAAATAGTCAGGAAGAAGGCCGTATGGGCATATTACCTCGGCTCTCGGTGCGTATGCATGGACTCGCAATTCAGCAAAACTCGTGTGTGGGTATCGGGGATATACTTGCCTCGGCGCATGCTTGCATCAAGAGTGATGATGCATCAGTGGTGGGCGCAGAAGCCAAACAGCGCCTCAAGGATTTGCTCGGAGAAGAGTTGCAAGAGCGGACAAAGCAGACAAAATCAGGGATAGCCGAGGATCGTTATCGGAGAGCGGTAGAGATGGATTTGGTAACGGCGATACTTGGGCTAGAGACAGCGGTTGAGTATCGAGCGGAACTGTTTGGCCGGTATCTTGATCACGCAGGGGCGTACACAAACAAAACGGATGTCGAGGTGGACGCCGGCGCTGGCAAAAAAGAAAAACGTCAGCCGGATACATCATTTCTCAAGAGCATAGAAGAACGTGGTGAAGTTTCCGGGTCTTCGGCTGACAAATTCCGTCAGGAGGTGGTGTCATTTTTCTTTCAGATACATCGCAGGGAGGAGCGCATAGGTACGCTTGAGGATCATCAACAGCTTGCGGAAATGATAGAGACGTTTATCAAGCGGGAGCGTTCGGGCAAGGTACGTGCACTCTTGGGTACGATCTTCGGTGGTGGCGGTACTCCATCTCAAAAAGATGAGCAGGATCGTCTAAGAAAAAATCTGGGCGATATGGGATATCGAGACTGCTGTATCGAGGCCGTACTTTTATACGCTTATCGTCATGTGTTTACCTCTTAAAACCAAAACGGCATATATATGTATGCCGTTTTTTCTTTATGCGCGGGCGATGGGACTTGAACCCACGACCTCCAGCGTGACAGGCCGGCGCTCTAACCAGCTGAGCTACGCCCGCATATATTTGCGTAAACACACTATCAAATGAACTTCACTATTCTAGCATTCTATGCGGATTTTTCAAGTCAGAACAATGGCGTCTGACTTGCCTCCGGTTTTTGTTCTTTTGGGCTTTGGGGTATCTCGGGACTCGAGAGCCGCTCGACTATCTCCGGCAAGCGCTGAAAGTCTTTGCGCAAGTCCTCGAGTACTGCAGTAGCACGCAGAGCCGCCGCCGGGTGGTAGAGGGGATAGACAAACCATGCGCCCGCATTTGTGAGTCGTCCATGATCGCGCGATATTTTAGCCTCCGGCAAAAAATAATTCATGGAGAATCGGCCAAGCGTTGCGATGAGTTTGGGCTCCAGTATCTCTATTTGGCGGGCCAAGTAGGGTTTGTAGGCCTCAATCTCTTCGGGCAGAGGGTCGCGGTTTTCCGGGGGGCGGCGCTTGACGATGTTCGTAATATAGACTGATTCTCGTG
>MHNR01000017.1:50980-75934 GCA_001819875.1 Candidatus Ryanbacteria bacterium RIFCSPHIGHO2_02_FULL_48_12 | reverse complement strand
CGCCCTTGTTTGTCCTCATGAAATCCGGGGGCCTCTCCGATAAACAAGACAGCGGTATCTTCTGACCCCTCACCAAAGACAAGGTTGGCCGTCTGGGAAAGCGGGAGTGCTCTATTTTGTTCAAGTTCTTGTTTGAGAGTCTCCAGTCTCTCTTTTTTGGTTGTCATGCGCTGTGGCTACGGGTGGAATCGAACCACCGACCTTGGCCTTATGAAAGCCCTGCTCTAACCGCTGAGCTACGTAGCCGTGTCTCGTTTTGAATACAAACAGTATAGAGCCTTTTGGTGTCATTTTCAAGGATGCGTGTGTGGTGTGTATGTCTGAAAAAAATACCTTTCTGTGTGCTACACTGGAGTATATCGTAGGCGACACCATGCTTTCCGGACTTTTGCTCACAATGATTATATCCTGGCTGATAGCTTTTTTCGGTGTGCTCCAGTTTTGGCTGTATATCAAAAATCAGGATTACAAACTCCATTCATCAGTCTCACAGAGCTTCTCGCTCCTCTGGCTTTCTATCGGCGGGATATTATTTTTCACGGGGCTTAATCATCTTTGTGTCTGGCTCGTGTGGACCGATGGCGCGTATGCGATGCTCTACATTGCGCAAACCATACTTGGACTCACGCTAGTGCTTGGTTGCTGGCATCTCATGGGAAGATTATTCCATTCCCTGCGGGCGTTGAGTTTTGTGATGTGGGTATATGCGATTGCCGCTTTGGCGTTTTGGTTTATGTTGTTTCGTTTTGGGTTTGAATCAATGCAAGTAACGTATTTTAGCGTCCAAGCGGCTTTGAACCATCCTGCGCGCATTATATATACGGTAATGTTTGCGCCGTTATTTGGCATAGTGCTCTATGGTCTAGTGCGTTCGTTGCGGACGTTTGCTTTGCGCCAAAGTCTGGAAGATCCTCGTTTGCGCTTTGAGTTACTTTCAGGCCTTTCACTCTTGGTGCTCGCACTTGCAGGAACCATGGATGAGCTAAGTCTCACGTATGACTGGGCGACTGCCATCGCGCGTTTGTGTACGCTCGTGGGCGCCATGCTCGCCTATTTTGCGATTGCGGGGTTGCGTGTGCCGACCGAGGAGCTCGTAGTATAGGCGGTGCTACGGTTGTGTCTTTTGAAATGGTAGGGGATTATATCCGCCATTTTTTTGTTTGAGCAGTGTGTAGAGTGCTGCGGCAAGGATAAAGCCCGAGACAATGAGGGTAAAATGAAATCCGTATTCGATGTAGATGAGTTTCTGAAAATCCTCGCCAATGTGGATGTGGAGATTGTCATGTGGCCACCAGGAGATGAGCATCCAGGTGATAGTGGC
This sequence comes from Candidatus Ryanbacteria bacterium RIFCSPHIGHO2_02_FULL_48_12, assembly GCA_001819875.1. Taxonomy (GTDB): domain Bacteria; phylum Patescibacteriota; class Minisyncoccia; order Ryanbacterales; family 2-02-FULL-48-12; genus 2-02-FULL-48-12. Next base: position 74,613 of record MHNR01000017.1, on the reverse strand, counting down.
AAATGACCAGTTGGCGCGTCTCCGGTACTCGGCGGGCACATTTTTAAGATAGGGGAGGCCAAGCGTAATAAATGCAACACCCACACCAAGCGACAATGACTCTATCACAGACATAATGACGAAAAAGGGAAGCTGACCGGATGTCGGTCCGGGGCCGGGAGCCGGTGGCCAGATGATATGCCCGAGCAAAAATACTGGTATCGCAAATACAAGTGTTATAAGTATGAACTTTGTTTTGGTGGTCATGAATATATAGTAGTAGTTTTTTGGGTTTGCGGGAAGCTCGGGGATGGTCTGCACATTACCATGTGATATTGACATTATATATATTTTGTATTATAATAAGTGAAGATTTTACAACAGTAATTTGCAAAGAAAGGTGGTGCAACAATGGCTTCTTTTGTTCTCTCGCAGATCAGTATCCCGCCTATTCAAGGTTTTCTCTACAATCAAGCTGGGAGGCGTATTGGCGAAATTACTAGCAACTGCCGTTTGCACAATCTGCGCGCATCAGCGTTGGAGATGTCGGAATTGGATATCTCGTTTTTAGTTTCATCAAAGTCAGGCTTGGGAGTGCAGGAAAATCTTAGCTCTCTTTTTCCACATACTCGGTGGGTGGTGGTGCGTGGGCGGATCTATCTCATAAGAGATTCAGATGAGGGGGATGACACTATCTATGTGAATGAGGGTAATCGAACAGGTTATTTCATCCGTGCATGTTCTCGACCGAGAATACGGGAGGTACTTTCTAAGCGGGGATTGCTGTAGTTTATTAATTGCAAAATTTTTTTAGGAAGACTGGTCTATTTTGTAAGCTCGCATAGTATATGTGAGCTTTTTCTTTTTAAAATCAAAAGCCGCCATGATGGGCGACTTTTGAAACTTGTTGCGGGGGCCGGAATTGCACCGGCGCCTTGAGGTTATGAGCCTCACGAGGTACTGCTCCTCCACCCCGCGATACATTATTTCTTGGGACAGGAGAGCAGACCTCGATAGCCTCACGATGAACTCTCCACTGGAGACTTCACCCACTCCTCCACCCCGCGATATATTTCAAGAACTTATATATTGTACATGTAATTTCATTTTTATGCAATGTATTCATAAACAAAAATCTTTGCCACAAAAGCTTTTTTTGAGTACCATGGCTGTATGCATTCACTCGAAGATTTGCGCGCCGAAGCCGAACGCGCCATCAAACAGGCCGGGTCTCTGAAAGCCCTTCGTGACGCAGAGGTCGCGTATTTGGGGCGCTCGGGTAAGCTCACGCAGATTTTAAAAACACTCAAAGATTTGCCGGAGGATAAGCGTCGTACCATGGGGGCCGAGGCCAATGAGACGCGAAAACTTCTTGAGCTTTTGGCGGCGGAGCGTACAGCCTCGCTCAAACGTGAAGAATACGAGCAAAAGTTGAAACTTGAGCGCATTGATATTACGCGTCCCGGCAAAAGATATCACAAAGGGGGATTGCATCCTCTGACTATCATCCGCCGCGATATCGAGCGGATATTTGGCTCTATGGGGTTTGCGGTTGCGGAAGGTCCGGAGGTAGAGACCGAGTTTTATAATTTTGACGCGCTCAATATCCCGGCAGATCATCCCGCTCGGGACATGTGGGACACGTTTTGGATTAAGAATCCAAAACGTGATCCTAAAGCGCAAAGATTGCTCTTGCGTACTCATACCTCGCCGGTGCAAGTCCGCTACATTCAAAAACATGCGCCGCCGTTTCGGATTATCGCACCAGGGAGGGTATTTCGCTACGAGGCGACTGATGCCTCGCACGAGATACAGTTTTATCAGCTCGAAGGCTTGATGGTCGGGCGGGATATTTCACTTGCTAACTTCAAGCAAGTCATGCAGACATTTTTGGGTAAACTCTTTGGCAAAGAAATGAAAGTTCGTCTGCGGCCGAGCTATTTCCCGTTTGTAGAGCCGGGTGCGGAGGTAGATATGAGCTGTGTGCAATGCGGGGGACATGGGTGCTCGGTATGCAAGCATACGGGCTGGGTGGAGATTGCAGGGGCGGGCATGGTACACCCCAAAGTATTTCAGTCTGCGGGACTCAACCCCAAAGACTGGCAGGGGTTTGCCTTTGGCTTTGGGATCGATCGCGTGGCGATGATGAAGTACAAAATCCCGGACATCCGTATGTTTTACCAAAATGATATCCGGTTTTTGAGGCAATTTTAATTATGAAAGATTTTTTGCGACCAACAAAGGTTACTTGGGTAGTATTTCTTGTTTTTCTAGTGATTTTCGTTGCGCCAATGGTGCTTAGTTTTGTCGAGGATTTTTTGAAAATTGGAGTAGGTTTGGATACTGTTCGCGGACTTTTTGCGCCGATGTTATTTTCTGTATATGTGATATTTGTCCTATTATTTAGATTACTCCATAGTATTTTAGGCTCATCAGTAGGAAGCTGGAATTCAGGAAGGTTTTCTTACCCGGAGCCGAATCTTTTTGGTTGGGTATTGGTTTTGCTTATGGAAACAGTCATATGGTATCTATTTGCAAGTGTTATTTCAAAAATATGGTACGCACTAAAAAGTAGAAATAAACAGATATGAAATTTTCCTACAACTGGCTCAAATCGTATATCCCCAAACTTCCCAAGCCCGCTAAACTTGCGGAGGTATTGAGTATGCGTGCCTTTGAGGTGGAGTCTATCGAAAAACATGGCAAGGATTTTGTGCTGGATGTAAAGATTTTACCCAATCGCATGGCAGACGCCTCTGGGCACAGGGGTCTGGCGCGCGAGATTGCGGCGATACTCGGAGTGTCTATCAAAGATGCGCCGCTAAAACTCAAAGAATCGCAGGTGCGCACTAGGGATATCCTTAAAATAGAGGTCAAAACCCCGCTTTGTCCGCGCTACACGGCACGCGTGATCCGCGGAGTCAAAGTCAAAGAATCTCCCAAATGGCTCAAAGACCGGCTTTTGGTGTGTGGCATCCGCTCAATCAACAATATAGTGGATGCTACCAACTATGTCATGCTGGATACGGGACAGCCTTTGCATGCGTTTGATCTTAAAAAAATAGCCAGTTCCAAAATCGTTGTGCGTATGGCGCGTGATGGTGAAAAAATCCACGCACTCGATGATGTAACGTATGCGTTGAGTAAATCTATGATGGTGATTGCAGACAGCGAGCGCCCGCTCGCGATCGCGGGTATCAAAGGAGGAGCATCCGCCGAGATCTCCGCATCTACTCGTGATATCGTCTTGGAAGCCGCGACTTTCGATGGGCCGACTATTCGCATGACCTCTCAAAGTATCAAGCTCAAGACCGATGCCTCCGCACGATTCTCGGTCGGCATGGATCCTAATCTTACGAGCGAGGCCATGGAGCGTGTCGCGGTACTCATCGCAGACATTGCGGGCGGGGAGGTACTCAAAATCCCGATTGATATTTATCCCAAGCGAAGAGTCCCGGCGCGTATATTGGTGCGCACAGACTATGTGCGCTCGGTCTTGGGCGAGGACATCAAAGACACCGAAATGCTCTCGATTTTGAAGCGTCTCGGGTTTGAGGTCAAGCTCACTCGTAGCGTCATGACGGTGCTCGTGCCTACTTATAGAGTGGATGTGCAATTGGAAGAGGATGTAGTAGAGGAGGTAGGCAGGATCTACGGCTTTGAACATATTGTTGCCAAGCATCCGCTTGGGGAGCTCGTGCCGCCGGAGATTGAGCTTGCGCATACCTGGATGGATGAGACGAAAGATATTATTGCGGGTTTGGGATTCGAGGAGGCGTACAACTATTCGTTTATCGGAGAGTCTGAAATTGCAGTGTACAACGAATCATCGGAAAAATATCTGGAGCTTGAAAATCCTACGCGCCGAGAGTTTGCTTATCTGCGCCGGTATCTTTTGCCGGGGCTTTTGCACAACGTCCGCGAAAATCTCAAGCACGAGCCAACCGTGCGTGTGTTTGAGATGGGAAGGACCTATCATCCGGCCTCTGCCAAAGACGGCTATATGGAAACTAATAATCTTGGTTTGGTTATGGCCGAGCGCTCAAGCGCCAAAGATGCAAATCTCTTCTATGAGCTCAAAGGCGTACTTGCTACATATTTTGAACGTATGGGTGTGGAGGTTTGGTTTGACGAGGTCGAGGCCATGGACGCGCATGCTCCGTATCATCCGTTTCGCCGTGCGGCGATCCGTGCAGGAGAGGAGCTTGTGGGAGTTTTAGGGGAGGTGCATCCGGTGGTCCGGGAGGAGCTTGGGGTCAAGGCTATGGTTGCCGCCGCCGAGATAGATTTTGATAAACTCGCAAATTATATCAGCAAAGAAAAAGAGTTTGCTGTGATATCCAAGTATCCGAGCGTGATGCGTGATCTTGCCATACTTGTGCCGCTTGATGTGCGCGTGGAGGAGGTGACCGATGTGATAGAGAATACGGGGGGCAAACTGCTTGTGGATTCGGATCTTTTTGATATCTACGAGGGGAGCGAACTCCCTGATGGCAAACAGAGTCTCGCATTTCATCTGGTATTCCAATCTCCGGACCGCACACTCAAAGATACGGAGGTGGATACGATCATGAACTCAATTACGCAAGCACTTGAGGCGAATCTCGAGTGGGAAGTCAGAAAGTAGGTATAAGTTGTAAGGCGTAAGGTTTAAGTTTAAAAAAATAACCCCGGACCAGATGGTCGGGGGTGTTGTGTTTTTGGGCTTGCGTCAAGGCAGGGCAATCATTTCCATCCAATACTTTTGTAAGTTTGTCAATAGTATCCGCATCGCTGATTTGCTATAATATGAATACTTTTTAAAGACTTTTTATTTTTTCATGGCAAGCAAAGATTCCGACAAAGACAAGAAGGGTTCAGACTACGGTGCCAAAGACATTTTTGTTTTGGAGGGGTTAGAGCCCGTACGCAAGCGCCCGGGTATGTATATCGGATCTACCGGTCCGGATGGTCTACATCATTTGATCTGGGAGATTGTGGACAATGCGATTGATGAGGCGATGGCGGGGCACGCCAAAAATATCTCGCTTACTCTGCTTCCCAAAAACCGCGTCAAAGTCACTGATGACGGTCGCGGTATTCCGGTGGATGTCCACAAGCAGACCAAAAAGTCCGCACTGGAAACCATTATGACGACCCTGCACGCGGGAGGTAAATTTGGTGGTGGAGCATACAAGGTCTCTGGAGGACTCCACGGCGTAGGGGCATCTGTGGTTAACGCGCTCTCCGTATATATGAAGGCCGAGGTCTGCAAAGACGGCGGGCTCTATGTGCAGGAGTATGAACGTGGCAAGCCCAAGGCGGCAGTCAAAAAAATCGGCAAGTGCGGTGCCTCCGGTACCACTGTGACCTTTGAGCCTGATCCACAAATTTTTAGTGAAATTTCTTTTAACTGGAAGCGGGTACTCGATCGGGTGCGCCAGCAGGTGTATCTTACCAAAGGCATCAAGATGGTCGTGCATGACGAGCGTGAGAGCTCCTCGACCTCCGGCGAGTCATACGGGTTTTATTTTGAGGGCGGTATCGCCTCATATGTGAAATATCTCAATCGGGATATTACACCCCAACACGAAAATATTTTTTATGTCCAAAAAGAAGTAAACGGTATTTTGGTAGAGATCGCACTCCAATACACGGATGATCTGCAGGCGCGCGAGATGAGTTTTGCAAACAATATCCATACACCGGAGGGAGGCATGCATCTGACCGGTTTTCGCACCGCGCTCACGCGTATCCTCAACGATTATGCGCGTAAAAACAATTATCTCAAGCAGGACGAAGAAAATTTAATCGGCGAGGACGTGCGTGAGGGGCTGACTGCGGTCATCTCGGTCAAACTTGCCGAGACCCAGTTCGAAGGGCAGACCAAATCGAAGCTTGGCAACCCCGAAGCGAGAGGCGCTACCGAGACGGGATTTAGCGATGCGTTTCAGGCGTTTTTGGAGGAGCATCCCCAGGACGCGCGGGGGATCTGCGAGCAGGTGGTGCTCGCCTCCAAGGCTCGCCGTGCCGCTAAGGCCGCCAAAGACACGATTTTGCGAAAGGGCCTTTTGGAGGGGTTGGCACTCCCCGGAAAACTTGCCGATTGCCAGTCCAAAGACGCTACACAATCCGAGATATTCATCGTAGAGGGAGACTCTGCAGGCGGGTCAGCCAAGCAGGCACGTGATCGGCGGTTTCAGGCAATATTGCCGCTTCGGGGCAAGATCCTCAACGTAGAGCGTGCACGCTTGGATAAAATGCTTGCTTCCAAAGAAGTGAAAGCTTTGATTATTGCGCTTGGCGCGGCAATTGCGGATGAGTTTAATATCGACAAGCTTCGGTACCATAAGATTGTGATTATGACCGATGCCGATGTGGACGGGGCGCATATCCGGACCCTGCTTCTCACACTTTTTTATCGCTACTTCCGACCGGCTATTGATGCGGGATTTTTATATATTGCCCAACCGCCGCTCTATAAGGTGAGCCGCGCCAAAGAGTCACATTATGCCTATACGGAAGCGGAGAAGGACAAACTCCTGAAAGAGTTGCAGGCACGCAAAGAAGAGCGTGCCGCCAAGTCCGCGGCTAAAAAAGGCAAGGACGTAGAAGATGTGGTGGATGAGGAGGCATCTGCATCGGAGGTGGGCGAGGAGGCAGGTGCAGAGACTTCAACCAAAGGATTTACCATACAGCGTTACAAAGGTTTGGGAGAGATGAATCCCGGACAGCTCTGGGAGACGACTATGGATCCGGCGCGTCGTATGATGCTCCAGGTCAATATCCAGGATGCGGCCGCGGCAGATCATATCTTTGATATTCTGATGGGGAGCGAGGTCGCTCCACGCAAGCTATTCATCCAGGGTCATGCCCGTGCGGTGAAGAATTTGGATGTGTAAGGGCTATTGACACCTAAGATTTAACCTTGTAGTATCAGACCATAAGGGCCTGCGGGCCTTTTAAAAATGGTTTACCCTGTGAGAGATTTTGGAGATTATGCCATCTCATATAATATAGAGGCGTAATCAATAAAATATAATAGATTAACTATAGCTCTCTTAGGGCAAACGAATATTATGAGCAACAAAATCAGTACATATTTTCGGGAAACACAGACAGAGATGAAGCGAGTTACCTGGCCATCTCGGGCCGAGACCATGCGCTTTACGGCACTTGTGGTAAGCGTTTCGGTAGGAGTCGCATTATTTTTGGGGGCGCTCGATTTTGGGTTTGTGCGCCTGTTGGAAGTATTTATTTTTTAATTTTATCCGCCAAAATTTTTAGGCATGCATTATGTGTACATTTTGCGTAGCAGAAAGGATGGCAATTTGTACATTGGGTGCACACACAATCTTCCGAAGAGAGTTGCGTTGCATAATGCTGGAGGAGTGCCTTCAACAAAGGATAGAAAACCATTAGTATTGGTATATTATGAAGCTTTTATCAACAAACAAGATGCATTTACTCGGGAGCAGTGGCTCAAGACTGGGTGGGGTCGCACCCATGTTCGCAAGATTCTTAGTAATTGCCTAAAAATTTAGGAGGATACCATGCCAAAGCAAACATCGGAATTTGGCAGGAATTGGTACGCGGTGCATACCTATTCCGGCTATGAAGATGCGGTGGCGCGCAATCTCCGTCAGCGCATTGAGTCTATGGGTATGGAGGACAAGATTTTTAATGTCTTAGTCCCTACAGAAAAAAAGATAAAGATAAAGGGCGGCAAACGCCGTACCGTAGAGGAGAAGATCTACCCCGGGTACGTATTGGTAGAGATGATTGTGACGGACGACTCTTGGTATGTGATCCGTAATACCCCACGGGTGACTGGATTTGTGGGTTCAGGTACGACCCCGACGCCGCTTTCGGCAGAAGAGATAGATATTTTGATGGGTCGTATGGGTGAAGCAGAACCCAAGCACAAGGTTGACTTGACCCCCGGTGATGCGGTAAAAATTACTGACGGACCATTTAAAGACTTTGAAGGCAAAGTGGGCGAAATCGACGAGGAACGCGGCAAGGTCAAGGTTATGGTCTCAATATTTGGCCGCGAGACGCCGGTAGAGCTCGATTTTCTCCAGGTGCGCAGGGTCTAATTCACCCACCAAAAATTCTTGGTGGCTGGACGTACAACCTTGCAGTACTTGAGTTTTATGCCAAGGTTTGATAGAAATCGGTATTAGTAACAATAAGAATTTTAGGCGGATACATGGCAAAAAAGGTAAAAGAAATAGTAAAACTGCAGATTCAAGCTGCCAAAGCCACCCCGGCTCCTCCCGTGGGTACTGCTTTGGGACCCAAAGGTATCAATATCGGAGACTTTGTAAACAAGTTTAACCAAGCGACTCAAGATAAGGGGACGGACATTATTCCGGTAGAGATTACGATATATGAAGACCGGACATTTGATTTTAAGCTCAAAACCCCGCCGGCATCAGACTTATTGCGCAAAGCCGCTGGCGTGGAAAAGGGTGCAGGCAATCCTCTGCGCAATAAAGTTGGCAATGTTTCTCGTGCCAAGCTTCGTGAGCTCGCCGAGCGTAAGATGGAGGATCTCAACGCCAATGATGTTGATGCGGCCGCCAATATTATCGCGGGCACCGCACGTAGTATGGGAATTGAGATAAAAGACTAGACTTCTGTATGAAAGCGCGGATTCTTGCGATTATAATACTTTTGGTGGGTATGGCGGTCGGGTTTTTTGATTTGCCGCAGTATTACAACAAGCTTGCTGACAAAATTCATGCGCCGCACCTATCCGTGCGGCAGTTTCGTTTGGGTCTTGACCTTCAGGGAGGGACGCATCTTGTGTACCGGGCAGATATTTCCAGCTTGCCGCCGGGTCAGGTTGCTGAATCCATGCAGGGGCTCCGCGATGTGATTGAACGCCGGGTTAACGCCTTTGGCGTAGCCGAGCCTTTAGTGCAGATCAACCGTGTAGGTAGTGATCAGCGTCTCATTGTTGAGCTTGCCGGAGTATATGATATTAACCAGGCGATTCAGCTCATTGGCGAGACGCCGTTTTTGCAGTTTAAAACCGAGCGTCCGGAGGTCGAGCGCGATGCTATTTTGGAGGCACAAAAAAATAATCAACGACTCAATGAAGACGCCTATTATATTGCGACAGATCTTACGGGAAAATATTTACAGCGTGCCGAGCTGGTATTTGATCAAAATTCATTCAGTCCCACAGTGAGTATTGTATTCAATGACGAGGGCGGCAAACTCTTTGAGACTCTTACTGCACAGAATGTCGGCAAGCCTATTGCCATTTATCTGGACGGATTGCCGATCAGCACACCTATGGTGCGGGAGAAGATATCTGGCGGCTCGGCACAGATTACGGGTGATTTTACGGCAGATGAAGCGCGCCAATTGGTACAGCGTTTCAACTCGGGCGCTTTGCCGGTGCCTATCTCGCTACTTTCCCAACAGCGGGTAGAAGCCTCACTCGGCAGGGTAGAGTTTGAGCGGAGTTTGGCGGCAGGCATGTATGGGCTTTTGGCGGTTGCACTTTTTATGCTTTTTTGGTATCGCTTGCCGGGGTTTGTGGCGGTGGTAGCGCTCCTTTTGTACGCTATCCTTACTCTTGCAGTGTTTAAGCTCTTTTCGATAACACTCACTGCCGCGGGCATGGCCGGATTTATCCTTTCTATCGGCATGGCGGTGGATGCTAATATTTTGATATTTGAGCGTTTCAAAGAGGAGATGCGCGCCGGGCGGCCGCTTGGTGGCTCGATCGATGAGGGATTTGCACGCGCCTGGCTTTCTATTCGGGACTCCAACGTATCAAGCTTGATTACATCGGTAATTCTTTTCTGGTTCGGCACGAGCCTTATCAAAGGATTCGCGCTGACGCTTGGTATTGGTATTTTGGTGAGCATGTTCTCGGCAATTACCCTTACTCGTACGTTCCTCCGTGCGCTCAATCTGCGCGAGTCCAGAGCAGTAAAATTTCTTTTCGGCGTATAATCATTGCGTATTATGAACATTGTTGCATACAGAAAAATACCCTACATCATTTCCGGCCTACTCTTTGTCTTGAGTATTGGTGCACTTTCCCTGTGGGGGCTCAAGCTCGGTATTGATTTCACCGGAGGGTCTCTTATGGAGCTCGAGTTTGTAAATGCACGCCCGACGACCGAAGAGCTCCAGCAAAAGATTGCAGCACTTAATATTGGCTCGGTGCAAATGCAACAAACAGGAGACAAAGGATTGTTTTTGCGCATGAGAGATCTCGATGAGGCGACGCATCAGAAGCTCTTGCAGGCACTGGGTGAGCGCGATCCCAATGCTGGCTTTGTAGAAAAGCGGTTTGACTCCATCGGACCCACTATCGGTGGCGAGCTCAAGCGCCGTGCGACCTATGCGCTTTTCTTGGTGATTCTTATGATTGTGCTCTACATTGCGTTTGTGTTTCGCAAGGTCTCTCGACCGGTTGCTTCATGGAAATACGGCTTGGTAGCGATTGTGGCGCTTTTGCATGATGTCATTATCCCGATCGGGTTTTTTGCCTATCTCGGACATTTCCAAGGCGTGGAGATTGATGCGTTGTTTATCACTGCGGTGCTCACTATTCTTGGTTTTTCGGTGCATGACACCATAGTGGTGTTTGACCGGATCCGCGAGAATTTGCGGCGCGGTAAAGGGGCAAGCTTTGAAGAGACGGTGGGTATCAGTATCAACGAGACTATAGTACGTTCTATCAATACCTCGCTCACCTTGTTTCTTGTGTTGCTTACCCTTTTCTTTTTTGGTGGTCACTCGACCAAGTATTTTTCACTTGCGCTTATTATCGGCACCGTATTTGGCACGTACTCCTCGATATGTATTGCCAGCCCACTTCTTGTTACTTGGGAGCGCTGGAAAGCCAAGCGTGTGTAGTACAAAAATTTTTTGTAAAATAAAAAACTATCGAGCGATCGGGGGTTTTGTGTTTAGACTAAGGAATGGTGAAGATAATCAGCTATGCTAACAATTTTCATAGTGGATCAGTAGATGCTGTACATGTATGGGGAAACACTTGCCGGAGATATCAAACGCCTGACGCGTTTCGTTGTGTTCTATCACCCAACGGATAATGCGTACTTGTCCTTGCAAGTATTTTTGTGCGGCGGTCGCGACAATAGCATCTGACAACTCGGATGCCACATCTAGGTAGCTGAGGCGATATGTTTTTTCATTTTTGCCACAGTCCATCCTCTCATGCTCTTTTCAAGTTTCGTTTCGATGCAGACTACTATACATATATTTTTTAGTCAATAGAATATTTGTGGTCTTCTTGTCTAATGATATTCTCTTTGAGAAGACTTGCTAGGATATTTTTGGTCTTGGGCGCGGTGAGTTTGGAGAGGTGGGGGTCTTCGTGGAGTTCTTGGTGTACGCGTTTAAGCGGCAGATTGCCGTTTGCAATAAGCAGTTGTATGATTTTGCCGCGGATGTATCGGTCTGATCCGGCGAAGCGTGATTGCCGAGTATAGTGCTTACTCTTGCGGTTTGGGTTGGGGACGTTTTTAATAGCGTCTCGGCCGTAGTCCATAAGAGCAAGGTACCATTCTCGGTTTTTTGTACGCGGCTCTATTTTTTTGAGCACGAGAAGAATGGCGACATCGGGGATATTTTTTTTGTGGGAGAAAAATGTATGAATAACCGTGCGGCGTATATTGGTCTCAATGAACGGCTCGCACCTATTATAGGCAAAGCAAGCGATGGCGCGTGCGGAATATGGACCAATGCCGGGGAGTGCATCAAGTGTCTCCGTACCTTGCGGAACAATGCCGTGGTGCTCCGTGCTGATGATATGCGCCGCATTTTGTAAGTATTTCGCTCTCCGGTTGTATCCCATGCCTTGCCATGAGTTGAGTACGGTACCCCAAGGGGCTTTGGCGAGCGCTTGGGGTGTTGGGAATCGGCGCAAGAATTCTGGATATTTTTTGAGTACCCGCGGGATCTGCGTCTGCTGAAGCATGACTTCAGAAACCAATACGTGCCAAGGGTTTTTAGTCGTCCGCCAGGGGAGGTTTGGAGCATGGTGCCGATACCAAGTGCGTATCGATTTTTGAAATACTTTGATTTTTTCCCGATTCATAGCTATAAAGATAATAGAAACTAGGGGACTTTACTAGCTGGCATAAAAGACTATGGAAAAAGTTGCAGAATACAAGTATATGATTTTAGTCGGTGTGGTCGCGTTTGCGCTCGGTTTTGGAGTAAGTTCTCTCATCGGTTCTCGTTCCGAGGGTTCAAAGGCGGGCGATGATCGTGTGACGCCATCGGACACCTCGGATATGGAAAATCTGCCGCCACTACCATTTTCCAATAAGCCAACCGATTCATCCAGAGACGCTTCAAAAACTATGGGTTCGGTGCTTGTGGGAGACAATGCTATCGCGGTTGACGAGCAATCTGCGGGAGACGTGGTGGTAAGCATGGTGACACTTGCCGAGCCGGCGTGGGTAGTGATTCATGAAGATCGCAATGGCGCCCCGGGCAATATTTTGGGTGCAGGCTGGTTTCCCGCCGGGGACAACCGTAATGTCTCCATGACCTTACTTCGCAAAACTGAGCCGGGCAAAGTGTACTATGCAATGATCCACGCGGATGCAGGTGCGGACAAAAAGTTTGCCAAAGAATCGGATATGCCCATCAAGGATCCGAGCGGTGCCGTGCTCATGATGAAATTTTCTACTCGCTAATGTATTCTTTTGGTCACCGGGCACATTGTCCGGTGGCATTTCTTTATGGCTACCTTACCACGTATTGCAATACTGTATCACGCTGAATGCTCTGACGGATTTGGCGCGGCATACGCCGCATGGAAAAAGTTTGGGGCGCGTGCCTTGTATATTCCGGTGCCTCCTAATAATGCCGTCCTCCCGGCACTGGCTCAAGGCAAAGAGGTCTATACGCTTGACTACTCTTTCCCGCCTGCTATCATCCCCGCGGTTCTTAAAAAAGTTGAATCATTGACGATTATCGACCACCATATCAGCAACAAGGAAGCTGTGCTTCTTGCGACAGAGCATGTATTTGATCTGAAACACTCGGGTGCGATGCTCACGTGGTCCCATTTTCATCCAGGCAAGGCGATCCCGCGACTCCTCCGGCATATAGAGGACTCGGATTTGTGGAAGTTCGTGTTGCCGTATACTCGAGAGTTGCAGGCAGTTATCAGTCTTCTGCCACAGGATTTCCATGTTTGGAAAAAACTTGAGCGAGATGTCGAGTCGAGTACACACCGCAAAATACTAGTACGCGATGGCGCATTACTCCTGAAACAAAAAGCGGTCCAAGTTGAACGCGCGCTTCAGAATGCTGAAGACGTGATGTTTGCAGGGTACAAGTGTCGTATGGTCAACTCCGCGGTGCACGCCTCTGAGATTGGTAATGCGCTTTGCAAAGCGGGTAGCCCGATCGGCATCATCTGGTCGCGCCGTGGTAAGTCAGTGATAGTCTCCCTGCGTTCGTTGGGGGATGTGGATGTCTCACAGATTGCCATGAAATATGGTGGGGGAGGGCACAGGGCGGCGGCGGGGTTTTCTTGGGAGCAAAAATATTTTTTGAGGTTTAGACGCCAAAAGCGTTAGGGGGATTGAAGAATCTAGAAAGGTGTGGTATCTTGTAGGTATGGATACACAACAAGTTTTACAGCCTGTCAATAAGAAGACCGGCCCTAAGGATGTCTTTTTGCATCTTTTGGCGATTATTGCACTCTACGCAAGCGCGGTAAGTTTGACTACGCTTTTATTCCAGTATATTAATATAGCCTTACTTGATGCTCTCGATGGTGGGTACTACGCACTCACGAGCATTTATCAGTCGATACGGTTCGCACTTTCTAGCTTGATAGTGCTGTTTCCAGTGTTTGTATTTACTAGTAGGTTTTTGCAACAGGAGTATGTGGCTGATCCTGAAAAGCGTGATACCCGTATTCGCAAGTGGCTACTCTACTTTACGCTTTTTTTGGCGGGGTTGGTTATCTTAGGCGATCTTGTCACACTCCTCTATAATTTTTTGGACGGAGAGCTTACTAAAAGATTTTTGCTCAAGATTCTGGTAGTGCTTTTTGTGGCTGGCGCTATATTCTGGCATTATTTCGCGGAGCTGAAAGAATATACTTCCGGTAGCGTGAAGGTGTTTCGGTATCTGGTAATTGCCATCGTCGCTGTCGTCGCTATTGAGGGATTCTTTGTAGCCGGCTCTCCTACCGAGCAACGCGCACGTCGGTTTGATGAACAGCGTGTCGCTGACTTGCAGACCATCCAATGGCAGATTGTGAATTATTGGCAAAACAAACAAAAGCTTCCAGTCGCATTGGTAGATCTCAACGACGATATTAGTGGATTTCGTGTGCCAATGGACCCCGAAACCAAGACTGCGTATGAGTATGAAGTGAAAGGACCAGAGATGTTCTCTCTGTGTGCAGAGTTTGGTCGTCCCTCCCTTCAGAATGCGAATATCGCCCAGCCATATTTTGAGGGAATCAAAGGAACTAACTGGGAGCATGCCGAAGGACGGGCATGCTTTGAGCGGAGTATCGACAAAGATTTCTATAAACCGCGCCCCGCTGATACAGGATCTGTCCCTCCAATGAAACAGTAGTTTTGCGATTCATCCAAAAACTTCCCTGCTCTCTCGGGGGAGTTTTTGTTTGGGGATTCGGCGGTATATAATAGGAGCATCCGCTTTATCAGTTAGGGTGTTCTGCATGATAAAAATTACTTACCAGGAAAAAGGCGAGGCTACAAAAATAAAAAGCGGTGTTTTGGTAACTCTGCTTGCCGGTAAAAAAGAAACCGATGTGGTGCGGCTTTCTTCAGGTCAGCGGGTTATAGAGATTGGCATAGATGATCCGGCAAAGCTCAATCAGCGTAAGCTTGTCCTTTTGGCGCGCAAAGCCATCAGTCTCGCCCGTTCTCATAGAGCAGAGACTATTGTCATTCGTTTTTCCGATTTTTGTCTGTCGAAGCTTGCTCTGTCGGATGAGCGGGTTGCAGAGCTTTTGGGGGTTAATTTTGAGATGGCAAATTTCGAATTTATTGCATACAAGACGCCGCCCGAAGAGGGGTGGATTTTTGTACAGGAGATCGTAGTTTTAGGGAAGGTGAGTCCGGAGGTGCGTCGGGCATTTGCGCGTGGTCAAATGGTTGGGGAGGAGACCAATAAGTGTCGAATTCTTGCCAACACTCCGGGTGGGGAGATGACGCCACGGCTCTTGGCGAACGAAGCTAGAAAGGCGGCTGGAGGACTTCCCATTGCCGTGACTATTTTGGGCAGAAAAGATATTGAAAAATTAAAAATGGGCGGCGTGCTCGGGGTTTCTAAGGGATCGACCGAAGAGCCGCGGTTTATCATCATGGAGTATTGGGGTGGAGCAAAAAAAGACCAGCCAATCGTATTTTGCGGCAAGGGGGTGACGTTTGATACGGGTGGCCTCAATCTCAAACCAACCCAGCATATATATGAGATGCATATGGATATGTCGGGGGGTGCGGCAGTGGTACACGCACTTGTAGCTGCGGCTCGGCTCGGCATCAAAAAAAATATCATAGCTCTGGTGCCTGCGGTAGAAAACATGCCTTCGGGCTCAAGCTATCACCCCGGGGATGTGCTTGTCTCTCTGTCGGGTAAGACTATAGAGGTTTTAGATACGGATGCCGAGGGGCGAATCGTTCTTGCAGATGCTCTTACCTATGCCAAAAAATACCGCCCGCGGCTTGTGGTAGACGTGGCGACTCTTACGGGGGCTGCGATGGTGGCAGTAGGACAACGGGCATCTGTAGTGTTCACCCGCGATGAACATTTGGAGCGAATGTTTCGTGAGCTGGGGGAGGAGTCAGGTGATTATGTCTGGCCGTTGCCACTCTGGGAGGAGTATGACGAAGATATCAAGGGGACGTTTGGGGACATCGCTAATACCGGTAAGGGCAGATATGGGGGCGCGATCCACGGGGCATCGTTTTTACAACAATTTGCCGATGGCTATCCTTTGGTACATCTGGATATTGCGCCGCGCATGACGGCGATTGAAGGTGAGCATCTCGCTAAAGGTGCCGCGGGTGCTCCGGTGCGTTTGCTGGTAAAATTACTTGAACGATATTAATAAATATTCTGTGGTATGAAAATAGTTATCCAAGATTTTAAAGAAGGCGCGACTATCCCTAAAGAGTTTACGTGCGACGGGACAAATCACGCGCCGGGGCTGTACCTTGAGGATGTGCCTAAAAACGCCAAGAGTCTTGGGCTCATTATGGATGATCCCGACGCGCCCAATGGCACCTGGACGCATTGGACCGCATGGAATCTCAATCCTGCCGTTTTAGAAATTCGCCAAGATAAACTCGTCGGTACCGTAGAGGGAGGATTGGGCTCAGCAATAGAGGGTGTTACCTCTCGCGGGAAGCCCGGGTATCATGGTCCGTGTCCACCATCGGGCGTGCATCGCTATTACTTTCGCGTATATGCGCTCAATACAATACTTGATCTTAAGGGCGATGCGGATGTCGCGAAGCTTCGTGCAGCCATGGAGGGACATGTTATTGCTGAAACGGAGTATATGGGGACATACACGAGATAGGTATAAGGTCCAAAGGGGGGTGAGGTTTGGGTTTGGACACCGATCAAATAAAAAAAAGATCTCCACTCGGGGGAGACCTCTTCTCTTACAGCGTGTGTTCTTTAAGTTCTTCCAGGTCTCTGTAGAGGGTTTGGGCGGTGAGCACATTCGCTGCCCATTTCGTGAGTAGATCAAGACTATGAAGTATTTTTCGCAATCGTTCAATGTCTGTCTTCGTCGCTTCCCCTCGTCGCAGTTTTCGATAGAACGGTGTAAGGATTTCTGGAGGAATGTCGTTTATGTTGAGAGGTTCCCCGCTGGTATCGCGCAAATCTCCTTCGGAAACTCGTAGCCAGTTTTCCAGGCATCCTCCACTTATCAGGAAAGAAAACTCCCCAATAATTCGCTCGTAGTCTAGATTATCAGGATCCTCCATATAAACTCCTCCTTTTGGAGTCAAGGTTTTATCTATGGTGTAGCGCTTTGGCGTCTCGTTGTCAAATGGCATTTAGAATTTATATACCCGAAATGCTTCTTCATCTTTTGCGTTGGGGAGGCTGACGGGGACGACGTTTTGCGTCTTGAGCTCTTGCTCGAGTGTCGCACCGACCAGAGATCGGAGCTCCGGACTTTTGAGCAGTATGGAGTCTAACGGTTTTATGAAGTATGTCGTCTTGATGCCGATTTTTTCAAAGTAGTCTGTGCCGTTGTCTCGCAGTGCCGCTTGATAGGCATCTGCCGAGAGCACGGGCCAACCGTGGTATATTTGGAGCCGGTCTATAATCCAAAGTTGTGAGGTATTGAATATATTTTTGTCGTAGACGATGAGTGCGGCGTATCCTTTGTATCCGAGTTTTTTGTCGCGTGCGATGGCTGTGGTCTGGATGCGATCAATAAACTGATATTTTGACTGAAAAGTAAAAGCGGGAATTTTCCCCTCGAGCTCTTTGGCAAGATACGCATCAAGTGTGTTGTAACCCCAATTGTAGTTTTCGTAGCGGATACTTGCATATGCCCAAGTTTTTTGACCCACAGGATACCAGCGTATGGCGCTGTTGTAGGTGTAGAAAACTTCAAAGACACAGATGACTAAAAATATCGCGATTCCTAGTTTTTGCCAGTGCGTGTATAGCCGGTCGTACGCGTATATGCCTAGGCAGGCGACGCTCAAGGCTATGTATGGTGCCAGGTAGCTCAAAAATCGCGGAGCTGGACCAATGAAAAGTATCAATGCCAGAAGAAATAAAAAGGACAATAACAAAAAAAGATGTTTTGTTATGATGGCACGGTAGGGTATTTTTTGCCATGTTGCTATAGCAAGTGCCCACAAAAAAGCGAGCAGAGAAATAGCCCAGAGGCTGATCATAAGCCATGAATTGCTGGCGATTAGATTTGCCGGAAATCCTCGGATCCGATCAGGGATAGTGCCTATCTCTTTGCCCGGCGTTATCTTCCAGACTTCCGGATACTGGTGAAAGATATAGGAGAGTTGAAAATCAAAATGCCCGCGGGTTTTGTAGAGCATGAGATTGTATACGATGACGGGACTGGCGACGAATATGGCAAGTAGTATGGCGAGCCAAAGCTTTTTGTTCAAAAATTGTCTGGGGTTGGTGAGGAGCAGGTAGCTTGCGAGAATCGGTGCTATTGCGAGTGCGGTATATTTTGTAAGCACCGCAAGTCCGAGTGATATGCCAGCAAGGAGGATTGCATCGGGGTTTTGGGGTGTGTGGGGTACGGATGCTTCGTGAAAACTTCTGAGAAAAAAATATGCTGTAAGGAGTATAAAAAATATCACGTATGATTCTTGCAGGCCGAGCCTTGAGATATAGACGTGATTTACGCTTACCGCAAGAATACTTGCGGCCAGGAACCCGGGGCGTTTGCCATAGAGTGTCTCACCGATTTTATAGAGGAGATAGACCGAGGCGATACCGAGAAGCGCCGAAGGGAGGCGAAATCCGATATTGGTCTCGCCAAATATTCCCATGAATATGTGTTGGATAAAAAATAC
This sequence comes from Candidatus Ryanbacteria bacterium RIFCSPHIGHO2_02_FULL_48_12, assembly GCA_001819875.1. Classification (GTDB taxonomy): domain Bacteria; phylum Patescibacteriota; class Minisyncoccia; order Ryanbacterales; family 2-02-FULL-48-12; genus 2-02-FULL-48-12. The sequence goes on along the minus strand of MHNR01000017.1, from coordinate 56,083 downwards.
GAGCGGAGGATGATCATGAAATGAGAGTGAGAGCCACCAGGGACTTGCCGGGTCAAACCACTCAAGCGGGGTGGTTTGTAGAGACGCCTCATCAAAATCAAGCATGCCCAGCCCGCGAAATGCATATGATCCTTCATCACCAAGTACATCGCCCCGCCCGAGTCCCCAGAGGCGCAAGACTGCCGCCAGGAGTAAAATCACAATAAGTGCGTGTTTTTGCCACTGTGGAGCAGTTGGGTTTGTTTTTATGGCCATGTCTACATAATACGGTTTCGGAAAAAAATTGATAGATTTAAGATTGGCATTTAAGAAATAAATTCCAAGCTCCAAGGTTCAATGACCAAGCAAATCCCAAGTCCTAAAGTTCCAAGGGAAATTCTATTGTTTGGCCATTAGGGCTTAAGGCCTTGCTTGGGATTTGGGGTTTCGGCCTTGGAGTTTAAGCAAAAAATAATAATCAACAAACTGGAATAAAGTGATGAGCTCATGCTAGAGTGGTGCGTATGAGCCCTGATATAATGCGCAAAGTTGACTATTGGATTGGCATTCCGCTTGCGTGGTGTGTGACGTTGTGGTACAAGCTACAGCGTGCGTTGGGGCTCAAAAACCCACGCTACCAAGAGCCACCAAAACGCGTATTATTCATCGAGCTTGCCGAGATGGGGAGTACTATTCTTGCCTATCCTGCCTTTCGGAAGTTTCGAGAGCTGTATCCAGAGGCGGAAATTTATTTTTTGGTGTTTCGGCAAAACGCGCCGACCGCGGATCTTGTGGATCTTATTCCCAAGCAAAATGTCCTAACGATAGACAGTTCAAACCCTTGGCGATTTTTTTTAGGGACGATTGGTATCATCCTTAAAACGCGTAGACTTGGGATTGATACCGTAGTCAATCTTGAGATGTTTGCGCGCTACAGCACGATTTTGAGTTATCTTACGGGAGCTCGAAAACGTGCCGGGTTTTACAGGTTTTTTAACGAAGGACTCTACGTGGGAGATTTTTTGACACATAAGGTTCCCTACAATCCGCACATACATACGGCCCAATCATTTATTACACTGGTGCGTTCGCTTGCCGAGGATCAATCAGATGTGCCGCTTGGTAAATTTTCGGTGCAAGATGATGATCTTTCTTTACCGGTCATACGGCCAAATACGAATGAGCAATCTCGAGTTTGGGAGATATTACGTGATGCGGCGCCGCATATTTCTCAAAAACATACCATAGTCATACTCAACCCGAATGCCAGCAAACTTATAGAGGTGCGCCGCTGGCCGATAGGGCGCTACACGGATTTGGCAAAAAAAATTGTTCAGGAGCGCCCCGACACCTATGTGGTTGTGATGGGATCAGCTTCCGAACGCGCAGAGGCCGAAACAATTGTCAGTGCATGCGCGTCTGATCGTGTGCTCAATCTTGCGGGCAAAACGACACTTATGGAGCTGGTACATCTTTTTAGTGTAGCGGATGTTTTGGTCACCAATGACTCGGGTCCGGCACATTTTGCCTCGCTCACGCCGATTCATATAATGGTATTTTTTGGTCCCGAAACGCCGAAGCTTTATAAGCCGCTTTCAAAAAATGCAACCATTCTCTACTCTTGGTTTGCCTGCAGTCCTTGTGTCTCGGTGCACAATCAGCGGCGTACGCCTTGCACTGCCAACAAGTGTCTGGGGGCGATAGAGGTGGAGGAGGTATACAAAAAAGTTTCCAGCCTCTTGGATACAAAAGCTTGAAAATAGCTATTTTTTGTGGTGACGCCTACAAAAACTCTTGACATTATGCTCCAGATGAGTATAATGTCCTCGGAATAAAGTCTTTGACTGTTACAGGAAAGACAGACTCTTTATGTGAGGAAGGAGATAGCTGATGGTGGTACGAGGAGCAGGCCAGATTCTTTTTGCTTTTGCAATTTTTTCTCTCCCTGTTTGCACGGATGTTTCCTATGCAAATCGCGAGGTGAAAAGCGTTTCGACACGGGTATCGCGTGTGGTCAAACACGCCATGCATCCGGGGCAAGGAAAATCGGCCACGCACACCGGTAAGCGGGGAATGCATCTTTGCAGGGTTCTCTATGAAGATGCGCATATGGTAGTGGAGGGAGACAGTATCCCCAAAATTGTCTCTCGATTACAGGAGCGTTGGATCTGGGTCAACCCAGAGCAGGTGGTTAAGAAAAATCGCCTGCGTGATCCGGACAAACTCACGCCCGGACAGATCTTGAAGATCCCCGTTTGTAGATGGAAAGAGGAGGAGGGTATCGCTTCTTGGTATGGCCCAGGTTTTCATGGCAAACCAATGGCAAGTACCAAAAAATTCAACCAGAACAACCCGTCAGTAGTTGCTCACCGTGAGTTTCCGATGGGAACGCAGGTAATAGTTACGAATCTGGAGACAGGTAAAAGCATTACTGCTTGGGTGATGGATCGGGGACCTTACAAGAAAGGGAGGGTATTGGATCTTTCTCGCGCGGGCGCTGAAGTGCTTGGTATGAAAGAAAAAGGCACCGCCTGGGTAAAGGTAGTGCCGATATATCAGCCTCGGATATGAGAGTGTAAGTTCTTTTTCGTTTTTAGCGGCTCGCTTTGGTGAGCCGTTTTTTCTTTTGGTGGAAGATACACCCTTTATAACGAGGTGTTATCTGGATTTTGTGCAGGTAGGAGAAATGCTTTGAGCGTGTCCTTAGTAATTGTATAATAACCGTCGCTCCCCGCCACAGACTGCGCTACCGCAAATCCTATGCGAAAAAGCATATTAGCGATTTCCTCTCTTGTGAGCAACTCTCGGGATGTCACGCATTTTAAATGAATTCCCGCCTTGTCCAGATTTTGGGTTCCTTCCTCAGTAAGTAGTATTATGTGTTTTTTGGCTTGGGACATATACTCCCTCCTTTTGAAGAGCTTTTCGGTATGCTATCATATAGGCATGTTACAGCTCAAGGAAAATCAAAAAGCTCCTTCATTTGCTCTCCCTGATCAGGATGGTAAGACCCATAAGCTTGCTGACTACAAAGGCCAGTGGGTATTGCTTTATTTTTATCCAAAAGATGACACGCCGGGATGTACGAAAGAGGCGTGCATGATTCGTGACAATTTCCCGGAGTTTAAAAAACTCAAGGTTCAAGTATTTGGGGTATCCGCGGATTCTGCGGCCAAGCATGCCAAATTTGCTACAAAATACAAATTGCCATTTACGCTTCTAGCTGATGAGCAAAAAGAGGTGATAGAAAAATACGGCGTCTGGGCCAAGAAAAAATTTATGGGCCGTGAGTATATGGGGATTTTACGCACCTCGTTTCTCGTAGATCCGGATGGCAAGATTGCCAAGATATATGAAAATGTAAAACCTCCGGCGCACGCCGAGGAGGTTTTGGCGGATTTAAAGCGGCTTAAAAAATAACTATGTCCGAGCTTGCTCAAGTAGAACAATTTATAACCAATCACCCAATGCTGGTGGCCGCAATGGTGCTCTGGACCTTGCCATGGAAGGGGGTGGCTCTGTGGCGTGCGGCAAAAAATCAGCAGATGGGGTGGTTTGTGATACTCCTGGTACTTAATACACTCGCAATACTCGAGATCACCTATATATTTTATTTTAGCAATCCCAAAAAAAATATTGGGGAGAGTCTTACGTCGCATGAGGGCGATGATGCGCCGCGATTATAAGTATAACTTTAAAATCATATGGGTATTTTTGATCCAAACAAACCAAAAGTAAGCGAGAAGGAGCTCAAAGAGGCGCGCACGGAGTTGCGGCACGAGGGACTTACAGCGCGAGATGTAAATGATATGACCAATGTCCTGGCAGGCTCACTGCATGAACATGGTATTGATCATGGGGTGGACAAGAAAGAGCTCGAACGAGCGCTCGATTATATGAAGGAACACCCTAATGCACATCATCTCTCCAAATCACAGCTCGCAAAAGTAGAAAAAGAGCTCAAGAAAAAACTCTAGACCACAAAACCCCATCAAGGGGTTTTGCATTTTTGTGGATGTCATCCTAGTATAATCCCATGCCATACATTGGAGGACATGTTTCAGTAGCTGGAGGATTACATCTTGGTATACAAAATGCCGAAGAGATTGGTGCTCGTGCCATACAGTTTTTTGGTGCCTCTCCACGCATGTGGTACGCCAAACAACCGTCCGAGCAGGATGTTGCGCTTTACAAGGAAAAAGCTAAAGCGAGCAGTGTGGCGCGTGCGTATCTCCATGCGCCGTATTTAGTGAATTTGGCAAGCCCCGATGGCGAGATGATCAAAAAATCTGTCAAAAATCTTTCGGATCATTTGCAAATTGCCCAACGGATAGGAGCAAATGGTCTGATATTTCATGTGGGTTCGGGCAAAGAGATACCCAAGGCCGAAGCGATGGAGCGGGCGATTGAGGCGATGAGTTTTGTACTTGAATCAGTCCCGGGGGATGTTGAGCTAGTGATAGAAAATGCGGCAGGCGGCGGGCAGAAGCTTGGTGCATCAGCGCACGAGATAGGGGAGATGTTGGAGCGTATAGATTCTCCCCGCCTTAAGGTTTGTTTTGATACAGCGCATGCTTTTGAGGCCGGTATTATCGAGTCGTATACTCCTGAACACATTAAAAAATTATTTGATGAATGGGATCGCGAGGTCGGGATGCAAAATATCGTAGCGCTTCATGTCAATGATTCCAAGACTGCATACAATTCGCATCATGATCGGCATGAAAATATCGGCGAGGGGCATATTGGTCTCCTTGGGTTTCAAAACTTAGCGCGGGAGGCAAGACTCCATGATAAGGCTTGGATATTGGAAGTGCCGGGATTTGATGGCATGGGGCCGGATAAAAAGAATATCGAGATTCTACATGCGTGCTTTCAGTCATGATCACCGGTGAGTCATCGGTTATATGTCGAGAAAATAAAAAATGCATTCCCTCCTGAATGCATTTTGTGATGGGGAGTTCTCCTTAGAAGACAAACTCCATTTGTATTGCCGTATGCAGGTTCGGTAGTGATCCTGTCTGCGGGGGAGATGAGAGGATCGCGGCCGATTGCGCTAGCATAGCGACGTATTCCCTGTTTGGTATGCGTGGCTGGTTTGCCGCGTCATATACTTGCGCATCG
>MHNR01000017.1:49666-50937 GCA_001819875.1 Candidatus Ryanbacteria bacterium RIFCSPHIGHO2_02_FULL_48_12 | reverse complement strand
CATATACTCCGGCCCCCTTTTGAAGTATTTAAGGCTAGTCTAACATAAAATCGAATCCTTGACAATAGCACACTATTATGATATTGTGTTTAGACAAATTTCCCCTTATATATGAAGATTTTCGAGATAAAAAAGGCCTATATTTTCGTAATAAGTTTAACGGTCGTATTCTCGTTTTTGGGTGATGCGCCTGTTCTCTATGCCCAGAGTCCGAGTGTCTCTACAGGCGGAGCTTCCGTAGGGTTTGAGTCCGCTTTGTTTTTTGGGGCGGTAGTCCCTGGCGACAACCCTGCGTTTGTCTGGTTTGAGTATGGTGTGGATCGGTCGGTCTCCCAGAGTACAAAGGTACAAGAGATTGGTGTCGGTTTTTCAGCTGAACAGTTTTCTGCCGCGGTAGAGCATCTTGATCCGTATCGTACCTATTACTATCGGGCAGTTGCCTATAGCCGTGATGGGGTAGTGCACGGCACAATTTTACCGGTTACTACCGGATCTCAAACAACGCCAAGTCCCGTTTTGGGTACGGTAGCTCCTGTTGTGCTTACGAAACTTCCTAGTGCCGTGGGTGAGCGTAGTGCGCGTCTCAATGGTCTAGCGCTCCCCGGAGAGCGCACTCCTACGTCAGGATGGTTTGAATGGGGTACTACCTATACGTTGGGTGAACTTACCCCAGAAAAAAATATCGGCTCATCGGTATCAAGTAATTTTTCTTATACGCTTTCCGGCCTCTTTCCGGATACGCAGTATTACTATCGCGCAGTTATCCAAAACAAAAATGGTATACGCAAGGGTGAGGTTATGACATTTACTACAAAGGCGCTCGAAAAACCCATTGTCTCAAAGGCTACACCGTCCGTATCATCCGCACCAGGAGCAGACACATCTGATCCTCTAGAGGTGCATCCCATACCAGAGCCGGTATTAAAGGGAGTTTCCATACAAAAAAATATTGTGCGGATCTGCAGTACTAGTTGCCGTGAAGCTACCAACAATACTGCCGCAGAGGGTGGTGCGGTAGTGGAGTATCAGATTTTAGTAAAAAACACCGGCGCAGTGGTATTGCGCGATGTGTTGGTCGAAGATGATTTGTCTCCATTTGTAGAATTTGCCAATGCCTCGCACGGCGGTATACTCATGCGCGCGCAGAAAAAAGTTTCTTGGACATTGGGCGCTTTGGACCCCGGCGAAGCGGAGTCTTTGAGCATATCGGTACGCGTACGCAAATTTGCTGAAACAATGGCCGCCGTCACGACGGCTACTGCCGAAGTTGG
>MHNR01000017.1:47502-49659 GCA_001819875.1 Candidatus Ryanbacteria bacterium RIFCSPHIGHO2_02_FULL_48_12 | reverse complement strand
ATCGAGCGCGCTTTTGTCGCTTGTTGCAGGCGAGGAGTATCCGGAGCCGGGGAGTACCGAAATCTACACGGTATTTTTTCGCAATAACACCGATGATGAACTTCGCAATGTGCGATTGAGTGTTGCTGTGCCCCAGGGTCTTACCTACGTACCCGAGGATGACAATGGTATTACTGTGGTTGGTAATGTACTTTTGTACCGCATGGACACCGTGCCAAAAGACACGGAGCGCAAAATTTCTTTCAAGACTACAGTGAGTAAGGAGTTCATGAGTGGTGATACTATACCACTTACGGTGGTCGCTCGATTTGAGGTTGATCGTCTGGGATCGCTGGACGCGGTTGCGTATACGATTACCGAGGTGCGTCTTGGTGATAGCGAGCCGTCTGCCGCGCTGGGGCAGTCGCAAGAGGTCGCTACCGTGTTTGGCGCCGCAGGATCATTCCCGCGGGTCGCTATCCCTTGGTTACTGTTTGGTATGTGTGCGCTAGGGGCGGTGCTTATGGCGTTGTATCTTTTAGAGTACTTGGCACGCCGAAGAGCAGTCATGCAAAAAGCAGAAGTTGCCGCGCCTCCCGGGTTTTATTTTTAATGTAGAGATATGTTGCCCCGCCTCATGCGGGGTTTTTGCTGCTTGCTCGGCGTCATGCATCATGCTACAAAAAAGGTATCATGCATGAAATTTTCCTAAACGCCGAAGCGCTTTTTCATTTTGGGTTCTATACGCTCACCAATGCGGTATTCTTGACACTTCTGGTGGTGTTGCTTCTGGTGGTGGGCAGTGTCTACGCTAGCCGGCGATTTGCGCTGGTACCCACAGGAACACAGAATTTTATCGAAGTAGGCATAGAATATTTTTTGGATCTTTTAGAGTCTATCTTCGGCAATCGGTACACGGCGGAGAAGTATTTTCCCTTCATTGGTACTATTTTTGCGTTTGTACTTTTCTCAAATTGGGCGGGGGTACTGCCGGGCGTAGGTTCAGTCGGATTTTTTGAGGGAGAGGGGGCGCATCGGGCATTTACCCCGCTTTTGCGCTCTCCGGCAAGCGATTTGAATTTTACGCTGGCGCTTGCGATCGTGACCGTGCTAGCTACGCATGTGTTTGCACTCCGCGAGCTGGGATTCAAGGTGCACGCCGCAAAATTTTTTAATGTTTCGGGCCCCATAGAATTTTTTGTGGGTATCCTTGAATTTATTTCAGAAATTGCTAAGATTATATCGTTTTCATTCCGGTTATTTGGCAATGTATTTGCGGGAGAGATATTGCTTCTGGTGATCGCGTTTCTCCTCCCGTATGTAGGGTCGATACCGTTTTTCTTTCTCGAGCTTTTCGTGGGGTTTATCCAGGCGTTTGTGTTCGCAATGCTTGCTACCGTATTTACCGCGATAGCTATTACCGGACACGGAACGGAGGCTCATGAAAGGTAAAGTATATAAGGCATATAAACTAATGAATACACCATATGGAAATTGAATCAATACGTTTATGGGCAACCGCTGTTGCTATAGCGGTGGGAGCGCTCGGTCCCGCGATCGCTATTGGTCTTATCGGATCGCGTGCTATGGATGCTATCGGCCGCAATCCCGAAGCCGCTCCAAAGATTCAGACGGCGATGATCTTGTCATCTGCATTTGCCGAAGCCATCGCTATTTATGCGCTGGTAATCGCACTTATTATCAAGTTCGTAGGGTAGTGAGTAGTATGTAGCTGGTAGAAAGGAGAAGACGTTTTGTTTTTTACTACACGCTACCTTCTACGTACTCTGTTCTTACTATGCAAGAGTTTGCCCGACAATTTGGTATAGACTGGAAACTACTTGCGAGCCAAGTTGTGAACTTTTTTGTTTTGCTGGTAGTACTTCGCGTGTTTCTCTACCAGCCTATTAGTCGTTTTATGCGGGAGCGCAAAGACAAGATTGCCGAGGGTATTGTTCGGGCCGCGGAGGCTGATGGTCGGCTCAAGGAGGCGCAAGAAGTGCTCAAAGAAAAAATGCGCGAGGCCCAGGTAAAATCTTTGGAGCTCATGCGTGAGACAGAGGTCGCTGCCAAAGCAAGAGAGGCGGTGCTTTTGGAGGAGTCGCGTGCCAAGGGTGCGGTACTCGTAGCTGAAGCTCGAGAGGCAGGCGAAGCGGAGCGGACGCGGATGCGCGATGA
>MHNR01000017.1:45529-47489 GCA_001819875.1 Candidatus Ryanbacteria bacterium RIFCSPHIGHO2_02_FULL_48_12 | reverse complement strand
GCGGTAGGGTTGGTGCGCGCAACGATAGAGAAAGCGGCGCATGTCTCTCCCGAGGCGCTTGATGAGGCGCTCATACAAAAAACAGTCAAGCAAATTCGTACGTCATGAAATACGCCCCTCATGTATATGCGCGAGCATTTGCCGCGGTAATCGCCAAAGGGGAGGTGAGCTCCGAGCGCGCGCTCAAACAGCTGGTACAAGTAGTCGAGCGTTATGGCGATACCGGATCATGGGATGCTATTGTGCGGGAGGTGCGCAAAGTCTTGGTGCATGATGCAGGCGGCAGACTGGTACGGATAGAGATGGCGCGTGTGGTGCCCAAGGCGCTCATCCAGAGTATCCATGGCACGTTTGCAGTAGAGGACGATATCTCTTTGGCAGTGCGCCCCGAGCTTGTTGCGGGCATGCGTGTCGTGGTGGATGATGAGCTTGAGCTTGATGGATCCCTACAGCACAAGCTCAATGTGATGTTTACTGTATAACAATCAAATTGTGTCATACGAAATACTCGAAAAATTAAAACGCGAGATCGCCGGATATGCGGACGATACGAAGTGGGAGGAGGTGGGCGAGGTGATCGAAGTTGCAGACGGGATTATCAAAATCTTGGGGTTGCGTCATGTCTTGAGTCAGGAGCTCCTTTTGGTACAAAGCCGAGATGCGGAGGTTATGGCGGTAGCGCTTAACCTTGAAGAAGATGCGGTGGGTGCATTGATACTCGGATCTGCGGAAGGCGTTGCCGCGGGCAGTAAGGTAAAAAGATCGGGTAATGTGCTTTCTTTGGAAGTAGGCGACGAGCTGTTGGGTCGGGTTATTGATCCGTTGGGGAACCCGCTTGATGGCAGAGGCCCGATTTTTAAAGAAAACCAATCACCCATTCGCCGTAAGCTTGAGGAGACCGCTCCCTCGGTGGTGGATCGCGAGCCGGTCAATCAGCCGCTACACACCGGTATCAAGTCAATTGATTCTATGATTCCGATCGGTCGGGGACAGCGCGAGCTTATTATTGGTGACCGTCAAACGGGCAAGACCGCCATTGCTCTTGATATTATTATCAACCAACAGCGCGATTCTGCCGACCCGCCAATCTGCATCTATGTAGCAATTGGCCAAAAAGAGTCCAAAGTTGCGCGGCTGATCGAGACGCTTAAAGAGCAGGGGGCGTTGAAATACTCGGTCATTGTCTCTGCCTCTGCCTCGAGTGCCGCATCGTTTTGGTATTTGGCACCATTTGCCGGATGTGCGATCGGCGAGTATTTTCGTGACAAGGGCAAAGATGCAGTCGTCATCTACGACGACCTTTCCAAGCACGCTTGGGCCTATCGCCAGATTTCACTTTTGCTTCGTCGACCACCGGGACGCGAGGCCTACCCGGGAGATATTTTTTATCTTCACTCACGTCTCTTGGAGCGCGCATCCCGACTCTCTCAAGAAAAAGGCGGTGGGTCGCTCACGGCCTTGCCTATCATTGAGACACAGCTTGGTGACATCACTGCGTACGTGCCGACCAACGTCATCTCTATCACGGATGGACAAATTTATCTTGAATCAGATTTGTTCAATCAGGGTGTGCGTCCTGCAATTAATGCCGGACTCTCGGTCTCGCGCGTAGGGTCTGCCGCACAGACCAAGGCCATGAAAAAAGTTGCGGGCAAGCTTCGTCTCCAACTTGCACAATTTCGTGAGCTTCAATCATTTGTGCAGTTTGCCTCTGATGTGGATGAGGCTACCAAAAAGCGCATCCGCCAAGGACGTATGATCACCGAGATATTAAAGCAGACTGATCTCTCGCCGGTGCCATTTGAGCGGCAAGTCATATTGTTTTACGCCGTACTCAATGGATACTTTGAGGGGCTTTCCGATGAACTGCTCGAAGGTGTAGAGCAGGTATTTATGGAGTATATGGAGCGGTTTTGCACGGACACCATACTGGGGCCAATCCACGAGCGCAAAGTTTTGG
>MHNR01000017.1:39146-45490 GCA_001819875.1 Candidatus Ryanbacteria bacterium RIFCSPHIGHO2_02_FULL_48_12 | reverse complement strand
AACTCACGACCATTATTATCGTTGCGGTACCGATTGCAGCTGCGGCATATATCACGCTGTATGCGCCATTTCTTCCACCAACCAAGTATTGGTTTCATGCACCCAAAGATTTTGAGGAATGTACAAAGGCGCGCGGTGAAGTATTTTTTAGCATGCCGCCCAAATGCAGATTTCACGGCCGGGAGTTTACCAATGATGCCCTGACGATAGAGAGAGATGAAGTGAAAGATAGTGGTGCCTCTACCTCGAGCGAAGTGATCGATACGTCCGACTGGAAAACCTACCGCAATGAAGAGTATGGGTTTGAGTTTAAGTACCCATCCTGGGGTGCAAGGGTTGAAGTTGAACGGGATTCAGAAGATGTTTTCTATATAAAATTGTTGAACGGTGGATTAGAGAAAAAGTTTATTGCATTTGCCGTTGATGAAAATAGAGATAATCTTTCTTTTGAGAGCTGGTTTGCAGGGAATGTAGATAAAAACTCTTTGCTTGTTAGATATGCTGTCTTTAAATATCGTAAAACTGACGATGGCGAATTTTATGAAATGACAAGCAATCCTCTTCCAGACGAGTGGTTAGATAAATATGGGCCGTTGGCGGCTATGACTTTTATTAGGGATAATAGAAAAAATTATATACTTGCAATCTCTTTGCTGGATGCCGATATTGACCACTCTTCTTATGTGTACACCGAGAAACAGTTGTTACGAGAAGTTGTTGCGTCGCTAGTCTTTCATTAAATTTTTTGTAGGACACATGGAATCCCTCCAAAATATCAAACGTCGCATCAAAAGCGTCAAAAATATCGAGCAGATCACCAAAGCCATGGAGCTGGTATCTGCCACCAAAATGCGCCGCTCCCAAGAGGTGGCGCTTGCCACGCGTCCCTATGTATTTACCGCACTTGAGATGCTTCGCAATATCTCCCAAAGTGTCGGCGAGGGCGAGCTACCGGCACTCTTGGTGCATAGAGCAGTGCAACGTACGGCGTATGTGGTGGTGGCTTCCGACAAGGGTCTTTCGGGATCGTTTAACGCCAGTGTATTCCGCGCGTTTGATGCGTTTTTAGCTTCAAGGCAGGTGGACGTCTCGAGCGAGAGCAGTATTTTTGTAGCGGTAGGCGAGAAGGCCCGGCTACACTTGAAAAAACGTACCCAGAGAGTGGATCGGTCATTCATCCATTTTGGAGATTATACGAATCTCGAAGAAATTATTCCGCTTTCGGAGTATTTGGTGTCAGGATATCTTGAGGGCAAATGGGATAAGGTGGTAGTATTTTACATGAGTTTTCGCTCGGCTTTGCGCCAAGAGGTGTTACTCCGAGAGATCTTGCCGGTGGATCCGGAGGCACTGGAGCGTATTGCCAAAGAGATTATTCCCGAGTCTGGTAGATTTGCCGAGATTCTCAAGGAGCAAGGAGTATCATTTTTTGCAGGTGCTCCCCAAAAAGATGCGGAATATATTATTGAGCCTTCCCCAGTGCGTGCTCTTGAACTGCTCCTCCCGCATTTGGTAGTAACAGAGATATATCATATAGTACTGGAGGCTAACGCTTCGGAGCATTCGGCACGTCGGGTTGCCATGAAGAGCGCTTCAGATAATGCTTCGGACATTGGTGGGCGACTGACGCTTGAGTACAACAAGTCCCGACAAGCCGCAATCACGAGAGAGCTCACCGAGATTACCGCGGGAGCAGAATCTATACAATAGTAGTTTTTAATATCATGCAAAGCGGAAAAATTATACAAATCATCGGACCGGTTGTAGACGTAGAGTTCCCGGAGAGCAAAAAATTGCCGGATATTTTTGGTGCACTCGAGATCCGCGATGGCGAGCGCTCGGTAGTGCTCGAGGTGGTAAAACATTTAGAACCCAGACGCGTTCGCACTATTTCGCTTAGCTCCACTGATGGCTTGGCGCGCGGTGTTGCGGTAGAAGATCTTGGGCGTCAGATCGAGGTGCCGGTAGGGCCGGAGGTTTTGGGTAATATTTTTGATGTATTGGGCGCTTCTCTCAACAATCCCGGTACGAAGTTTAAAAAACTCTGGCCGATTCATCGCGCCGCACCTTTGCTGGTGGATCAGGCTACGAAAGCAGAAGTTTTCCAGACGGGCATTAAGGTGATTGATCTCATCGCGCCGATTATCAAGGGTGGCAAGGTAGGGCTTTTTGGCGGTGCGGGTGTAGGCAAAACCGTACTTCTCCAAGAGTTTATCCGCAATGTTGCCGAAGAGTCGGGTGGCGTCTCAGTATTCGCGGGCGTAGGGGAGCGCACCCGCGAAGGCAATGATCTTTACCGCGAGATGCAGGAGTCTGGCGTTATTGGGAAGACCGCACTGGTATACGGCCAGATGAATGAGGTGCCAGGGGCAAGAGCCCGTGTGGCGCTCTCGGCGCTTACTATGGCGGAATATTTTCGCGATGAGGAGCACAAAAATGTTCTGTTGTTTATAGACAATATTTTTCGATTCTCACAAGCAGGTGCGGAGGTCTCGACACTTTTGGGACGTATGCCCTCAGCCGTAGGATACCAGCCGACGCTTGCGACAGAAATGGGTGAGTTGCAAGAACGTATCACCTCCACAAAGCACGGATCTATTACCTCTATGCAGGCAGTATATGTGCCCGCAGACGATATTACCGATCCCGCACCAGCCACAACATTTAGCCACTTGGATTCGACGATTGTGCTCTCGCGTGCGCTTACCGAGATCGGCATCTATCCAGCTGTGGATCCCTTGGCATCTACCTCAACGGCTTTGACGCCAGCGATTGTAGGTGAGGAGCATTACCGGGTGGCACGGGGAGTACAGCAGACACTCCAGCGATACAAGGAACTCCAGGATATTATTGCAATTCTTGGTATTGAAGAGCTCTCGGATACTGATAAAAAAACAGTCGCTCGAGCTCGCCGGATTCAAAACTTCCTCTCCCAGCCGTTTTTTGTGGCAGAAACATTTACCGGGCAAAAAGGCATGTATGTAAAACTCGAAGATACGATCCGTGACTTCAAGAATATTTTGGATGGTACGTATGATGACAGGTCTGAGTCGGATTTTTACATGAAAGGCAAACTAAGCGATTAGCACTATGAAGCTCGGGGTCTACTCACTCAAAAAAATATGGTACCAAGGCGAAGCACAGGCTATCACTTGTCAAACTCTCGCAGGGGAGATCACCATACTTGATCATCACCGGCCGCTCATCAGTGTGCTTGCGCCTGGGATGATTACCATTGTAGATCGACAAAAAAAAGAACATTTTATTCCTATCAAGTCAGGGTTTGTAGAGGTACAGCAGAACAATGAATCCAGATTTATCATCGACTAATTTCCAAAAGGAAGAGTTTTTGCAAGGGAAGCAGATTGTGTCGCTCGAGTCTTCAAGCGACCAGTACCAGGCAGACGCAGTTGTCGTCTGGTGCTTTGATGATCAGTTTGGTCCCGCGCTTGCTGTGTTTCTCAAGGAAAAAAACCTCTCGCACAAGGATTTGATTTGCATTGCGGGTGGGCTAAAAACACTTGCCTCGCCCGATAGTGAGGATGACCGGGTATTCGTCTTGGGGCAGATCCGCGCATCTATTGCGCTCCATCGCGCCCCCCGGGTGTACCTTATGGTGCATAGCGATTGTGGTAAGTATGGGGGTCTTAAGGCTTTCGGTGGAGATCCCAACAAAGAACTTGAGGAGTATCGTCTGGAGGCCAAAAAAGCGACAGACTTTTTGATTGCCAATCTCGGACCATCAATCCAGATCGAGCCGGTGTTTGCCGATTTTCAGGGGGTGTGGAAGTTGTAGACTTTCCAGCTACTGGGAATGATTCACAAAATTGTCGGAGATCCCCGGCATTTTTTTTGACAAAAACAATTTTCGGAGTATGATTTCTTCTTGGTGGTACATTTATACATATGATGGAGGGTCTAGTAGATGGGCAATTCTGATGTTTTGGGGGGTAGGGATCTCGAGTGCTTCTCTGCGATAAGGGAACGCGGGGCGATTCAATTGGTGAATGGCGAAATCCTTTACCAGGGGAAGGGAGTGTGTGGTTTGTGTTGCGGTGATAATCGTAGTGAGCGGTTGCAGGATCTTTGTGGGTTTCACGACCGGCTACAGACTGGTCACACAGAAACTCCAAAATCTTTTTTCTTTACTTGCACTGCTGGTCCGTTGGCTCTCGCGCCCGATTTTCCAGTTTCAGAGATTCTCGCGCCGGGGTTTGATGCCTGCCTTTATACGGCAATCAAAAATATGCTGGTCATCGGAGATTACGCGACGTTTGTGCATCACGGCCATTACCCCTGTCTGGGAGTTGAGCATGTGTTTGGTTCAAAGCAACTTTTTCGTGTTATGGAGCTTTCTTTTGCAGCAAAAGGACGATCCAAGACCATGTTCCCTAATACAACAGTGGCGTACCTCTGCCAGTTTGATCGTGGAGAGCCAGAGGGCAAGAGGAGTTATTTCCTCTCGCGCCCCCATTGGCAGGAAGCGTATGATGATCTGCGGCAGTATTTTGGTCCTACTAGCCCGGTAACTTATTCGTTTTCTTCACAAGCCTGACCGAGTCAGGCTTTTTTCTTTTTTCTAGGCCAAAAATCTGCTACTATCTCTGCATGCGTATTGGAGTAGATTATCTTATATTAGGCGGCGGCATAGCTGGCACTACGGCGGCCGAAACCATTCGGCGTGATGATAAAGACGGCAAGATCGCGATTCTTTCTGGAGAGTCGCATGTGCTCTATTCACGCGTGCTTTTGCCAGCGTATGTCCAAGGGCGTATCCCGCGGGAAAAGGTTTTTTTGCGCACGCTTACGGATTATGAGCGCAACGCCATACAATTATTCCTTGGCGAATCCGCGGTGGTGGTGGATGCAGAAAAAAAAGAAGTACAGACGAGCGCGGGCAATACGTTTTTTTTCGAGCAGCTTCTGATTTCCACCGGCGGTCAGGTACAGCCTTGGCGTGTGGGGCGCAGTGTGCCGGATGTAGCACGCCTGCAGACACTCAATGACGCAGACGATCTGATCGCACGCATACATCGCACGACAAAAAAGCACGCAGTTGTGGTAGGAGCAGGGTTTATCGGTATGGAGTTTGTAAACTCACTGGTGGCCAATGGTTTTTCTGTAGATTTGATTACTAAAGACGGTGGATGCTGGTTTGGGCATTTGGGTAAAGACGGGTCTGATTTTTTGGAGATGGCATTTCCAAGAAATCGCGTGGCGTTGCATCCGGCAAGCGAGGTCTCCGACATCAAACTGGATGCGGGCACATATCTCATACGCACTACACGCAATGACAAACTTGAGGCGGGGCTTTTGGCAGTAGGTATCGGTTTGGAGCGCAATCTTACCTCATTCCAGGGTCAAGGGTTTGAGATTGGCAAAGGTATTAAAACCAACGAGTATCTAGAAACCAACTTCCCTTATGTGTGGGCGGCCGGGGATATCGCCGAATATTATAATGTGCACACAAAAAAACACGCACTGGTGGGTAATTGGTCGCATGCATTTTTGCAGGGGCGTGCTGCAGGGCTCAATATGAGCGCGGCGCATCTGCATAAAAAAACAAAAACGGTATTTGAAGACGTGCCGACTTACTCGATTACCGTATTGGGGAACCATGTGACGTTTTTGGGCGACTCGGTCATTGAGGGTTCGAAAGAGACTCTGGCCCGTGCCGATGAACATGGTAGATTTTTTGAAAAGTTTTTCCTCAAGGATAATTTGCTGGTAGGTGCTATAATGATCAATAAGTTCGAGGACAAGAAAGTTTTGGAGGCGTTGATTAAGCATCAAGTAGATATCACGACGCTCAAGCCCTTTTTGGTACGTCCCGAGGCCAGTATAAAAGATTTGGATCTCCATGAAGTTATCCCGCAAACCTAACATTAGCTATCGAGAAGTCATTATCGTAGCGCTCGGCGTAGTGGCCGTAGCGTTTTTCCGTTTTGCGGACAGAAGCCTGGCACAGCTCTCCCCGGTATTTGAGTATCATGCAGATGCCGCAGTATCTCCCGGCACTACACCCCCCGAGCCAGAGCCGCCGCATCATGTTGCCACGCCGCCGGCCGTGCGTGCTATTTACATGTCGAGTTGGGTTGCTGGCACCAAGGACTGGCGCGAGAAGTTGGTTGCATTTATGGATGAGTCGGAGGTCAACGCAGTCGTGATAGATGTCAAAGATTATTCTGGGAAGATTTCGTTTGATACGGATGACCCGATTATTGATGAGATGGGCGCAGAAGAGGTGCGTATTCGGGATGCCAAAGAGTTTATTGCCGAGCTCCACAAACACGATATTTATGTCATTGGACGGATCAGCTCGTTTCAAGATCCGGTGTTTGTAG
>MHNR01000017.1:38122-39137 GCA_001819875.1 Candidatus Ryanbacteria bacterium RIFCSPHIGHO2_02_FULL_48_12 | reverse complement strand
CCGCAAGGGTATTGCCTGGGTGGATCCATACTCGCGCGCTGCCTGGGATTATCTGGTGCGTGTAGGTAAAGCCGCCGAGCGTGTGGGATTTGATGAGCTCAACTACGACTACGTGCGGTATCCGACGGATGGAGACATGAATAATATTGTCTACCCGCTTTCGGACGGTGCCAAGGACAAGAGCGACGTGATCGCGGAATACTTTGCGTATCTTGATAAAGAACTTGCGGATACCCCCGTGCCCATCTCGGTAGATCTTTTTGGCCTCACGACTACGCGCATGGATGACATGAATATCGGGCAGATTTTGGAAAAAGCTGCGCCCCATGTGGATTTTATTGCGCCAATGGTATATCCATCTCATTATCCCAATGGATATGATGGGTATCAAAACCCTGCCAAATATCCCTATGAGATTATTCTTCAAGCGATGAAAAAGGCTGCAGATCGGCTCGTGGCAGCAAGCTCGAGTCCCGACAAACTTCGTCCGTGGCTACAGGATTTTGATCTAGGTGCTACGTATGATGCGTCGATGATCAAAAAACAAAAGCAGGCGGTCTATGATGCGGGCCTGGGGTCTTGGATGATGTGGGATCCCAAAAATCTCTACACAAGGGACGGCTACGAAAAAGCGCCTGCAAGTGCTGCAGCAAATTGACGTTACCCTCTGACTCCTCTACTATGAGCCTATGCAGGAGCAGCAAAAAAGTTTTTTTGCACCGGGTGCTATTCTATTCGTCGGGTTTTTGATAGCGCTTGCGATATTTTTTGAGCGTGGTGTGGATACTCTGGTGATCCCACGGATCCCGGAACGTGTGGCAGAGGAGGCGCCAGCATCTGTGGTAGATGCGGCAAAAGAAGAATCGGGTATCGCAGTCTCTGTTTCTGAAGATGATGATGCGGTGTTAGGTAGCCCCTCGGCCCCAATTACTATTATTGAGTTTTCTGATTTCCAGTGTCCGTTTTGTGGCGTATTTGCGCGAGACATAAAGCCAAAACTCGAGGAGACATATAT
>MHNR01000017.1:24909-38112 GCA_001819875.1 Candidatus Ryanbacteria bacterium RIFCSPHIGHO2_02_FULL_48_12 | reverse complement strand
GAGGATTTCGTACGGCCAACCTTTTTAGTTTTGCGCAAAAACTATCGCTTGATGCTGTGGCATTTGGGTCATGCCTTTCGAGTGGCACCTACGATGAAGAGGTGGCTAAAGACACGGCAGATGCACAAGCGGCGGGCGTGCCGGGTACGCCGGTGTTTATCATACAAGGGAAGCTGTATGCTGGTATTTCCACATTTGAGGGATTTCAAGCTATTATAGAGAAAGAACTCGGAGCAATCCGATAATTTTAGTAGATAATACCTATTGCGTATGTACGACGTTGTCATTATCGGCGGGGGACCGGCTGCGGTTGGCGCGGGGGTGTATACGGCGCGCAAAAAATTAAAGACACTGCTTATCACGGAATCATTCGGTGGACAGTCTATTGTATCAGCTGATATCCAAAATTGGGTTGGCACCAAGTCAATCGCGGGGCTTGATCTTGCGAAAGTTTTGGAGGAGCATATCCGCAATTATCCGGAGGATGTCGAGGTAAAGACTTCAGAGCTTGCGACCAAGGTTTCCAAGCGTGACGATGGGTTTCTCGTGGAGACCAATAAAGGAGGCTCGTATGAGACGCGCACAGTGATTGTTGCATCCGGCGCATCTCGGCGAAAACTCAATATCCCGGGTGAGCATGAATTTGATGGTAAGGGAGTGGCGTACTGCTCGATATGTGATGCACCACTATTTGGCGGTCGCGATGTGGCGGTGGTGGGTGGTGGCAACGCAGGCCTGGAGGCGGTGGTAGATTTGCTCCCGTATGCCAAGCATATTTTTATCCTCGAGTATTCCGATAAGCTCAAGGGCGATCAAGTAACCCAGGACAAGATCAAAGCCTCCGGTAAGGTGGATGTAATCTATAATACCCAAACCGTTCGCGTGGAGGGAGACAAGTTTGTAACGGGTATGGTGTATAAGGATCGTACGAGCGGGGAGGAGCGTACGCTCGATGTCGGCGGGGTATTTGTAGAAATCGGCTCGGTCCCCAACTCTGGTTTTGTCAAAGATTTGGTAGAGCTCAATAAAATGGGTGAGATTGTGATTGACCACAAGACTTCGGCCACTTCATGCGAGGGTATCTGGGCGGCCGGAGATGTGACCGATGAGATGTATAAACAGAATAATATTTCTGTGGGGGACGCGGTAAAAGCGGCGCTCTCGGTATACAACTATCTCAACAAAAAATAAATGCACGGCGTTGCGCGAACGGTTTACAAAATTATTTATTATAGTTGGCGTAGTGGTGATATTTTTCTTTTTTCTGGCGTTTGCTATGCAGAGCTGGGAGATAGTCCAAAGTTTTTTTAATTGGTAACGTAATGTTTCTTCTATGAACATCGCAATCAATGGGTTTGGCCGCATCGGGCGTGCATTTTTCCGGGCCGCATTCGATGAGCACGAGTTTACGATAGTGGCCATCAACGATCTTACCGATACTAAAACTCTTGCGTATCTTCTCAAATACGATTCTGTGTACGGGAGATATCCAAAAGAGATCTCTTTTGATGAACACCATATTATTGTCGATGGAGAGCCGATCCAGATTCTTGCCCAAAAAGATCCGGCGGCTTTGCCTTGGAAAGATTTGGCGGTAGATGTGGTAGTAGAGTCCACAGGATTCTTCACCTCGGGAGAAAAGGCCAAAGTGCATTTAGACGCGGGTGCGCGCCGCGTGGTGATTACCGCTCCGGCAACCGGAGACGTAGATACGCTACTTGTCGGCGTGAGTGACGAGGGATTTAAAAACCCCAAAGCTATTACCTGTAATGCTTCATGCACTACCAACTCGGTTGCACCGGTGATGCAGATTTTACTCGACAAGTTTGGCATAGAAAAAGCAGGTATGGTGACGGTGCATGGATACACTGCTACGCAAAAATTGGTAGACGGGCCGGATGCCAAGGATCTCCGCCGGGGCCGGGCGGCCGCAGTCAACATTGTGCCTTCCACTACAGGAGCGGCCGAGGCCGTCATCCAAGCCATTCCTGATCTCAAAGGCAAGTTTGACGCGGTCGCGATGCGCGTGCCTACGGTGACGGGGTCGTTGAGTATTATGTCTGTTTTAGTAAAAGGTACGACGACGCCGGAAGCAGTCAATGAGCTTTTTGTGAGTGCCGCCAAAGACCCGCGCTGGGCCAAGTCCGTCAAAGCGACGACCGACCAGCTCGTATCCACTGACATTATTGGTGAGCCATATGGGGCGATTGTAGATTTATCGCTCACGAAAGTCATTGACGGCAATTTTATCAAAGTATTTTCCTGGTATGACAATGAGGCCGGGTACACGGCGACCTTGGTGGAACATGTGCGAAGAGTAGGGGGCACGCTTGCATAATTAGTATGCTGCTGTTTAAAAGTTTATTCATGGGGAATGAGTTGAAACTTCTATGGTAGTTTATCTCGCATCCGATCACGCAGGATTCCATCTCAAAGAGGAGCTCAAGACTTACCTCGAAAGTCTTCGGTATGCGGTGGAGGACTACGGTAATATCCGTTATGAGCCGGAGGATGACTATCCAGATTTTGTGCGTCCCTTGGCCGAAAAAATTTCAGAAGACCATGAGCAAAATCGTGGCATTATAATAGGCGGCTCTGGAGAGGGGGAGGCGATAGTGGCCAATCGCATCGCCGGAGTGCGTGCGGTAGTGTGGTACGGCAAAAATGAAAAGATTATCCAGCTCTCTCGTGAGCACAATGATGCTAATATTCTCTCTATCGGCGCGCGGTTTGTAGAGCCCGAGGAGGCCAAGCGTGCAGTCAAGCTTTGGCTCGAGACACCGTTTTCCCGGGAGTTTCGCCACGAGCGGCGGATTGACAAGATAGATAAGAATTGATATCGTCCGAGGCGGTTGTTTTAGAAAAGGAGAGCCATATGGAGCAGGCATTTTCCTGTTTCTTTCCTATTGTTATTACCTTTACCAATAAGGGGAGGGAGGCGGTTTTGTGCAGTATCCCGACGCAAGGGATGTGGTGTGATAGGCACGCACTCCTCATACGGGCGGAGCAGGTAAGACGAGGTCTTGTAGCGCCTGACCTTGGCGAAAAAGAGGACCCAGATTTCAAAGAGTAGTAGTACTTTTTTCATGGCGTGATCAGATCTTCTATTGCCCTTCAAGGGCTTTTTTATTTGTAGGAGAGCATATTTCCCGTATAATAATCACATGATAGAAATCATACCGGCGATTAATGCTGAAACGTTTGCCGAGGTTGAGCGCAAAATCCGGCTCGTGGAGCCGCATATAACGCGCGTGCATATTGATGTCGCTGATGGCACATTCACTCCCAATATACTATGGCATCAGGCAGACGACCTTAATGGATTTGTCACCCCGTGTCGTATTGAGGTGCACTTGATGCTTGCCGACATTGAGCAGAAAATCAAACCCTGGCTTCTCCCTAATATCGAGCGCATTATCTTTCATGCTGAAGCTGTGCGTGATGCGGGTGCTTTGATAGACCAATGCCATGAGGCAAATATTGAGGCGGGTGTCGCGGTGCGTCCGGAGACCCCGGCTAATGCTCTGACACCTTACCAAGACAAAGCAGACATATTGCAGGTTCTTGCGGTCCCGCCAGGCAAAGCCGGTCAGCCATTTGATCCCTTAATGCTTGAAAAAACCTCAAAAATAAGGCACAATTGTCCGACGTGTACTATTGAGTTTGATGGGGGGGTGCGTGTAGAAAATACTCATGATATTGCTAAAGCCGGAGCGACTATTCTGGTGGCGGCTTCTGCTATTTTTGATGCGCCAGATATTGCAAAAGCTATAGAAAGTTTACGAAGGAATGTTCAACCAAGTTAAAAGATTTCATCGATATATTATCTGGACATCCGCAGGTCTTGTGATCGGCGGTGCCTTTGCATTTGCCCCGGTTTTTTTGTCGGGCAATTTTTCTCCAGTACAATCTCTCCGTTCGTTATGGGATGGACAGTCATCTGCTGATGACGCGGGTATAGCTCCTGGATTTGCGACAAAAGTCGCCCGAGCGTTGTTTGCGTCCGAGGCCGGTGGCGGTGCCTACGCTACACGTACCTTGGACGCGGTAAATAGTGAGATCCCCAAAGCAGGAAAGGCCGTTGTGGCTGATCTGGGAGAGATGATGATCCGCGTATATGCTGATGGTGTGATGGAAAAGGAGTACCCGATACTCTCCAAGGGCAAACCCGGATCGCTTTGGGAGACGCCCACGGGGGCATACCAGGTTAAAACCAAAGAGGAAAACCATTTCTCGAGTATTGGATCGGTCTGGATGCCGTATAGCATGCAATTTTTCGGCAATTTTTTTATTCACGGCTGGCCGCACTATGTAGATGGTAGCGCAGTGCCCGAAGGGTTTTCCGGGGGATGCATCCGACTTTCCGATGAGTCGGCCAAAGATTTATTTACCCGGGTGGAGGTGGGAGTTCCGGTGATAGTGGTAAATGGCACCGAGATTGCCGCGCCGAAGTCAAACGAGGAGGATTTTCACTACTTTACGCGTGATTCATTTGCGACACCCCCAAAAGTTAGTGCAGAGGGAGTATTTGTGGCGGATTTGGACAATAATTTTGTATTTTATGAAAAAAAAGCCAATGATGCGCGCTCCATCGCCTCGGTATCGAAACTCATGACCGCACTTATTTCGGTGGAGGCGGTCAACCAGTATCGCGACATCACGCTTTCTACCGCCGATGTAGACGCCTATGGCGATACGGCAGACATGATAGTAGGCAAGACCTATCCAGTAGGAGAGCTCCTGTGGCCGCTCCTGCTTCCATCTTCCAACGATGCAGCTTACGCGATTGCGCGTACCATTGGCGTCAAACATTTTGTCTCGCTGATGAATGAAAAAGCATCCGGGTTGGGCCTTGTGCATACAAAGTTTTACGAGCCCTCGGGGCTGGACCCGCGCAATGTCTCGAGCCCGATCGATCTCTTTCGTCTGACACAGCACCTCTGGACCAATAAGCGCTCGCTCTTGGATGTTACCAAAAATCGCAATCACAAAAACTGGCGTAATATTCATCCGTTTGTCGCAAAGAGTTCTTTCTTGGGTGGCAAGACCGGCTACATCCCCGAGGCCGACAAGACAGTGGTTGCAGTGTTTTCAGTGCCGTTTGGCGAGTTTGCCGATCGGCCAGTGGCTATTGTAATGCTCGGATCAGATGATATCCGCTCGGACGTGGAGCGTATGCGGGTCTGGGTTAAAAATAATTTTTACTACGGTACCAAACCTCTGGAGAGCCAGCCCAAGCCGCTCTTTACCCGGAGTGCAAGCAAAGAGCCGTTTTCACTTTTGTTTGTCGGGGATATTATGATGAATCGTGGCGTAGAAGGAGTGATACAAAAAGAAGCGGGCGGCAATTGGGATTTCCCGTTTCAGTTTATCGCAGGTGACCTACGCAATGCCGATATGACGTTTGCTAATCTTGAAGGGCCGGTCTCTGACAAGGGGGTGGACAAGCACAATCTCTATTCGTTCCGTATGGATCCTGGCATCATCGAGTCTATCAAAGATGCCGGGGTGGATGTTGTCTCACTCGCCAATAATCACGTAGGTGATTGGGGACGCGAGGCGTTTGAAGATACGATGCGTCGCCTGCGTCGCGCTAGCGTACAATACGCGGGAGCGGGTTGGAACAAGGCCGAAGCAATCTCTGCTACGAGCTTTGACGTCAAAGGTAAACGTGTTGGCTACTTGGCGTTTAGCGATGTGGGGCCGACCGGACTTGCGGCGGGTGATGCGGCTTCCGGTATCGCGATTGCGAGCGTGGAGGTTGTGCAGAGCGCAGTTCGACAGGCCAAAGAGGCCAATGATATACTGGTAGTATCATTCCATTTTGGAGATGAGTACCAGCAAAATCCTTCCAAGCGCCAGCGCACGCTTGCCCGAGCCGCGATTGATGCCGGAGCGCGGATCGTTGTCGGGCATCATCCGCATGTTGTTCAATCAGTAGAAGAGTATGACGGTGGCGTGATCATGTACAGTCTCGGCAATTTTATCTTCGACCAAAATTTTTCCGAGGACACGATGTCAGGCATGATGGTCAAGATTGAGTTTGAAGGTGACAAGATTGCCGCGATTATCCCAATGCCGATAACGATCAATAAGTCTTATCAGCCGTCACTTGAGACGGGCCCCGGAGGGGATTAATTAAGTGCTATTTTATGGAAAAAGATCTACGAAGTGAGAAAGATAGATTATATTTAGGAGCCTCACTCTATCTAATAGTAGGAGTAGTCGGTGGGCTTTTGATACTTTCTCGATTTAATGGTGATCCCGAGGGAGTTGGTCTCAGTTTTATTTTTGTGGCAATTCCTTTTTTTGGTGCTTGCGCGATGATTACTTTAGTTCTTTTTGTGCGAGGGTTTCTTTTAAAACAAGTCCCCAAAGAAATCTCTCTGAAAAAGTCAATATATCGTCTCATAATGCTGATTGTATTCGGTGTTGCTATTTTTGTAATTGCTTTTCGCTATCTTTTTTTAACCTAATTACGGACGGCTCCATGTGTAGTCGGTCGGTTCTTTTTATGGATAGTTTTCTTTAAGGGCTAGAGAATTGACACGTTATCTTACAAGTAGTTTTCCATGATCTACCTTGCTGACGAAAAAATAATATTCCTTGAAGAAACCGCGAACACTGTCCGGCAGTCAATTATAAAGATGCTCGTAGAAGCAGGCTCTGGGCATACGGCTGGCCCTTTAGGCATGGCGGATATTTTTACTGCCATGTATTTTCATGTGCTCAAGCATGATCCTAAAAACCCCGAGTGGGGTGAGCGAGATATGTTGGTGCTCTCAAACGGGCACATCTGCCCCGTGCAGTACGCCACACTCGCGCACGCAGGATATTTTCCGGTAGATGAGCTCAAAACTTTGCGCAAGCTCGGCACGCGGTTACAAGGGCATCCGCACAGAGGGTCGCTTCCGGGCATTGAGACAACATCGGGGCCGTTGGGGTCGGGGCTTTCACAGGCTGTGGGCATGGCAATTGCCGCACGCATGGATGAAAAAAAGAACCAGGTATATTGCCTTATGTCCGATGGTGAGCACGACGCGGGTAATATCTGGGAGGCCGCAATGCTCGCAGGCAAACTCAAGCTAGACAATCTCACCGGCATTATTGATCGCAACAATATCCAGATTGACGGCATGACAGAAAACATTATGCCTCTGGAACCTTTGCGTGCTAAATACGAGGCGTTCAATTGGCACGTGATTGATATTGATGGCCACAACTTTCAGGAGATTGTGGGCGCTTGCGAGGAGGCCCGAGCCATCTATGAAAAGCCGGTGCTCATTATCGCGCACACCATCCCGGGGCGTGGCATCCCGGAGATTGAGTTTGACTACAAGTGGCATGGCATTCCGCCCAAACCCGAGGAGGCCAAGCGTTTTCTCGAGGTCCTGCGCACGCTTGGTGGCAAAGTCAAAAGCGAACATCAATAATATTTTATGGCGGTAGCTGATATTGTCTCTTATATTCGGGCGAATGAAGGTCTTTATCCCCGCGAGGCGCTGGTGATGCGTTTGCACGAGGCGGGATACCCGGATAGCGAGATCCATGAGGCATTCACCGCGCTTAGCGCGGCCGCTTTTCCCAATCCAGCCCCAGCTTCAAGGGGAGTTTTGTATCTTTTGGGGCGGGCGATTATGTACTTGGTGCTCATCGTGTTTGGTGTCGTCGTAGTTGTGGGGATTATTATTGCCAATATTTTTTAACTTTTTATCATGGACGAGATATTGCGGCGGTTGGATGCTCTTGAGCATCGGCTCTCTGTACTCGAAACAGGTGTGACCCGTAGTAGTGCGGTAGCTCCTCGCGAGCAGAATCTCCCACCACCACCGCCAGTATATCGCGCTGAATCTCCCGGAAGCGGTGTCATGGATACGGCGCGTGCCCGTATCGCGGATGTTGCTGGGCATACCGGATCGCATCCCAAAGACATAGAGTCATACATTGGCCGTTGGATGCTTGGGGTGGTGGGTATTATCGCCATTATCTTTGGCGCAAGTTTTTTTCTTAAGTATGCGTTTGATAACAACATTATCGGCGAGACGGGCCGGGTGATGCTCGGGGTATTTGGGGGGCTGGGTTTTATTGTACTCGGGGAGATCTTACGTCCGCGGCTTGAGAAGTATTCTTTCATACTCTCTGGCGGCGGGCTCGCCCTTTTGTATCTCTCGATTTATGCGGCGTATGCATTTTATCCGCAAACGTTTGGGTTGAGCCAAACGGGAGCGTTTGCATTTATGAGCGCGGTTACTGCGTTTGGCGTCATTCTTTCGGTGTGGGCAAATGCGATGCCACTTGCCTCCCTTGCCGCGTTTGGCGGGTTTCTTACGCCATTTCTCATCGGGAGTACGCACCCCAATGACATGGGATTTTTTTCCTACATCGCACTTTTAAACTTAGGGATTTTAGCTGTGGCATTTTCCAAAAATTGGCGCGCGCTCACTCTCTTGGGGTTTCTGGGGACTATGATTAACTTTGCTGCATGGTTTGGCACACAGTATCACCCAGAGAAGCTGTTCTTTACAATTTACGCGCTCGTGACTTTTTATGCCATATACGTATGCACGAGTGTCGTTGCCAATCTCTCTACCAAAGAAGCCAGTAACGAAGGGGATTTGTTTATTCTCTCCATAAACCCCGCTTGGTTTTTTGGCTGGCTATATTTTTTGCTCAAACCCGATTATGAGTACTCGCTCGGGTTCATCGCGGCGGCTTTGGGCGCGGTGTATATCTTCTTCGCTTATCTGGCATCTACCATACATCGCGAGGACTCCAAGTTCGCGTTGTTTTTGGGAGCGATTGCAGTGCTGTTTTTGACGATTGCGGTGCCGTTGCAACTCCACCAAAATGCTATCACGATCGCTTGGGCTATGGAGGCGGCGATACTCTTTGTTCTGGGGTTTGTTGTCCGTAATGAATGGATGCGCAAATTTGCACTCATGGTTTTTGTGCTTGCGGGTATGCGTCTATTCGCGCTCGATTCTGGGTCGGGGGATTTGGCGCAGTTTATGCTGGTGTTCAATAAGCGCTTCTTTACCTATCTTATGGTTATCATTGGGGCGGCAATCATGGGATATGCCGCAACTGCCGAGCATGCGCTTTTGACGGTCCGGGAGCGCGGGATTGGGGCATTTCTCTGGGGAGCGGCCAATGTACTCTTGCTCATTGTCATTACGCTTGAGATCTACACATTTTATGATGCGAGAATCTACGTGCTGACAGAGACGTATGCACGTGCGGCTGAACGCAACACGCCAGCGGATCAGCGCGGCGAGCCGTATGCTTATAACCTCCAGTATCAAGCAGAGCTTCAAGCTCAAAATTCCTCACAGTACCGATCCCTTTCCAACCAACGCAATGCTGCGATCTCGGTCTTCTGGACGCTGTATGCGATACTATTCATTAGTCTGGGTATGGCGTGGCGCAATACCTCGGTGCGTTGGTCGGCGCTCGCCCTCTTTGGGGTTACTATTGCCAAAGTATTTTTGTACGATCTTGCCTCGCTCCGCACGCCCTATCGTATCGTCTCATTTATGGTACTCGGATTTATACTTCTGGGCGCCTCATATCTTTATTTTCAATACGAAAAAAAACTCAAATATGAAAGAGAGCTACCGCAGTAAAAAATTATATCGTGTTGAAATGTTTGCTGTACTTTTGGTTCTTTGGAGTCTCGCATCGAGCGTGGCCGCGACTACACCCTTGCCGCCGCACGCTACTCTGGAGTTTCGTGCACGCGTTGTAGCAAACCCCTCCACACCTGTAGGGTATGTAAAAATGGACTTGCCCCAGGAGGCATTCGCGCATCTTAAGTCTGATCTTTCAGATTTGCGGGTCTCGGCAGACGGGGGACTCATGGTGCCCTATGTGGTGGCGATTGAGCGTGAGGCAAGCGCGTTTGTGTCCGTGCCTGCCCGTATGACCAATCTCTCTTCTCAAAATGGAGAGATGACTTCGTTTATTCTGGACATGGGGAGGTCGGGATTATTACATAACCGCATTACTATCGAGACCTCTTCTGAAAATTTTCGGCGCAAAGTGATCATCGATGGGTCTGATGATCAGATGAGCTGGCGCACACTCAATCCCGCGGGGCAGATTTTTGACTATACGGTACGGGATATCAAACCAGTTTCGGTAGAAGATATGAATGTCTCGTACCCGGATGCCACGTTTCGCTATCTCCGGGTTACTATCAGTGATGCGGGAGAGTCACCGCTCAAGGTCATCGGAGCACGGGTGGCGCGTATGGCAGTCTCTGGCGCCCGTGAGGTCTCCTATAGTCCACTAATAAGTACGCGCCAAGATACGGAGACAAAAAGTACCGTGGTAGTATTGGATCTCGGTGCAGAGGGTATCCCGCATCGGCGTGGGCAGGTGCGTATAGACGGCAATAATTTTCACCGGTCGGTAGCAATATATGATTCAGATGCTCCCGGGGATGATGCAAGTTGGCGGCTTCTTAGCAATGCATATGTTTTTTCTATCGATACGCCAAAGTTTTCGGGTAGTAACACAGAGTTTTCTTATCCCGAGTCGAACAAGCGGTATCTCAAACTTGTGATATCCAACGGCGATGACGCGCCTGTATCAGTAAATGCCGCTACTCTGTATGGAGTAGTGCGGAGTATTATTTTCCTGTATGATCCGAGCAAAGAATATATGTTGTATTTGGGTGACCCTGCGGCTATCCGCCCCCAGTATGATTTGAGCGAGATTCTACAGTATGTAGAGTCTTCTGATCTCGACCGAGTACAGCTCGCGGCACTTGAAAACAATCCCTATTTTGTAGCGCCCAAGATTCCGAAGCCGCCGATAACCGATCGGTCTCCTTACGCACTGCCGGTTGTTTTGGGTCTTGTAGTCGCGGTGCTCGCATTTTTATTATTTCGCGTAGTGGGGCATGCCGCGTCTTTGCCGCCAGTTAACCAATCCTAATGTCGTATATTCCAAATAAAGATCATCATGTGTTGGTAGCAGTGGGCGCTTGGCTGGGCATATTTCTTTTAACTGGACTCTCGGTTTGGATTTCCGCTCGCTACGGGGTAGGTAGTCCGGGGCAAAATGGACGCGTATGTACCCAGGAGGCCAAGCGGTGCCCTGATGGTTCATACGTTAGCTGCACCGGGCCGAATTGCGAGTTTGTGGCATGTCCCAGTGAAGGAAATGGGCAAATAAAATTTTCTGGCGAGGTCGCGTACGGACAAACATTCGAACATCAAATAAATCAAAATTTGATGTTTCGATTTCAGCCAGATGAAACGGGGTGGGTAATCACCGTGAATGGAACTAAAGTGCCTGGAAAAGCAGGCGAGGATTATAGTGGCGTTGTAACAATCCCACTAAGGGGTGCTCGTCCGCAGTATGTAAATGCCGATTATAATGGAATCGCATATGCTGCTTCTTGGGAAGAGCGTGAATTTGAGTTTGTACTTAATGAAGATGATTATGCTAAGGCTTGGAAATCTCGTGAAATTCTTTTATGGCCATACGGTCATGAACGAAGTGAAGTAGATAATGCAACGGCATCACTTTTTGGCGATATTCCTAGAGGCAAAGGCGTGGTAAAAATCATTGATTCAAAGATTATCTCTCCTTCAGGGGATGACAAGCTGGGAAGATTCTCCAGTCTTAAATTTGAAGTTGAAATTAATTTATCGCAAGAACAGAAACCTGTTGTCGATATTTCTTCTTGGCAAACCTACCGCAACGAGGAGTATGGGTTTGAGTTTCGGTATCCCTCTACATGGCAGGTAGGCAACAATGGAGTCCAGAGTTTCTCCCAAGACAAATGGGGGCATGGAGGTATAGAACCCGCAGGGGGTATGACCGTAGTTGTGCAGAAAGGTTGTGATTCCAAGACTACAAACGCAAACTGGATTCAAGATTCATACGGGCCGGGTATGGCTACGTTTGAGGAAAAAGAAATATGCAAGGATAATTTTCAAATATTCTTACATACTCAAACTGTCGAGAATGAACAAAATAAGCTACTACTTGAACGTATCGCTTCAACATTTACTGTAGCTCAAACTACCACGGCTTGGAAAACCTATCGCAACGATCAATATAGTTTTGAGATGAAGTACCCGAATGACAACCAGTTAGTCACTGATAAGAATAATGCTAAGATTGGATTTGTCTACAGCCCAATGTCCTGTGAAGATACTGCCATTGCCTGTTTTGCTTATAAATCCGATAAGTTCCCGGGGACGAATTTCAATGGGGCGGCTTTGTCTATAAACATCGCCAGAGACAACAACAACGCAATCATAAAAACTTCCCAGGACTGTTTAGAGTATCAAAAAAATTGGGATGATGCAGGCATAGCAGTAGTAAATGGTATAACGTTCCATATAAAAAATTCAAGCGATGGCGCCGGAGGGCATGTCGGTTCGATAGATGATTACATTGCTTTTGTTAATAATCGATGTTTTGATATCAGAATTGTTTTTGAAACCATAAGCGATTATACCGACTGGGATTTGCGCAAAATGACCTCTGAGATGGAACAGTCGACTCTTGGTACATTTCGTCAAGCCTTTTCCACTTTCAAATTCAGCAAATAACATGTTCACCACCGAGCCTGCAAAACATATCATTCTTGCCGGGAGCGTACTCTTGGCGGTAGCGGGGATTTTGGGTTCGACGACCCTCCATTTTCAGTCCGCAAAGAATTTTGTTCCAGCTACCGGAAGTAGTGTGAGGCCAAAAGAGACGTTGTGGCTCAACCCGCAGTTGGTATGGAGTGAAAAAGAACCTGCCTCTCAAGAATATTTTGTATACAAAAAATGCGAGAATGCTTCCGACAAGGGGTGTCTTGAGCCGCCGCAAAGCCTGGTACTTTCCGGATACAAGGTCCAAGCTACATCCGATAAGCGCATCGATGGGTTTGAAAACTTTTATGACGAGATGCTCTTGGCACACGGGTGGCGACAGGATCCCGGTGTGGCCGCGGATGGGCCTCTAGGGAGTAGATGGGGATATACAAAAGACGGCAAACATATTATTTTTGAATGGAATGAAAATATAGCTGGCAGGAAAGAAACAAACGGTGAGCCCGGTCAGCCGCTTTGCCCATGCTTATTTGCATACTCAATATTTTGGGATGATCCCACGGTGCATTTCGATACATCTGCTTCGGCGATCGATACAACAAATTGGCGAACCTACCGCAATGAGGAGCATGGGTTTGAGTTTCAA
>MHNR01000017.1:21456-24887 GCA_001819875.1 Candidatus Ryanbacteria bacterium RIFCSPHIGHO2_02_FULL_48_12 | reverse complement strand
GGATATCTCTGGATTCGTAAAATAGAAAAGATGACGAGGGAGGAGTTTATAAAGCAGGAGTTAGCTCGTATTGCCGAAGAGCGTTCTTCAGTTCGCTGTACAGAGTGTGGCTACGGCGGTCCAGCCAGCGATCCTGAACCAATTGAATTTCATAATTTTAAGGCTACCAAGCAGACACAAGAAGATGAAAGTGGTTCTTATACTATTATCAGTATTCCCCAGAAGGGGATTCAATTGGAATACAAGATCAACGATAGGTCCCGGTATCTATTTGAATCTGTAGTGGCGAAATTTAAATTTTCTAATGAAGTTGCTACCCCAAAATCATTGATTTTCTCCAAATTTCAGGATGCGATATATAATCCCAAAGGGCAGGTGACGGTGGCGGGAGTTAGTTTGCCGCTTCTTACAGAGGAGTCGGCTTGCGCTATAGCAAAACAAGTTTGTGGCTCACTCGCATGTCTATCCGCTACAAAAAATACTCGCCGAGTTTCCGAGTCTGTCGCGCGTACACTAGGGCAGTATGATTGGGAGGTCGGTTTACGTCCGGTATGCGGCCCGACGAGTGCGTTTATAAATGAGCGGGAGCAATCGGTGCTTTGTTTTTGCGCCTATGAATAAAAAGTTTCGGATTTATCATAGATTCGGTATAATATAGGGACTATCTTTAACGCATCTTTCCCATGCTTACTATGTCCGCACAGGTCAACAAGTCTTTAGTCAATTTTTTACTTCTTACTATCGTCGGCGCGGCAGTAACACTCTTTTTGTTGCAAAAAACCGATGAGGGTCTCCAAGAGATAGAGACGCTTACCGAGACGCCATACTACAAATCACTCAAATATCTGACCGAGCGTGATTTCGCGCCAGCGAGTGTCTCCGGCCAGACTTTTCAGACGAGAAAGTTTCAGTTTTCGGTAAATTATCCCGATGGCTGGACTGTGGCGGAGCGTCCGGGATATGTTGCATTTAATGATCCAGAGCGCTTGCGGGCGGGCTACCAAGGGGATGCCGCCACCATTACGTCGCTCGCTGACGTATCACGGGATGATGCTATCCGGTCAGCATTTTTTGTGCGGCAAGGGGACAAGTACATCGCCGTAGGACGGCTTGGTGCCAAAGGCGGTTCCGTAGTGGAGACGACTATCAACGGCAAATATGTTTTGGTCGGCCAACTTGTGGTGGGTGTCTATGGAGATAAAGGATATTTGGGCCTTGCGGATGATTTTCGGGCGTTTGTCTCTGATGGTAAACGCCACGCTATCATTGACGTTATAGGCAGCCGGACGGTTCTTGATGATATGGTTGCTTCGTTTAATTTCCTAGAATAACAATATGCTTGTAGAAGGTGCAAAACTTGCTGAACATGTGTTGGATATCGCTTCTGTAGAACAGGCACCGACCCGCGTGGGATTTGGTGAGGGCTTGGTGCTCGCGGCGGATGCCGATCCTAATGTCGTTGGGCTTTGTGCGGATCTGACCGAATCGACCAAGATGGATGCATTTGCCAAAAAGTATCCCGGCCGGTTTGTGGAGATTGGCGTGGCCGAACAAAATCTGGCTACGGTCGCCTCCGGTATGGCGGCGATGGGCAAGGTGCCGTTTATCACGAGTTACGCTATGTTTAGCCCGGGGCGCAACTGGGAGCAGATACGTACGACTATAGCGTACAACGATCAGCATGTTATTGTAGTAGGCTCGCATACGGGAGTCTCGGTGGGGCCGGATGGGGCCACGCATCAGGCGATAGAGGATATTGCGATCATGCGGGTCATTGCCAATATGACGGTGCTTGCTCCATGCGATACGCATGAGGCGCGAAAAGCCACATTAGCCGCCGCCGCATATCCCGGGCCAGTGTATATCCGTTTTGCCCGCGAAAAAACACCGATATGTACGACGCCTGATACATCGTTTACTATCGGCAAGGCAGAGACTTTTTGGGAGCCGGATGCGGGTGAACCGCAAGTGGCGATTATGGCGTGCGGGCCTTTGGTGCACAATGCCCTTCTTGCCGCTGCCGAGCTTCAAAAAGCTGGTGTCAATGCGTTGGTGGTAAATCATCACACGATAAAACCCATAGATAGCAAGGCTATCGTGGATGCTGCTCGTCGCGCAGGTGCTGTGGTGACGGTAGAGGAGCATCAGGTAGCTGGCGGTTTTGGATCTGCGGTGGCCGAGGTGTTGGCACGCGAGTTTCCCGTGCCGATGGAGTTTGTTGGCGTCCAGAATCGTTTTGGTGAATCCGGCTCACCCAACGAACTTATAGAAAAATTTGGCATGGGGGTGTCTCACATAAAAGATGCGGTTAGGCGCGCCGTACAAAGAAAAAGCTAGTCTTATAGGTTTTTTTAGCTATAATAGGCCTATGAAACGATTTTATATATTTATTATTTCCGGAGTCTTGATGGTTGCTCCGTTTGTCTCATCAGCTACTACGACTGATGCCAATACCATCGCCACATTGCAGGCGCAGGTTAAAACGCTCCAGGCACTCGTGGCCCAACTTCAGATCCAGGTGCAGGCGATGCTCGCTCGCAGAGGGTCTACCGTGCCCACCCCGCAATATTTGGGGCCGTTTTCGGTGCACGTGCACACGAATGGGCTGGCTACTACGGTTGTCAAAGGTTCTCCGGCAGAGACGATGGCGTATGTCGTCATTGATGCCTCTGGTCTCTCCGAGCATGTCAAAGTCTCATCTTTGCCGCTTACACTTACCGCGCCCAACGATGATAGTCAAAAGGGTCTCAATACCTGTCAGTTGTATGATGGCGCGACTATGATTACTACGGGTGCCAACGTAATAAACCTAGCTCCATCCAAGACGGATACGACGTCCCATGTATTTCTTTTGGATGCTGGTCTCGTAATTCCTGCAAAAACTATCAAGACATTGACGGTAAAGTGTAATATCATCCAAAATCCTCCAGCTCCTGCTACCTATGCCTGGGGCGTGGGGGACGTCTCCCAGTCATTTAAGGGTGCTACCTCAAATACGATTTTGACGCCTGCGCTGGGCACTCGTAGCACGCGAGCCGCAACGCTCATATCTGATGGTAGTTTTGTGGTGGAGCTTGATGCGTCATCTCCGGTCGCTCGTAGCGTAAAAGCGGGATCTTCGGATGTCGTCGCAACGGTACTAGATTTTTATGCATCTGGCGAATCGGTAGAATTGCAAAATTTAGGACTCAAGATAGACGGCTCCAATAGTTTTGCCGCGTCGCGCTATACGGTTTGGGATGGGATGGTCAAAGTCGGCGAGGGTGCTCTGGCAAGCGGCGATCGCAGTGTTATCGCCAAGCTCTCATCAGGTGTAGTTATCCCAAGAGACGCGCACAGGCTGCTTACCGTTAAAATCGATCTGGCGCCTTTGGGCGGGCGTGTGCAGGCGGGCGATACCGTGACAGTCAATTTTAATGGCGCAAACGGCA
>MHNR01000017.1:0-21444 GCA_001819875.1 Candidatus Ryanbacteria bacterium RIFCSPHIGHO2_02_FULL_48_12 | reverse complement strand
ATCATACCAAGTACCCAGCGTGATACAGCCTCCGCACTTATGGTTGTGGAAGGGGAGGAAGGAGTTTCTTCGGTGGTATCTCCAGCGCCACAGGTGACCTATGAGAAATTCCCCATAGTGCATCCGGACAGTATGCGAAATGGCCTCATGCTGTTGTATCGCTTCAAGGTGGCCGTTGGAGCAGAAAAATTTATTCCGGCATCTTTCACCCTTACGCTTACTCACTCGCAGGTGGGACTCAAAGATTTAAAACTCTATGCATTTACCAATCCCGACTTTAATTATGATGCCTATACGATTAACCCCGTGTCGCGCAAACTCGGTATGCTACAGGAGCAGGACACGGTGTTCCCTCTGGTAATTGAAAATACGGGTACGCCACTCACAGTTCCTGCAGGTGGTGCACGGTACTTTGAGCTTCGGGCAACGGTAACAAGCTCAAATATCGGCGCGGCCATCAATGTCAATATCGGCAATATGGCGACAGAGACTTTCAAGTCTTCGTAGATGATTGTAAGAGATGTCCGGTAAGATACGGGCTTTCCTGGCGTCATAAAACATGCTATACAAATAGGGGAGACTCCCCAAAAGTCGTAAAAAGCGTTGTATTATAAGCTTATTATAAGGTTCATGTATAAAACCAAACAAATTATCGGAGCGGCAGGGCTTATTGCCAGCTTGGCTCTCGGGGCGCATATTGCGCTCGCAGATGATAATATGCCGCACCAATCTCTGCACATTACAGAAGCGGGCAAGGTTTCGTTGACGGGTGCCAAGGTGGTAAGTATTGATGGTAGCAATATTACTGCCATGATCTCCTGGGGAGGTGCAACAGGGTTCTCTGGTGTTATCAAGACCGAAAGTTCGACCGAGATTATCCGGCGCGAGGGTGGGAGAGGGTCATTTTCCGAGATCGTGCCTGGGCATTACATTAACGTAGAGGGCATGCTCGATATGTCGGCACCAAAACCGACGGTCATCGCTAAAGTCGTTCGCGATTGGTCGGTTATGAAGTCTGAACTTAACCCGTTTGGTGTCGTATCAAATATTGATACTACGGCCAAGACCTTTATGCTCAAGACGCAAGAGCGTGGTGACATCAAAGTTTTGGTGAGTGATAAGACGGTATTCTCCAAGGGTGGTTCCATGACCACGTTTTCTGCTCTGAAAGCTGGTGATTTGGCAACCGTCAACGGTTTATGGGATAGAACCGCCAATACCCTACAGGCAGACCGTGTCAAAATTCGGATGGAAGATCGTCGGGTATTCGAGGGAGGCCGACTGAAGACCGCCTATGCTGGATCCAGCGTACCCGCCTCGATCGTGGTGACATTTGGCAGACTCGACTACACGGTCAACGTGAGCTCGGATACCGCGGTACTCAACTCTAAATGGGCAAAAACCTTGCTCTCTAATTTCAGGGTAGGTGACCATATTCGTGTGTATGGTGCCGCAGATGGTACGACCATTGACGCGACAGTAGTGCGCGATGTGAGCTTGCGTTAGGTAACTCTCTATAAAGAGCAAAAAATCGTCCGCCAGAGGCGGGCGGTTTTTTCTTGTAAGGATTTTGGGGTACAATACATGGCATATGAAAGAACAACGAGATTTTGTAGCCATAGGGGATACCGTCACCGATGCATTTATCCGGCTCAAAGATGCATCGGTCCACTGTGATGTGAACAAAGAAAGCTGTGAGATCTGTATGCGCTTTGGGGACAAGATTCCTTATGAGGAAGTCTACATCGTGCCGGCAGTGGGCAACAGCGCGAATGCCACAGTAAGTGCTACGCGTTTGGGGCTTAAAACGGCATTTGTTGCCAATATTGGGGACGATTACTATGGCAAAGAATGCCTGGATGCGCTCAAGAGCGAGCAGGTTGGTACGGAGTTTATTACGACGCACGCCGGGCGCAAGACCAATTATCACTATGTCTTGTGGTTTGAGGACGACCGGACTATTTTGGTTAAACACGAGGAGTATGACTATACACTGCCGGATATTGGTAATCCAGAGTGGCTCTATCTCTCCTCGCTCGGTTCAAATTCTCTGCCCTTCCATAGAGCAATAGAAGAGTATCTGATCGCACACCCCAATAGTAAGCTCGCATTTCAGCCAGGCACCTATCAGATGAAGTTTGGTACCAAGGCTCTCGCGGGTATATACCGCTGTACCGAGTTTTTTGTCTGCAACAAAGAAGAATCTCAGCGGATTCTGGAGACACAAGAGTCGGATATTAAAGTACTGCTCAAGGCGATTGCCGCGCTTGGTCCCAAGATTGTTTGTATTACTGATGGCAAAAAAGGTGCCTATGCCTACGATGGATCGCAGACTTGGTTTATGCCGCCTTACCCTGATCCGAAGCCGCCCTATGAGCGCACGGGCGCGGGGGATGCATTTTCTTCCACGGTCGCAGTGGCACTTGCCTTGGGATTCCCCTTGTCTCTCGCGCTCCGTTGGGGACCTATCAACTCCATGTCGGTGGTCCAATATGTGGGTGCCCGGGAGGGATTGCTCACGAGAGAAAAACTTGAGGAGTATCTTAAAGATGCTCCCGATGATTATCATCCAAAAGAGATATAACTATGACGCTCACACAAATTTTGTTTGTGCATACTAAAGAGCATAGAGCAGTCGGGCATTTTAATATTTCCAATCTCGAAATGCTTCGCGCAATTTTAGAGGCGGCTAAAGAAATGGGGTCTCTGGTCATGATCGGGACTTCAGAGGGAGAGGCAGAATATTTGGGCCGCAAACAAATCGTCGCACTCATAGAGGCGTACTGTGAGGATTGGGGAGTGGAGGCGATACTCAATGCTGATCACCACAAAAGTGTGGAGGCGGCCAAAGCCGCAATTGATGCAGGTTATCAGTCGATACACATCGACCTTTCCAAATTGCCATTTGAGGAGAATATTGCGGGTACGCACGCGGTAGTAGAATACGCGCATGCCAAAGACATACATATCTCGGTAGAGGGTGAGCTGGGTGTGCTCGCGACGGATTCGTCCAAGGTGTATGAGGGAGAGATTGTAGTGCGTCCCGAGGATCTTACCGGTCCCGAGCAGGCCGCCGAGTTTGTCGAGCGTACCGGGGTCAATCGTTTTGCGCCGGCAGTTGGCAATTTTCATGGCATGGCGACGCACACCAAAAAACAGCTCGACTTTGATCGGATAGAGGCGACTCGCAAGATCCTACCCGAAGAGGTGGCGATCGTGCTTCATGGCGGATCGGGCACGTCTGATGATCAGCTTCAAGAGGCCATCAAGCGCGGGGTCGCTAATATCCATATCTCCACCGAGCTCCGGGTGGCGTATAGCAGTGCGTTGCGCAAATTCCTTGCTGATAATCCCGAGGAGACAACGCCATACAAGATGTTCCCGTCAGTCATCCATGCGGTGCGTACGGTTGTTTTGGAACGGGTACAATTATTTACTGATACTAATTAATTTTGTGGTATGTCTAAAATATTTGTAACACGGAGAATTCCCGAGGCCGGAATCAAAAAATTAACCGATGCAGGACATGAGGTGGTGGTCAATCCCGAAGATCGGGTGCTCGCTAAAGATGAGCTTATCGCCGCACTTTCGAGTGGACGGTATGATGCGGTGCTCTGTCTCCTCACGGATAAAATCGATGGCGAGGTATTTGCCTCGGCCGGCGCGCAGTGTAAAATTTTCGCAAACTATGCGGTGGGTTTTGATAACGTCGATCTTCCCGCGGCCAAAGAGCATAACATGATGATTACCAATACCCCGGGAGTGCTCACGGAGACTGTGGCGGAGCATGCGGTCACGCTTATGCTTGCGATCGCACACCGAGTAGCAGAAGCGGACAAGTTTATCCGTGCGGGCAAATACCATGGCTGGGCGCCGATGCTCCTTTTGGGCGCTGATTTAGCAGGGAAGACGGTCGGCATCTTGGGATTAGGGCGCATTGGCTCACGGGTCGCGCATCATGTGGGGCATGGTTTTGACTGCAAGGTGATCTACTACGATGTAAAGCGCAACGAAGACTTTGAAAAAGAATTTAACGCCGAGTTTCGCGCAAACGCCGAAGATGTACTCAAAGAGGCGGACTTCGTCTCGGTACACGTGCCGCTTCTGGACTCTACGCGCCATCTTATCAATGCAGAGCGCCTGGCGATGATGAAGCGTAGCGCATTTTTGATCAATACCTCGCGTGGACCGGTAGTAGATGAGGCGGCTCTGGTGGAGGCCTTGAAGAATGGGGTTATTCGCGGGGCGGGGCTCGATGTCTTTGAGCATGAGCCAGATCTTGCCTCGGGATTGTCCGAGCTTGAAAATGTCGTACTCACACCGCATTTAGCATCAGCCACGGAGGAGACGCGCTCCAAAATGGCGGAGCTCGCCGCAGACAATATTATCGCGGGACTTTCCGGCGCAGTACCCCCCAATCTTGTAAAGTAAAAAATCTATTTTTAGATAAAAAAAGAAGGCAATCACAGATTGTCTTCTTGTTGTATTGGCGGGCTACAGTTCCCCAGTGCCATAGAGGCGACGGATCCAGACCGCTACACGTGAGATGGTACGTACTTCTTTTAGGAAACTCTGCCACTCTATATCCTGGATGTCGCTGAACCCGCATGGATCGGGGAGTTTTAGATTGAGGTCAAGACTCCCCCTGTCAGCTATTAGACGATTCTCACTTTTCCACGAAGTAAAATCATTAATAAGATCGTCTCGACGCTCTTTGCTTATAAGACTCTGTTCTGCAAGGGCGTTGGCAAGTCTTATCCCTCTAAAATACATGAGGTGTATTTTCTCTATAAGTTTCTCGAGTATATACTCATCTATTTCTCGATGACTTGCTGACCCTATTTGTAATAAATCGACATTCAGGTATTTTATAATACAAAAAAGTATTACTACCAGCAGTGTGAGCACTAGAATAAGAAAGTAAACGAAATATACTAGCGTAGTAGTGACCATTGTAGCCCCCCTTATTTGTTTAAAGTTCTAACTAATCTACGCCACACTGTACAGTATATTATTATATTTGTCAATAGTATAATAGTATATATGTTGCGCTCTTTTTGAGATCACCAGTCTTTTCTTTTTTTAGGGAGTATGCTAGCATAGGAGCCATGGTTCAGCTTACCGCAAAACCCCGTGCTATTACGGGCAAAAAAGTAAAAATACTTCGCAAAACCGGTGAGGTGCCGGCTGTTTTGTATGGCGCAGGGGAGCAAGTGCTCAATCTTTCCGTACCGGCCAAAGAGTTTTCTAAGATCTGGAAGGCCGCAGGGGAGACCTCTTTGGTTCTGCTTGCGATCGAGGGTAATGGCACCAAGAATGTCCTCATACATGAGGTGGCGCTCCATCCCATCAAAGATACTCCCGTGCACGTTGATTTTTACGCGGTACGTATGGACAAAGCCATCGAGGCACGAGTCCCGCTTAAGTTTATCGGCGACTCCGAAGCAGTCAAGGCCTTTGGCGGGATTCTCGTCAAGGTAGCGCATGAGCTCGAGATTGAGGCTTTGCCCAATGATTTGCCGCATGAGATTGAAGTTGATTTGGGTATACTCAAAACACTCGAAGATCAGATTCTTGTAAAAGATATCAAACTTCCCAAAGGTGTTACTGCTCTTGGAGAGGGGACGAGCGTTATAGCCCTTGTGGAGCCGCCGCGCAGCGAGGCCGATATGCAGGCGCTTGAGTCCCAAGAGCCGGTATCTCTTGAGAATATTGAACTTGCTGGCAAAAAGCCCAAAGCTGAAGAGGGCGAGGCAGAGACTACAGAGTAATAAAGTTTTCATTAGTATCCCAAAAAGCTGCTTCTCGGAGCGGCTTTTTTCGTGGTATACTGAGGATGTCGCATTTCAGTCTGTATGTTGGAGGGTTTCCGTTCGTCTTATACGCAAGAGTATTTGCAGGTATATATGTATTTTTCTTTTTCGGGAACCATAAATGTATCGTATCGTGTGCGTATGTACGCTGCCATTTTTTTTGTGGCGTTTTCTGTTTTTCTGATCTCCATGCCTCAGGTAATCCATGCTCAATCTGCCGGATCTGCAGTGGAATCTCGTCGTGCGCAGTTGCAGGGAGAGCTTGATAATCTCGAGCAACAGATCGGCACCTATGAGACGTTGATAAAAAGTAAACAGCAGGAGGCTTCTTCCCTGGAGCGCGATATCGCGATTATTAATGCACAGATCGCTAAAGCAAAGCTGGAGATTAAACGAAAAGATCTCGCCATCTCACAGCTCTCAGGCACTATTCAAGTCAAGACAAAAACGATACAGTCTCTGGGTGAAAAGATAGAACGGGAGCGATCATCGTTGGGCGAGTCTTTGCGTAAACTTAACGAATATGATGATATGCCGCTTGCCGAAATTATGCTGGGGTACGAGGATCTCTC
Source organism: Candidatus Ryanbacteria bacterium RIFCSPHIGHO2_02_FULL_48_12 (assembly GCA_001819875.1). Classification (GTDB taxonomy): domain Bacteria; phylum Patescibacteriota; class Minisyncoccia; order Ryanbacterales; family 2-02-FULL-48-12; genus 2-02-FULL-48-12. The sequence continues at coordinate 15,059 of MHNR01000017.1, read as the reverse complement.
GGATTTTTTTAGTGAGGTAGAGACGATTGATTCCCTGCAACTTGCGATCCAGATCTCCAGCTCCGAATTGCAGGATCATGCGCAGGCAGAGTCAAAGGCCAAAGATGAGCTTGAGGAGCGTAAAGAAGAGGAGGCCAAGCTCCGCGCGCTCCAACTCATGGAGAAGCAATTGCAAGAGCGCAAGGAAGCCGAGAAAAAAACAGTACTCAAGGTTACGAGAGGCAAAGAGTCGGAGTACAAAAAGGTAGCCGATGAAAAGAAAAAGCGTGCAGCCTCTATCCGTAGTGAATTATTTCTTTTACAAGGTTCCCCTGCAATTCCGTTTGAAAAAGCGCTTGAGTATGCGCAGTTTGCCTCACAAAAGACGGGAGTGCGTGCGGCGTTTGTGCTTGGTATTGTCGCGCAGGAATCAGAGCTGGGCAAAAACATCGGTCAATGCAACTTGCCGGATGATCCTCCTCAATACAAATGGGATCAGGTCATGCATAAACGTGATCACGAGCCGTTCAAGGCTGTGGTAGCAGAGCTGGGACTAGATATTGGTAAGATGCCGGTCTCTTGCCCGATGCGCGGCGCCGATGGTAAACGCGTAGGATGGGGAGGCGCGATGGGTCCCGCACAGTTTATCCCGTCTACGTGGGTGCTTTACAAAAAACAAATCTCGGCGATTACGGGAGCCAACCCGCCAAGCCCATGGCAACCCAAAGATGCTTTTGTCGCTTCGGCACTTCTGCTTGCGGATAACGGCGCAGTCTCGGACGAGAAAAAAGCAGCGGCAAAATATTTTGCCGGGTCAAACTGGAATTCATATCTTGGCCGTTCGTATGCAAATCAAGTGCTTGCCAAGGTGGATAAGTATCAGGAGCAAATTGCTTTTTTGCAGAGTCTAGCGCAACGGTAGTTTGCGATGGAGTTTGCGATGAAACCCGATGGCAAATCGGTGCGATTCGTCGCGGATTTGCTGGAGGAGATGCAGGAGTGTAGTGGAGGTATGTTTGAGGGCTATAGGATGGATTTTGCCAGGGAGATAAAGCTCCTCCTCGCGTTTGGCGAGGGAGACGATGTGGATTGCCGCAACCGTATCCCATGTGTTTGTATTATGTACCGCTTGATGTAGGTATTTTTTCTGTGCCCACCGTGCCGCGTTGAGCTGGCTTACCCCACCGTCTATGAGTATTACTTCTGGATATTGCCACTTGGGGTGGTTGAATCGCCGCATGAGTATCTCTTGCATCATAGCAGGATCATTGGCACCTACGACCGTTTTGATACGGAATTTGCGGTACTCGTTTTTGTCCATTACGCCATCGGTACATACTACCATCGAGCCGACCGCATCGGTTCCTTGGATGTTGGAGATATCATATCCTTCAATGCGTGCAATCGGGTATGTCAGGCGTAGGATCTGTTCCAGTTTACGGAGTGCCTTTTGATTTTCCAGCGAATGCTCCTGTTTGATGTACAGACTGTGGGCAAATATATGTTCGAGGCCCCAGAGTTGGTTTCGTATACTGGCTGCTTTTTCAAATGCTCGGTCTTTGCTGTAGGTTTCCATTTTTTTGGTAAGCATGCGGATAAGTGTTTTTTGGTTACCGGAGAGAATTTTTTGTATGGAAGCGACATGCTGTTTGTATAGAGTGTGAGCGGCGTTTGTATCTACAGTGGCGTAGGTCGGTTTTGCAGTGTTGAGGCAACAGGCGCCAAGGCAGAGGCCAATCTGGGCATTTTGGCAGAGACGTGTATGGAGCTCTTTGCAGGTGCAGTAGGGGAAGAGTTTGCGTAGAGATTTTAGGATGCGTTTTACACTCGTTGCGTCAGTAAATGGTCCTATATAAGTTGCTTTTTTGTCTTTAAATTCCCGGCTCAAGGTTTGCCGTGGCTGGTGAGTGAGAAATACTTTGGGGAATCGCTCTTTGGTAAATCCTACGTAGAGGTAGTTTTTGTCATCACGCATCAGAATGTTGTAGCGCGGGCGGTATTTTTTGATGAGCCGAGCCTCCTCAATGAGTGCTTCTATCTCCGAGGAGAGCTCTTGCCACTCAAGGGTGACGGCTTCTTTGAGCATGCGTTCTTTGGCAGGGCCGAAGTCGCGGGACGCGGCAAAGTATGATCGGATGCGCGTCTTAAGATTACCGGCTTTGCCGATATAGAGTATTTGGCCCCGTGCCCCTTTAAAAAAATAGACGCCGGGGGTTGAAGGGACGTGTCCCCGTATAGTTTCTATGTGTACAGGCATACGGTACTATAGTACACATTCTCGGTCTTGCAAGAAAGGGGGTTTTCTCGTATAGTTATTCCCGGCTATAAGAACCTTGCAAATACGTATGAGTAGCATATAGCTGAAAGGATTTTTTGTATGGGGGAGCTGTCGTCAGCTAGTCCGACGGTTTTGGTGATACCAAAATCTTATGACCTCAATCTTTTCCCAACTTTGCGCGGAGTGCGTTGTGGGATGTCTCGACGTGAGTATGGCCATATGAACGTAAAAAGGGATGGGGGTGAGGAGTTCTCTCGTCAGGCGAGAAAGAATCGCACAGATTTTTTTGCAACGGAAATAACAGCACAAAAACGTATCGTGGAGCCACTCCTCTACCATACGGATCGTCTACTGATTCTTGCCGAGGATAACTTTGTTGCAAGCCCGGAGGTGGATGCTGTGGTGACACAGCTAGAAGATGTCTGTCTCACGCTCACTGGTGCCGATTGTCCGGGGATTCTCGCCTACGATCCCATCGCTAATGTAATGGGTGTGGCGCACAGTGGTTGGCGTGGCACTGCACTCAATATCCTCTCTCGGCTTGTGGATGCATTTTGCATATGCGGGTCTGATCCTACAAACATTTTTCTGGGTATCACACCGGCAATCCACTCTTGCTGCTATCTAGTTGGCGCCGACGTCGCGGATCAATTTTGCGTAAAATATAGAAGCCGTATTAAGTTTAAAAAGGGGAAGTTCGCGCTTGATCTCGTGGGCGTCATTGAAGACCATGCGCGTGAGCTTGGCATAGCATCGGACAGAATCACCGCTTCTCCAGTATGCACGTGTTGTACGGAATACTACTTCTCTTTCCGGCGCGAAAAGACCACACCGCCCAAAGTCGCGGTCTCCTATTTATATCTGCAGTAAAACACATGCTACTCATGCTCGCCCTTATGGCTCTCTACAAGAGAGCTTTTTTCTTTGTCTACCATTGGCAGGACAAGTGAAAATATGGTACACAGGACATATGCTTGATATTAAATTCATCCGAGAAAATCCGGACATTATCAAAGATGCGTTACGCAAAAAGCATCTGGAGTTTGATGTGCAAAACCTCATAGATACCGACGAGAAGCGCCGGGTACTCATTAAAGAGGTGGACGATTTGCGTGCCGAACAGCACACCGCATCGGATGCCATAGCAAAGCTTGCCGGACCAGAGCGTGATGAAGCCATAAAAAAAGTAAAAAATCTCAAAGAACGGCTGGGTAGCAGAGAGGAGAAGCTGCGTACGATCGAGGCGTTGTATGAGAATCTTATGCTTCTCGTTCCTAATGTGCCGGATCTTTCGGTGCCGGAGGGCGAGTCTGATGCAGACAATCAAGAGGTGCGCGCTTGGGGCGATATCCCAAAGTTTGATTTTACGCCTAAAAGCCATATTGAGCTTATGGAGATGCATGATATGGTGGATTTTGAGCGGGGGGCCAAGACCGCTGGATTTCGTGGATATTATCTTAAAAATGACGGAGCACTCTTGTCGTTTGCGGTGTGGCAGTTGGTACTCAATATGATGGTCAAAAAGGGGTATGTGCCTATGATTGTGCCGTCGCTTATCAAAAAAGAGGTGTTTGTGGGCACAGGGTATTTGCCACAGGGAGAAGAGGATTTGTATCGCACACAAGATGATTTGTATCTTTCCGGCACGGGTGAGGTGGGAGCGATGGGGTATTATATGGGCGAGATCCTCGAGGAGAAGAACTTTCCTATAAAAATGCTGGTGTTCTCTCCTTGTTTTCGTCGGGAGGCGGGAAGTCATGGTAAAGACACGAAAGGTCTCATGCGTGTGCACGAGTTTTACAAATGGGAGCAGGTGATCTTATCCAAAGCAGATCACCTCGAATCTGTGCGGCTACATGAGGAGCTCGTGACTAATGCCGAGGAGATCATGCAGGCGCTGGAGATCCCATATCATGTAGTGGCAAATTGTGGCGGGGATTTGGGGCTCGGGCAGGTCAAAAAATATGATATCGAGGCATGGCTTCCTTCCGAAGACCGCTATCGTGAGACGCACTCGGCGTCATACTTTCATGACTTCCAAACGCGGCGACTCAATATCCGCTACCGCGATGAAGAGGGGAAGCTTCGATTTGCGCACTCACTCAATAGCACGGCTTTGCCTATGCCTCCGCGCCCTCTAATATCACTCATTGAAAATCACCAGGAGGCGGATGGTTCCATTCGTATCCCCAAAGCACTTCAGCCATATATGGGTAAAGAGAAGATAGAGAAAGGTAGTAAGTAATGAGTAATTTGTAGGAGGTGGTATGGGAAAATAAAAATGCCTCTGATTCAGGGGGAGTCTTTATACGTTTTTCTTAATTCCTATCTCATGATCCCTAACGCCAAAGATTTAAAAACTTGGGTGGAGGTAGATGTCAAAGCACTTCGGGCCAATGTCTTGGCATTTACCAAAAAGCTGGGCAAACATATTTCCATTATCGCGGTAGTCAAATCCAATGCCTACGGCCATGGGCTTGTCAAAACGGCTCAAATCCTCTCCGGAAGTCCGACTTCCGGAGAGTCTCCGGAAGTCGGACTTCCGGATGTTTGTTTTGGTGTAGATTCGGTAGATGAGGCTTTAGAACTCAAAAAGGCAGGTATCAAAAAACCTATTCTAATACTTGGCTATGTGCCCCCAGGCATGTTTAGTACGGTAGTGCAAAATGGTTTTCGGATTGCGATATATAATTTTGAGTCATTGAAACTTCTGGACAGTATCGTGCGGCGCATACACAAAAAAGCGTTTGTGCATTTTAAAATCGAGACGGGTACATTCCGTCAAGGCATCATGCGCGAGGATTGGCCGCGGTTTGCCGCATATACCAAAGAACACAGAGGACTCGTGGCGGATGGTATCTATACGCACTTTTCGGATACGGAAAATCTCAAGTCGGTCTACTACAAGCATCAGCTCAAAAATTTTACCGATGCGCTTTTAGCTTTTCATGCAGCAGGTATTGAGCCGCGGCTTATACATACAGCTTCCACTGCCGCATCCATGATGTACAAAGATACGTATTTTAACACCGTACGGTTGGGTATTGGGATGTACGGGATGTATCCGGCCCCCAAGGTAGCGAGCGTTACACGTATCAAACTTCGCCCCGCACTTACCTGGAAGACGTGTATTGCGCAAGTGAAAAAAATACAAAAGGGAGATACGGTGGGGTATGATAGGACATACAAGGCTTCCTCGTCGCGGACGATCGCGGTCCTTCCGGTAGGATATTGGGATGGATACGACCGCAGATTTTCGGGCGAGGGTAGCGTTTTAGTGCGTGGCACGCGCTGTCCCATTATCGGCAGAATCTGTATGAATATGTGTATGATAGATGTATCAGGTGTACCATTAGTGCGGCCAGGAGATGAGGTAGTGCTCTTAGGAAAGCAAGGCAGGGAGATGCTTACTGCAGAAGATTTGGGCCGATCCATTGGTACTATAAATTACGAGATAACCACGCGCATTAATCCGCTTATAAAAAGAATAGCCATATGAGTTCAGTGGTACGTGAGCTAAAACTCCGTCAAAAAAAGCGACGTACAAAAGAGCGGCAGCGTCATATAGTCTTTGGCATATTGGGGCTACTGGCTTGTATGGGGGTATTTTTTATTCCCCAGTTCAGAGTGACCACGGTGTCGGTTTCCGGTCTGCATGTAGTCAGTCCTGATGACGTGGAGCGTGTCGCGCGCACCTATTTAGATGGTCGCGCGATGTTGGTTTACCCGAGAGACAATTTTTTCTTAGTGCCTACCGATGATATCGCACGTGCTGTACGCGAAGCATTTCCGCGCGTGATTGCGGCGGATGTCTCACGCTCATTTCCGCATAGTCTTTTCATTAAGGCACAAGAGCGCCAAGTCACTGCGATTTGGTGCATGGTGGATGCGTCTTTGGTTGGTGATGAGATGGATGTTGTGCCGGAGGAGATATTGGATGCAAAGCGGTGCTTTTATCTCGATGAGTCAGGCATCATCTTTGAATCTGCGCCAGGATTTTCTGGAAGTTTGATTGCGAAGGTGCGGAGTTATCGCGACAATGATGCTGTGCTCGGGACGTCCGTGGTAGACTCACAGACCGTCCGTGATTTGGCATTGGTAGGTGGACGGGTGCGGGAGCTTTTTGGCACGGAGATAAAAGAATTTATGATTGGCAAAGAGTATAAAAAAGACCTGCAGGCTATTACCGAGCAGGGTTGGTATATACGTTTGGAGGAGGGTACGGACATGAAAACATCTTTGGATAATCTGCGATTGGTGCTCGCCAAAGAAGTACCGGATCTCGGGCGTCTCGAGTACGCCGATGCGCGTTTCCCGGGCAAGATTTTCTACAAGGTGCAGGATAAATAAAAAACTACCACCGACATCGGTGGTAGTTTTTTATTTGCAGAAGTTTCTTATTGTATATCGTAGATAAATATCGACTCGCCAGCTCGGGCTATAGGCTGGTATGTACGGAGCCAGTGATAGGTTTTAGCATCCAAAAGTCGGATGACGTCCGCATCTTCTATGTGTGGTTTGCCGAGACCAAGTAGGTCGTCGTAGAGCGACCGCAGGGCGTCTTTATTGAATACGGAATTATCTATCACGAGCTCGAGCGATGCATCTGAAATAGTCGCGCCGGTAGTATTTTTCTCACGCCAGATATCTCGTGCTTCCTGGTGGTACCAAATACTTGATTTTCCTAATGCGCCTTGCTGGAGTGTGGCGGATATTGCAAAATACCCCTGTGGTTTACCCTTGCCAGCCCACCAGGGCTCAAATGCCGACCCGATGTAATACTGCGGGGATCCACCGCCAAAATACTCGAGTGCGATGTGATCAATATTATTTGCATGTGTGATGGCGGCAAGCCGTTTGAGATCCTGTCCCCAGTCATAGTTGGAATCCACGATATAGAGATACCCGCGCTTGGATCCCACAAGCTCGTTGTAGTAGCTTAAATAATTGGGATAGGCCATGACGGTTTGAAATCCTCCCCAAAACATCAATACGATGATAACCAGATATTTGGGTATAGACTCAATATGCAAGCGATAGATATTGTGTAGCCAGCGTGATTCGGTAGCAGGATTGGGGTCGGGCACGCGCTCAATCCAGGAGATAAGCATGCGCGACACCAAGAGATAGATAAACGGGAATGTAGGTAGCACATGCCGTACGCCGATGTTAAGCGGACTTCGCATAGAGTAGGTCCAGTAGAATGCTATGAAAAATAGCATTACTGTCTCCCCGATATGCTCTCGCGTCCAGGTGATACCTTTGAAGCTTCGAGACCGTAGCCATGCCGCGATAGCTACGATGAGTGCCACAAGGGTGAGGAGATGAAGTGCCAGCGTTTCTTTGAGGAGGTAGGCGATAGGGAAGTAATACCACCAGCCGGTATTGGATAGCTCGCCGAGAAAATAGGTAGTGTTGCCGCCAGCCGCGCGTTGTATCACCATGAGAAGCCCAAGCATATACTGGCCGAGAGCCCGCGTTGCATCATGCGCAATCAGCCAGAGATCAAGATCTACCAGCCAGCGTTTGCCAAACGAAGAGAGTATTTCTGTGGCATCATGGAGCTGACGATCTTTTGGATAATTCCAGACGTGGTATTCATATACGACCCAAATAATCGCAATACCGATAAGGCCGATGAGTATGATTTTGCCGATGAGTATCGCGCCGTATTTGATGCGGTGCTCGAGGCGTTCGCCAAACCCCATGCGTGCCAAATGATCCTTGTGTGCAATAAGAATCCACAAGAGTGCCATTACGCCATAAATGGGTACGAGCAAAAATAGCGAGAACTTAAATAATTGCGCTATACCAAACGCGATGCCTGCCTTTATTATGTTGCCACGCGTGGGGTTTTCAATAAAATCTATAAACGTCATGATGCCGATAAAAAAGGCAAATGCCGCCGCAAGATCGGTCGTGACGTACCGGGAGTGTGCGACAAAGGTAGGGGAAAGTGCAAAGAAAAATAAACTCAAAAGGCCGACTTTTGGTCCATAGCGTTTGCGTGCCCATGCAAAGAGCATCCAGCCAAAGAGAAGTGCGAGTAGCATCATCGGGAGACGTGCCCAAAGGAGAATCTGGTCGGGATTATTGCCTGCGTCATATAGGAATATACGCCCCATGTCCCACTGACCGTTGATATCCTCGGTCCAAGGTTTCACGTTGGTCGGGAAATTGGGGTGGAGCATGAGGAGTGATATCCCCGCAAGATCTTTCATGAGCGGCGGATGCTCGGGATTGAGCCGCATATCTTTTTGGGTGATATATGAGTATCCCGCAGGGATGTGCGCAAGCTCATCCATGATGGCCGCGTCTCCCTTGGCCGAGAAAAACATTAGTGCAAACATAAGTGCCAAGAGCGCGCCCGCTATCCACGAATCTTTTCGGTACATGGTTATTTTGTTACCTTACCCACTAATAATCTACCCGCGATCTCCTCGTAAGTTATCGAGGGGATGACCGATTTGAGCTCATTGCGCAGTGTCCCTTTCATCTCGAGCATGATAAATACAGTTTCCCCTGCGGGGAGATTTTGGAGGGAGAGATTTCTTACTTCATCGGGGAGTACATAATGTACGTTGCGTGGTGAGACTTGGCCGTGCGTGATGGGTCCTTCGCCCATGAGGAACATGATGGGCTGTGCCGGCATGGGGATGCCACGTACCTCTACCCCGTCGGCATTTACAATGACGTATTTGTGGGTGGTGTCCGGGAGTAGGCGCATATATTTGCCCAAGCTCGTATAGTTTTCGCTAAATGCCTCTGCGGCATAGGGGCTACTGGCCCAGTGTAGGAGATATTGACGATAGGCGAATATAGAGATGACAACCAAGAACGCCAATACCAGTACGCGAAACTCACTGCCGATGCGCTTGATTTGTTCCTCAAGATCAGGAAATTTTGCCACGACTGCGGTAAGTATCTGTTGGTGGAGCATCCTGCCTTTACGCATAAGGAGATCTATTCCGAGCGCTGCAAATATCATGGTCGGCGGGATCATACCGATGGTACGCAAGGCATGGGGTAGGCCTTCATTGGAGATGACCGAAGGCACAGACAGGAGAAAAAACCAGACGAGAAGCAGTCCATAGGGAGTGGTGAAAATATTGCGAAAAGCTACAAGCCCCAATGACCAAGCTCCACGTCTTATTTCTTTTCGGTCATTAGAATTTTGGATTTGGTTGGGATTTTGAAAGAGACGGGAAATGCTCAATAACAAGCCCATGGCGAAAAGTATTGCCATTGGCCACCAAAGCGCGGGCGCGCCCGCGTAGTTGTGCCGCCAGTTATAATCTCCTATCCAGAAGAACATGCCGTAGGTTTTGGCAGCGTTCAACAGAAGATCATGTGCAGGGGTGGCGGAAGCGAGCACCGAGACCTGTGCGGCCCGTCCGCTAAAATCAGCGGGGTTATTGAGAAAATAATATCCAATCGGCAATGCAGAGACAAATGCGGCAAAAAGAAAGAGCACAAAAAGACAGGGGAAGCATTTTTTCAAAATCCCAGCTTTGTATTTTTGCCAGCCGATGCAAAACAGGAGTAGCAGGAGCGGCGGCGTGACCCGGTAGGCGATATAGGTATGGAACCCAAGACCATAGATGATACCGGCGAGTACCGCAAACCCTTCGGCTTTGGGGAGTTTCTCATCTCCTTCCTCAAGCTCATGGAGCATCCGGAATACATAATAAAAACTCCACACAAGGAGAAAGGGGACGGTGATAGCGCGAAACCCAATGCGGGAAAAATTAATATGCCAAAAAAGTGTAGCCAGGAAAAACGCCGCAAACAGCGCGATGCGTTCGTGGTATACGCTAGTTTTACGCAAGAGTTCACGGGTCATGAGATACAGACCAAGCACCGTGAGAATCCCAAATATCGCCGACACTACCCGCAATGCCCATGGCTCGTTGCCAAATATCCGCAAAGACAAACTTTGGATATTTATGAATAGTCCCTCGCGCCCGTTATTTTCGGGGTAAAAAATCTTGTAGCTCCCCGTGCGGATGGCTTCTTGGGCGTTGGTGCCGTTCATGGCCTCATCCGGATAGAGGCCGCGCGGGGTCTCGGTGATATGCCAGAGCCGGAAAAACGATGCTACAGCAAGAATAATCAAAAGAAACGCGAGCGATTTTTGTTTGGACATAACCGGTCAAATCAAATCTGATATATGTGCATGGTGCGAGTGGCGCCATACCCTCTCTATAGTATAATAAATATATGCCAAAATCGGAAAAACCATTTGACCTTGATGCCGAGATAGCAGATCTTGAGGTCCAGCTCGCGAAAAAAAAGCAGGCCTTGGAAGCTACTCGCGCTCCAGGCGTTCCCGAGGCTCACGAAAAAGAGCTGTTGGGGGTCATGCTCAAAGAGCGCATCCATGGCATAGAAAAGATGGCTCTCGGGACGCCACAGCCGGCGGTGTCTTCACAGACAGGCCAATCTGACGTATCCCAAAGCGTAGCGTCCGCTCCGACCCCACAGACTCGTGAATTGCAAGAAAAGGCTCATGCCCAGCAGGTGGAGGTACTGGTGGAGGTGGCTTTAGCCAAAGGCATCCCAGAAGCAGTGGAGCTCGCTCGCCAGCTTAACAATCCCCATATACTCGATGACTTCCATGACGCTTTGGTGGATGAATATTATGAAAAACTAGTCGCAAGACGCGCGTAGGGGCACTTTCCCATGTCGCTTGGATTTTATATTTTTGCACTCATACTTATAGCGTGTGCGCTTGCCGCATATTATTTTTTCTTGCGTACCCAGGAGCGGGGGCGACTTGCGCATTCGTTGGATTTGGTGCTGTATTCCGTGCTTATGACTATCGAGCAGCCGAGCACGGACCCGGGCGGTCATGAACAACCCAAAGATCAAAAAGATCTCATCGCCGTGATGGAGCAGTTGTACGCAAGTATGATCTCGCTCCGAGATAGCAGTATGTTTTCATTTCTCTATGGCGAGCCTGCCTTTGCGCTTGAGCTTGCGCTTCCCTCCGTGGGCGAGGAGATTTCATTTTTTGTAGCAGTGCCGCGCAAATGGGGAAGCGTATTTGAAAAACAAATCAATGGTTTGTTCCCACACGCCAAAATCGAGCGCGTCAAAGACTACAATATGTTTAATAGCGATGGGGTAGTGTCCGGCTCGTATCTAACACTCAAAAAGCCGGGGTATGTGCCAATCCGCACCTATCGGCGCCTAGAGTCTGATCCGTTGGGCGTCATTTCTGCGGCATTTTCTAAACTCAAAAAAGAAGGTGAGGGAGCGGCAGTTCAGATTATGTGTTATCCGGCGAGCGCGCATTATCAAATGCGTGGACGAGATGCGGCCAAGATTATGCGTCAGGGAAAATCTCCCGAGGCGGTGGCAAAAGAACATACCTGGTCGGCCCAAGCGGTGCACGCTTTGACCGAAATTGCCAATGGTTCCCCAAAACCTAAAGACAAGGATGCTACGACGGCAAAGCCGGTGGTATTTGATGAAGTTTTGGTCAAGCTGGTGGAGGAAAAGTCCTACCGTGCGGGGTTTGATGTCAATATCCGTTTGCTGGCCTCGGCGCCGACGCGTCAGGGGTCTGACAGTATCCTTAAAGGTTTGGAGGACGCATTTTCGCAGTTTAGCGATCCACAGGGTAATAGTTTTGTGGTACATAGCGCATCTGGCAAGGATCTGCAAAATCTTGTCTACAATTTTTCATTTCGTATGTTTGATTCGGCGCAGGTTTCATATGTGGCGACCGAGGAGTTGGCGAGCTTGTATCATTTCCCGGTGGGTCAGCTTGCTATGCCCAAGGTCAAATCGCTCAAAGCACGCGAAGCGGCACTTCCCGCCAATATGCCCGAGGAGGGATTGCTTTTGGGTGAGAATATATTTCGCGGTGAGCGCTCGCCAGTGCGCATTACACCGGATGACCGTCGTCGGCACCTCTATGTGGTCGGACAGACGGGCACTGGCAAGTCTAATTTTTTGGAATCGCTTGCTATCCATGATATCCAAAATGGCGAGGGGGTATGCTATATCGATCCGCACGGCGAGTCTATCGCCAAGATCTTGACGCTCATCCCGGAGTATCGGCTGGATGATGTGGTGTATTTTAATCCCGGAGAGACGGCGCGTCCCTTGGGGCTCAATATGCTCGAATATGATCCGGCGTTTCCGGAGCAAAAAACTTTTGTGGTCAATGAGCTTTTTAGCATCTTCCAAAAACTCTACGGCGCGGTGCCCGAATCTATGGGGCCGATGTTTGAGCAGTACTTCCGCAACGCCACAATGCTCGTCATAGACGACCCGTCCTCGGGGAGTACGCTTTTGGAGGTCGCGCGCGTGCTTTCGGACAAAGCATTTCGTGAGCTCAAGCTTTCGCGTTGCAATAATATCATCGTCAAAAACTTTTGGCGCGATGTCGCAGAAAAGGCAGGCGGGGAGGCCTCTCTTGCCAATATCGTCCCATATATCACCTCCAAGTTCGATGTCTTTTTGGCCAACGAAATTATGCGGCCGATTATCGCCCAAGAGCGATCCAGTTTTAACTTCCGCGAGATTATGGATGGGCAGAAGATTTTGCTTATCAATCTTTCCAAGGGGCGTCTGGGAGAGCTCAACTCTAGTCTTCTTGGTCTTATTGTCGTCGGCAAGCTTCTCATGGCCGCACTTTCGCGTGCCGATATGAGCCAGGAGGCGCGCAAAGATTTTTATCTCTATATCGATGAGTTTCAAAATGTGACTACGCGCTCAATCGCCACAATTCTTTCCGAGGCGCGCAAATACCGGCTCAATCTTACAATCTCACACCAGTTTATCGGCCAGCTCGAGGAGGAGATCAAAAAAGCAGTATTCGGCAATGTCGGCTCCATTGCGGCGATGCGCGTAGGTACCGAAGACGCGGAGTTTTTGGCGTCACAGTTTGCACCGGTATTTTCTGCCCATGATCTCATTAATGTAGACAACTACCAAGCATACGTCCGGCTTTTGGTACGTGGTCAGACCTCTCGACCCTTTAGCATGCACACGCTCCCTGTACCTATTGGAGATCCGGCGATTGCTGAAGCAATCAAACAATACTCCAACATGAAGTACGGCAGACCGCGCGAGGAGGTAGAGTGGGAGATATCCCAAAAGCATGCGCGTAATTCTTAGCTCATGAGGCATATGAAAAAAATAGTAAGTACTTCTGTTATTATCGCTGTAGTCCTATTAAGCGGCGTGTTTATCTCTAGTTTGTCTACAAAAAATATTTCAGGTGTAGTGCGAGATTGTGAGTCTGGTTTGCCGGTAGCGGACGCAGAGGTGACGGCCCGCGCTCGTGGTTGGGGGGTAAGAAATGGAAGTATAGTTTGGGATAAGGATTTTGTCGTTTCTGCTCTTACTGATGATGGCGGAGCATTTTCATTGAAGGTGAGTCACGCCCCCGATATATGGGAGGCGCGCAAAGAAAATTATCTTACGGCATTGCAGAATGGAATACCATCCAATCCTTTGGAGTTGCGCATATTGCATGGCACTGATCCACTCGAGTATACATATAACTGCAAAAAATCCAGCGGGTGTCTGCAGTGTGAGACAAGAGATAACGTGCAGACTTGTCGAAATATCTGTGAGTAATAAAATATCCTCTTTGGGTGGTATTTGCTACACTACAGGAACATCAGCTAATCACATTTTTTCATGAACATAAAAGACTATGTGCTCGGAGCGTTGAGTGGGTTTCTCATGGGAGTATTTTTGCTCCCGACGTTTTCGTTTCTCAATATTCATATTAAAGATGCCATTGCGCCATTTGTGGCCATGGCGGGCTTGCAATTACCGGCAGGGTTTTCCAACACGTGGCTTTTGGGTATTATCCCGGTGCTTTGGATATTGGGGGTACTCCTTGGCCGGATACTTTCTGCCAAGATCCCGTTTATGATCCAGTTTGCACGCTACGTGGCGGCTGGATTTTTGAGCTTTGCGATTGATTTCGCGATATATAATATGCTACTTTCTTACTTCGGCGTGACGAGCGGCTCCAAGCTCATACTTTCCAAAGGTATCGGATTTATGACGGGTAATCTCAATGCCTACACCTGGAATCACTTTTGGGTGTTTGGGGACAAGCGCGATCCCAACGAATCAATCCTTAAAGAGTATGGCAGATTTTTGAGTGTCAGTGTGGTGGGCCTCGTCATCAACGTTGGGGTAACAGCACTCTTTACCGATGTCATCGGGGTGCGGGGCGGGTTTACTCCCGAGGCTTGGGCCAATATTGCAGGAGTTATTGCGGTGGCCGCAGTCATACTCTGGAATTTTGCGGGGTATAAGCTCATCGTGTTTAAGAAAAAGCAACCGATTGTTGGTAGTATGCAGTAAGGTATAGTAGTGATGGATTAAAAAAGACTTTTCCGAGAGCGAGAGTCTTTTTAGTTCGGGGTAGAATACGTTTATTGAGGGAACTCATTTTTTTTGCTACTATGCTCCCATGAGCGAGCAAGTACTCTATCGCAAATATCGCCCCAAGAGTTTTTCTGAAATTGCAGGGCAAGAGCATATCATGCGTGTACTCCAAAATGCGCTCAAACTCGGTCGTATCGCGCACGCCTATCTTTTTGCAGGACCCCGTGGCACGGGCAAGACCACTATCGCGCGGCTCCTTGCCAAATCCGTAAACTGCCCCGAAGGGAAGCCCGATGAGCCTTGCAACAAATGCGAGATTTGTATGGAGTTTTCCTCCGGTCACGCGCTGGATCTTGTGGAGATTGATGCCGCATCTTCGCGTGGGATAGACGAGATCCGTGAGCTTCGCGAAGCAGTGCGCCTCATGCCTGCGCGAGCC
>MHNR01000016.1:31826-51951 GCA_001819875.1 Candidatus Ryanbacteria bacterium RIFCSPHIGHO2_02_FULL_48_12 | reverse complement strand
CTAGCAATGCGAAACTCGCCATCTGATACCCTTCCAAGAATGTCCCCAAAAGCACCGTACTAAATACCAGAGTCGCGACCGGCGAGAACCCGCTGATCGCCACGATAGACCCAGATCCCTCTCCATAGTAGAGCGCCCAAAAATAAAAGAGCATGCCGCAAAGAAACACGCACCCCGCAAGAATCCCTAAAAAAAACACAGGTAGTGAAACAAATTCAAACCCAAACGGCAACGCCAGCACAAATGCAAGGCCGAGTATCCCAAGCCAAAAAGTATACCCAACCGGATTCGGGTATGATTTTTTGAGAATCAGTTTGTCAAAAACCGCAGAAGTCCCGAGGACAAACTGTGCCAATAGGCCGATGAAAAACCAATCCATACATCTATCATACTTGATACGCGCACGAAAATCATAGCCGTAGCAGAGACGCGGCATCGATACCGCAAAAGAAGATGCTCAAAAACGGTGGCATGCTGTTTGGTTATGTACCGCTCTCGCCTTCGATAATTTTTTTGAAATCCCAGGCACTTTTTCGAACTCTGCGCTCGAGCGTATGGTAATCAACCTCCACCAGACCGAAACGCGGCCAAAATCCCTTGTCCCACTCAAAGTTATCCAAGAGTGACCAGTAAAAATACCCGCGCACATCCACACCCTCGACGATACCTTTCTGCATCCAGGAAAGATGGTCGTGAATAAATTGTGTACGCATAATGTCTTTGGCATCAGCAATGCCATTCTCGGTAACATAGATAGGTTTTTTGTATTGAGCGGCTCGTTTTATAAGATAATACATGCCTTCGGGATACACATCCCAACCCATATCGGTGACACGCGTATTCTCATTTTTAACATCAATAAAGCCCCAGCGACCGTTGAAAAGCGGGGAAAATTTTATACGATCTGTATGATAAAACTGAATGCCAATAAAATCATTGGCGTCGTCGACCGAATCCAAAAAGCGCCAGTTGCGTATATAGTCAAGAGTGCGCACCAACCATCGATTTAACAACGTGTCTTCATAGGGCATCATATAGACGGCATAATGCGATATGCCGACACGCGCCTCCGGTGCGATCTGGTGAATGACCGAATAGGTCTCACGATGCGCTCGCATCAAATTTTTAAAAACCCTATTAGCTGTAAAAAAAGCTAACCTTTTCTGCGGAGGGAATGCACCTTGGATGTAACTCATACCGACGAATGTCCCCGGCTCATTTAAGGGCATCCAAAACTGCACCAAATCCTTATACTCACGAGTTACCCGCTCGACATATTTGAGAAATGCGCGCACCGTTTCTTTGCGCTCCCAGCCGCCCCTCTTTGCAACCCAAAGTGGGTTTGTCCAATGCCACAAAGTCACAAATGGCTCCATGCCGCGTGCACGAAGAGCTTTGATAACCTGACGGTAATGCTCTATCTCTTTCTCGTTAAATTTTCCTTCTTCTGGCTCAATGCGCGACCACTCAATAGAAAGTCGGTGCGCGTTGTGCCCAAGAGATTTTGCGATATCAAAATCTTCCTCATAGCGATGATAATGATCGCACGCCCGACCTGAGATATAGTTTTGCTCCTCAAGCGGACTGGGATATGCATGTAGCAGATGCTCCGGCCACTCTCGTGTGCTCGCTTTTTTGGCGAGTGCGGCGGCATGCTTTTTCTCCCACAAAGACCAATCATTCGTATTCCCTCCTTCTACTTGATGTGCGGAAGTTGCGGCTCCCCAGAAAAATTTTTTCTCGTCTTTCTGCATACTGTTACTATAGCAAGAATACATGGGAAACAAAAAAATAGTATTTGCCTACAAAGCTTTGTATACTAATCCTATGACACATGAGAAACAAGTTATCGAGGCGGTACGAAAAGTCATGCCTGCAGTTGTGTCTATCAGCGCGGCCAAGGACATCAAAATCGTCGAGGAGGAGCAGAGACGAAACCCGCAAGGATACAACCTGCCCGCAGAAGAGATCCGCCAACTCCCCACCGACGAGAACAATAAGATTAAAATCGGTGGCGGATCGGGCTTCATCGTGGACGAATCCGGTCTCATCCTCACCAACAAACACGTGGTCATCGATCCAGCGGCCGAGTACACGGCGGTCCTTGCCGATGATCGCCGGTTTGTCGTGCGCGCGGTTGCCCGAGATCCCATACATGACATCGCCATTCTCAAAATAACCTCCGAGACCTCGCTTGCAGGCGGCCTGCCAAGCGTGAAGCTCGCAACCACCGAGGGGTTGGATCTGGGACAGACCGTAATCGCTATCGGTAATGCCCTGGGTGAATTTCAAAACACCGTGTCTACCGGCGTCGTGTCTGGTCTCTCGCGTCTGGTGTCAGCGGTAACCGATATCTCCGGCCACCAAGAACGCCTACGCGGACTCATACAGACCGATGCAGCCATCAACCCGGGAAACTCCGGCGGCCCGCTCATCAACCTCAAAGGCGAGGCCATCGGCATCAATGCCGCGATCGTGTTTGGCGCACAAAACATCGGCTTTGCTATCCCTATTAAAAAAGCAAAACGCGATCTTGCCGACATCAAAAAATATGGCAGGATCCGGCGGCCGTTTCTCGGTGTACGCTATCTCCTCATCAACGACGAGATCGCCAAGCGCTTTAAACTGCCCATAGGGCGCGGCGCACTTATCCTCAAAGAAGCAATGCCTGGGGATCATGCCGTCATCCCCGGGAGCTCTGCAGACAAAGCAGGCATTCATGAAGGAGACATCTTGCTCACCTTCAATGAGCACCCCATCACTGAAAAAACAACCCTCGAAGATATGCTCGAGGGGCTTCGTGTCAGCGAGGAAATTGTCGTGTCATTTTTGCGTAACGGCACACAGGAGCTCAAGACAACCATCCGTCTGCAGGAGCGCTAGACCTTACGGTGGTGGCTTTGCCTATACGCCAAAAAGCTGGCTCATCACATACCCTACCCCATAGGCAATACTCGCTGCCACTCCTCCAACAAACAACATCTCAAGACCAGAGACTGCAATGTTGCGGCGGGTAAAAATAGCACGGAGCGAACCGACAATAAAAAGCGCAATAGCGGTACATGCAATAGCCGCATAAAATATACTCGAAAATACCGGGAGAGCAATAAAATACGGTGCAAGCGGGATAAGCCCAGCTCCCACAAACGCGATAAATGTCACCACAGCGCTTTTGAGCGCATTTTTTGATGAGAAATGCTCCGGCATACAAAGCGCCAGCTCTTCCTTGAGCATTAAGTCCAACCAAAAGTTTTTGTTTTTAAAAAGAAGGGGTAGCATTTGATCGACATCATCCTTGCTATAACCCCGCTTCAAGAGAATCCCTCGCATCTCGGCAAGCTCTTCCTCGGGGACTTCCTGCCACTCACGCTCCTCGGTACTCCGTTCATGTATATAAAAATCTTGTTCGGATTTGGTCCCCAGATAATTGGAAGCGGCCATAGAAAACCCATCGGCAAAGAGATTGGCAAGACCCAAGAGAAATACAATATACGAGCTCAAATCAGCGCCGGCCACTCCCGCCACCACTGCAAACGTAGTAATAATGCCGTCATTTGCCCCATAGACGACATCTTTGAGATATTGGCCGCCCTTGCGATGATCCGGGATAGCCATCGTGTCCTTTCGATACATGAAAAAGGACTAAGGTTATTGAATATGCAATAACTCTGCCAAATGCTCCTGGTCAAACCCGATGACGATCTGGCCATCCACATCAATCACCGGGACACCCATCTGCTGGGTTTTTTCGATCATCTCCTCGCGAGCCTTGAGATCCATGGCTACATCTTTCTCTTGGTACTCAACGCCGTGCTCTTGAAAATACTTTTTTGCCATTTTGCAGTACACGCAAGTCGGCGTCGTATAGATAGTTACCTTTGCCATAGTGCTCGTAGTTAATTGATAGTAGCACTTTTATTCAAGAGGATTTTTTGGATAGTCATATCCTGGAGCGGATGATTGCCTTTTTGGTCACCATTAGTCTCGACACGCTCAATCTTATCTACCACCTCCATGCCTTTTATTACCTTGCCAAATGCCGTGTGCTTGCCATCAAGCCAAGGCGTGGACAGAGCAGTGACGATAAAAAATTGACTGCCATTGGTATTGGGACCGGCATTGGCCATAGCAAGCGTACCACGTACCAGTTTGTGCGCATTGAACTCATCTGCAAACTGATACCCCGGACCACCCTGGCCATCATTTGACCAATCAGCGTCTTTGCTATTCGGGTCGCCGCCCTGAATCATAAAATCCTTGATAACTCGATGAAACTTGGTGCCGTTGTAAAATCCTGATTTGGCAAGATTAATGAAGTTGGTCACGGTCTTGGGTGCATCCTGGGGATAGAGCTCAAGCGTCACCACACCCATATTAGTATGCAGCTCTACCGTGTCCTCCAGAAGCTCCGGCCGTACATCTTGCGGTGCTTGCGGCTGGATGCTCACATTGCTTCCCGGGTCGATAATGTTATCCAGCGCCTGTTTGTTGATAGGCACCGTATTCCCTGCGTCCGAACTCGTCTCTGATTGATTCATAGATTTTTCTGCCCAAAAGATAACCCCACCAATAATAAGAAGCACCACCACATATGCGAAAACGGTTTTCATAATATGATTATTATAGTCACGGACCGCCTCGGAGGCAAGGCTAGAGCTTGCCTTTTAAAAGTATCGCCCGCATCGGCGCCCCATCTGGCGTATCAAGCCGGAGCGGTAGCCCTACAAAGGTATATTTGCCTGGCTTGACCCGAGCAAGATCCAAGCCCTCCACAATAATAATCCCTTTTTTCAAAAGCGTGGTATGCGGCCGTTGGTCTATACTCCCCCGCTTTTTAATCGAGAGCGCATCTATCCCAAAAAGTGTGATACGCTTTTTCGCCAGATATTCCGCCGCATCTCCATCCAAATATATATAGTCCGGATAAAACTCCTTGAACCCGCGCCTGGAGTTTTTGGTACGCACCAATACCCGCTCCCCCAAGCGTATCCGATGCGACTCAAGATCGGATACCTTGATACATTCTTTGACACGCGTCATATCAAGCACACGACATGGCCCCACCAGGCGTGTGAGCCCGACATCCTCCATGCCAGACGCCCCCTCGAACACATGCCCGGGCACATCCATATGCGTACCCGTATGCGTGCCGAGCGATATATGCGAAAGGAATGATACGCCGGTGCTCAACCGCTCAAAGGCAACATCCGGATTTTTGGGGTAGGTAATCATCCCGGGATATATAGGAAGCGATATATCGATGATATCTGCTATTTTGAGATTTTTCATGGATCGGCTATTTAGGCTATAGTATCGATATGATACCACGAAACAAACGGGCACCGCACAAAGCATCGCCCGAGCGATTTCAGGAATATATGAAATCATGGATACGCGACGAGTCTTTGAACAAAAAACAAATCCGCGCCATGAGCATCCTTGAAGCCCTCAAAAAATCTTACCCCAAGGCATCTATGATGCTCCGCTATGAGAACAACATCCAGCTCATGGTCGCGGTCATTCTGTCAGCCCAATGCACAGACAAAAAAGTAAACGAGGTAACTCTGCCGCTTTTTAAAAAATACAAAACCGCGCGGGATTTTGCTCGCGCCGATATCAAAACATTTGAGCAAGAAATATACCAAACCGGATTTTATCATGCCAAAGCACGCAACATCATCGCCTCATGCAAAAAAATAGATTCGGAGTTTGATGGCAAACTCCCTCGCACCATGACCGATTGCCTCACCCTCCCCGGGGTCGCCCGAAAAACAGCCAATATTATTTTGGGCAACGCCTATGGGATAGTGGAAGGTATCGCCGTAGACACCCATGTCTCACGCATCACGCAACGCCTGGGACTTACTAAAAATACTGACGCCAAAAAAATCGAGCAGGATCTCATGGCACTCTTCCCGCAAAAAGAATGGTTCAAACTGACGTACCGCATCATAGAGCTTGGCCGCGCCCTATGTACCGCCCCCAAGCGCAAATGCAATACTTGCCCGCTCAATAAGCTCTGTCCCTCATCACTTGTATAAAATGTATCTCCGTGCTGAAAATTCTCTGACGTGTAGAGCAATAGCCGAATCACTCTGGGCAAAAACGCATAAAATCCCATTTGATACCTGATAGGTGCCGATCCCTCACTACACGGAAGTCCGACTTCCGGATTTTTTTTACACAAAAAAGGTCGATCTTGGGATCAACCTAGACACTCTACGCACTAAGGAACTGGTATGCCGCAGTGGTAAGGCGAAGTATGAGAGAAATAATCTGGTCATCATCCATGCCCTCGTGGATGACCATCACGATAGCAGGATGATTGGGGTGTTTGCGATGAAATTCATGCGCTCCCGTGTGCGAGCTTTTAATCTGAATAGGTATATCTCCTTCGTCTGTAGCAACAAATGCATCAAACCCTACCGCGTCCCACTCGGGCGTAGATCGACGAACCCCTAGAAACCAGCTGGGGGCACGGACAATCTGTCTTGCCGCCTTAAAAAACCTCTCCTCGGTCTCTTTGCCTTTCTGAATAGCGGCCTCATCGATCATGCGCCGATTCAACGCTCCCGCTCCGTGACGGGACTGCCTCATAGAAAGATGATAATCTCTCCGGTCTGCGCGCTTTTTTCGATACTGGAGTATCAGACGCGCTTCTCGTCTTCCTTTTGGTGAAAGCACGCCTGCCTCCTTTGTAAGAGAACATTTGAAATAGTGTATGCGGATATCTATCCGCAGTCAAGGTGCGCTCTCTCTATACAACGCATACAAAAACAGGTTTGACGCTCAACCCATTAAGCGTAGGTGTCGTTTTGCGAGTGCAGACCTAAACCTTAAACCGCACCCACTACGCCATCCCCTTGAACTTCTGCATGAGGATACCCTTGATTTTTTGTTGGGCATCAGTAAATGCCTCCTTGATTCCTTTCTGCACCAAATCTTTCGTAAGTGGACTCGCATCCGAGACCGAAACATTGGTCACCTCAAAACTGCCATTGAGCGTTATCTGAATGGAGCCGTCTTTTGAGGATCCCACCGCCTGCTCGGCGTTGAGCATAGTCTGCATCTCACGAGCCTGCTTTTGCATCTGATACATATCTTTGATTTTGTCGAACATGCTAAAAAATTAAGTTTGTATATATGTTGCGTTTATAGCATTGTTTTAGACTTGCGGCAAAATAATCTTCGGTTGCGTTTCCAAAAAGTCTACTGTATAGTTAAACAAATTTTCCTTGAAGGAGGCTGACATGTTTGGGCATGATATAGACACTGGGATTCTCATGGCTCTTATGGCCGCAGGAGTAACGGGGGCGTTTTTAGCGTCTATCTATGTCACTGGCAAAATAGCTACCCGACACCTTGATAAAAACATACATACTCCAAAACCAAAATGGAGGCGCCTAGTCGAAATGAGACGGCGTGTGGAAGCAGGTAGAGAATCCATAAAATTGGGGATACTTGATACTGTTGTCATGCCCATGCAAAAATTACTCGGCCGTGCACTCACGGCTCTCACGAGTATTGATTGGACTATGCCTGGCCTCACCAGTTTTGTCCTATGCATGCCGTTTCTCCTATTTTGGGGTATGGGCATATCGTTGCCCATGACTGCAGGGTTTGCCGTACCGGGAGCTTGTCTCGGACTCTTGGCAACTCCATTTGTATTTTGGAAATACAAGAAACCAGAGAAACTCATTGTGCGGATCGTGGTCACGCCCCTGCTTACAATAGGAGGAGGTGCATGGCTAAGCTGTGCGTTGGTGGCATTTTTTATCAGCATTACCTACGGTTGATTAGTAGCCAGTAAAAGAAGTTTTTAAACCCGCCGCGGTATTTTATTGCAAGCGGGTTTTTTGTTTTTTTACTTACTTAATATCATACCAACCTAGTATGTTTTTCACTGCCCGCAAAAATAAAATCCTTGACTTATGTCTACAAATCCGTATGATTTTGTTAGACTCTCCTTTCACCAATCCAAAAGGAGGACTGTATGTCGCTTCTTATATACTGGCTCGTGGTTTTTATAGATACAGTGGGTGTCTGGTACTACGGAAGAATGGGAAGGACCACAAAAAATAGAATCTACAAAGATTATTATTGGCTTTGGTGGGGCAACTTTTGCACTGCGGGGTTTGCACTCGGTAGTGCAGGGACACGCTATCTCTTCTTCGGCTCTTTCTTATGACTACGCAGGTAGCCGCGACACAAGATCGCGGCTTTATTTTGCGCGTTGCCGATACCGACTAATTGTCCTAAAATCTCCAGTATGACGCTTCTCGGGCTTATTATCGTATATTCGCTGATAGGAGGGGTCCTTTCCACGACCCTTGCCTCACTCCTCTTACTGCGCGAAGATCTCATGCGCCGCGCATCTATTTATCTTTTGAGCTTTGCGGCTGGTACCATTTTGGCAACCGCATTTTTTGAGCTTCTCCCTGAGGCCCTTGAGTCCTTAAAAATATATGGGAAGGATCCGGCAGATGTTTTTTTGTATACATTCCTCGGACTCATCACCTTTTTTATCTTGGAGGGTGTGTTGTTCCATCTTCACCATCATCACATCAGCACGTTCGAAGATCAGCCGGATGACGAGCACGCATCGGCGTCCCGCGCCACGAGCCTGCTCATCATCGGAGATATGCTCCATAATTTTCTCGACGGTATCGCCATTGCGGCCACTTTTATTGTAGACCCCTCGCTCGGTATCATCACCGCACTCGCCATTGCAACACACGAGATTCCACAAGAGATCGGCGATTTTTCTATTATGATTCACGCAGGATGGTCGCGATCCAAGGCGCTGTTTTGGAACATCGTCCCCTCGCTTCTTACAGTGCTTGGCGCAATCATCACCTATTTTGCAAAAGATCTCGTGGAGCCGATTATCGGGCAACTCTTGGCATTTACCGCAGGATTCTTTATTTATCTTGCGTCTACAGATCTCGTCCCCGAACTCTACCACTCTACCCGCCAAGAAAAAATTACCAAGACATTCCCGCCATTTTTTATCGGGATTTTGATCATCATACTCCTTACACGCTTTATCGCGGAGTAATCAAAGTCCCTGAAGGAAGTTTTGTTATTCGTTGCCGCTCCCTTCTATCCGGATGACCTCTGATGCCGGACGAGGATTAATCTGCGGATCGAGTATCTGGTAGTTTTGTGAAGAGAGCACACCGGGATTTTGTAATGCCGCAGTGTTCTCTGCCCGATAGTAGCTATAGAGGAATATGGCGAGAGCCGAAACCAAAAGTACTCCCAGCCAGATATTTGTACCGAATGCTGCCGGAGACGTGTTGTCCTTAAGATTTACCATTCGAGCGTACCGCCAGTTTTGTACTCCGTAACACGCGTCTCAAAAAAGTTTTTCTCTTTGGAGAGATCCACCGCTTCCGACATCCAAGGGAAGGGATTTTCCACATGATACTGCATGGGAAGACTGATACGTATAAGACGCCTGTCCGCAATATACTCGATGTATTGCTTGAAGTTTTCTGCGTTCATCCCAAATATGCCTCTGGGGAATACTGTCTGCGCGTAGGTATACTCAAGCACTACCGCCTTTTTGATAAGGTCAATGATGTGTTGCTGAAACTCTGCGGTCCAAAGCTCCGGCTGTTCTTCTTTGATGGCGTTTACCATATTGATGCCAAAATTGAGATGTTGTGATTCATCCCGCATGATGTATTGGATCTCTTCTGCAGCTCCCATCATTTTGTTTTGTCGCTGGAACCCAAACATCACCGCAAACGAACTATAGAAAAATATCCCCTCCATAATCAACGAGAACACGATGACATTTTCCAAAAACTTCTGGTCCGCGGCAAGCGTCCCGGTCTTGAAACTAGGATCAAATATGCCCTCATTGAATGAGAGGATGAATGAGTCTTTGTTGTAGATCGCCTCATTCTCCCGATACATATTGAAGAGCTTGGCCTCGTCCAGCCCCAATGACTCTACAATATACTGATAGGCATGCGTGTGTATCGCCTCCTCATACGCTTGGCGCAAAAGATAGAGCCGACACTCCGGCGAAGTGACATGTTTATATGTAGCAAGCACTAAGTTGTTGGCGGCGATAGAGTCGGCGGTCGTAAAAAACCCAAGCACTGTCTCAAGAGCAGTACGCTCCTCCGGCGTGAGCACCGAGGTCGATTTCCATTGCTCAATATCCTTTTGCATTCCGATCTCCGTCGGAAGCCAGTGGTTTGCATTGGAGACATTGTAGGCCTCCCAGGCAAACGTATGTTTCATCGGGTAGAGCTGTACTACATCAGCGTCTTTGCCGTTGATGATTTTGCGGTCGTTGACATGCACCTTCTCGGTTGTCTTGGTAATCGGCATGGGAAAAATTTAGCTACAGTAATGTCATGCGGTCAGCTACTGGCAGGACTCGCAATTTGGATCATCAATCTTGCAAAGCGGTATTGGCTTTGACCCTACTACCACCGCCACCGGCTCTTGATGACGCTCCATGGCAACTACCGCTTCAGCCACCACAGTGGTACGCTGCGGCTCCATAGCGACCGCAGCAGCTACCACCGGAGCGGAAACCGCAGGAGACTCCTCGCGCATCGAGTCTTTGCGGTTGTGTGTAGCACCAAACTCTGCAGCATTCACCGTAGACTTCTCTACTTGAGAGGCGGCAAGCGTACGCAGGTAATAGGTAGTTTTGAGTCCCAGCTCCCACGCATATTGATACACTTCGCTTAGGTCTTTACCGGAAGCTCCTTTGAAATAAATGTTGAGGGATTGACTCTGGTCTATCCAGCGTCCCCGGTATGCGGCAGATTTGATCAGCCACTTGGGATTGATCTGAAACGTCTCTTTGTACTTTTCCTTGATATGCTGCGGAATACCATCTATCGCCTCGATGTTGCCGTCAAAATATTTGATCTTAGAAAGCATATCTGCGCTCCAGAGACCCGCGCGTTTTAAGTCCTCTACCAAATAAGAGTTCACAACGATAAAATCGCCCGAGACATTGGATTTGACGTAGATATTTTTATATATCGGCTCAATAGTCGGAATACATCCGGAAATGTTGGAGATGGTTGCTGTTGGCGCAATAGCAATGCAATTGGAGTTACGCATGCCGTGTTGTTTGATGGATTCGCGCACCAGCCGCCAATCCAGACGCTCGGTGCGTGGCACAAGAACACGCTCTCCCCGCTCGGCCTCCAGGAGCGCTATTGTATCCTGTGGTAAAATCCCGCGATCCCATTTGGATCCTTTAAATGACTCATACGCTCCCCGCTCGGCCGCAAGCTTGGAAGAGGCCAAATACGCATGATAGGCGATCACCTCCATGCTCGAATCAGCAAACTCTACGCACGCCTCGGAATCAAAATTGATATCGAGCGCATAGAGTGCATCCTGAAATCCCATAATACCCATCCCCACCGGCCGGTGGCGCATATTGGAAGTCTTAGCCTCTTTGGTGGGATAAAAATTTACATCAATCACGTTATCGAGCATGCGCATCGCCACCTCCACCGTCTCCTCCAGGCGCTCGGTAGCCAGACGCTTGCCATCCAAATGCTGGGCAAGGTTGACCGAGCCGAGATTGCAGACCGCCGTCTCCTCACTCGAGGTATTGAGTGTGATCTCGGTGCAAAGATTGGAGCTATGAATCACCCCCGCATGATCCTGGGGGGATCGCACATTGGATGGATCCTTGAATGTAATCCACGGATGCCCCGTCTCAAAAAGCATCGCGAGCATTTTTTTCCAAAGATCTCGAGCTTTCATGCGCTTCCAGGTACGAATCTTTCCCTCGTCGGCCATGCGCTCATAAGCCGCGTAGCGCGTCTCAAAATCTTTGCCGTAGGTCTCATGGAGATCTGGCACTTCATTGGAGGAAAACAGCGTCCAATCCCCGTCCTCGCGCACCCGCTTCATGAAAAGATCGGGGATCCAGCTCGCCGTATCCATATCGTGAGTACGACGACGCTCATCCCCCGTATTTTTACGAAGCTCAAGAAAATCCTCGATATCATAGTGCCATGTCTCCAGATACACGCATGCCGCACCACGCCTACGACCACTACGATTGATAGCAACCACTGTGTCATTGGCGATTTTCAAAAATGGAATCACCCCTTGTGACTCGACACCTGTGCCCTTTATAGGCGCTCCCGTACCCCGTACCGAGGTCCAATCCGTACCGATACCGCCTGACCACTTGGAAAGCTGGGCGTTGTCGGCATAGGACTTGAATATCTCGTCCAGAGAATCGGCGACCGTATTGAGATAGCAAGAGCTCAACTGCGGATGGGCAGTGCCAGCATGGAATAGCGTAGGAGTAGAAGGCACAAAACGAAGCGTGGAGATCATGGTGTAAAAACGCTCGGCGTATGCAGGAGCGTTGACTCCCTCGTTGAGCGCAAGCCCCATCGCCACACGCATCCACATGGCCTGCGGCGTCTCAAGCACGTGCCGGTCATAGTCTTGGAGGAAATAGCGGTCATACAAGGTCTGCGCACCAAGATAGAGGAGCATATCGTCGCGCTCGATGACCAATTTTTTAGACATCGCCTCCAGATCATACTCAAGCATCTTCGGGTCAAGTTTGCCGATCGTAACTCCCTTTTTAATATTGTCTACAAATGCCGTGCGGTATTGGGCATCTAAGTTTTGAAAATCAATCTTGTCCATGCCAATCACCTCACGGTACAGAAGCGAGAACAAAAAACGGGCAGCGAGTTTGGAATACGCCGGATCCCGCTCGATAAAAGCGCGTGCCGTCATGAGAATGGCGCGCGAAATCTCCGCAGTCGTGATATTGTCATAGACCTCCGTGCGGCACTGCATGACGAGTGCCTCCGTATCCACCGCATCGAGGCCCCGGGCGGCACGCTCAATCGTGTAGCGGATCTTTTCGAGAGAAAACACCTCCCGAGCGCCCGAGCGTTTGACCACCGAGAGCTCTGCGGCCTCGATTTTTCGTATCACGTCCTGTTTTTTCTCCTCACGTTCCTTGGTATGCTCGTATCGATAGATAATATAGGCCTTGGCAACGTCAAAAAACCCCTCAAGCATAATCGCCCGTTCCACAAAGTCCTGTACATTCTCAACGGAGGGGACCCGATCCGTAAACATCTTTTCGATATCAGCCACTACTGAACTTACGATCTGACGCGTGCGCTCCTCATCAGCCTTGCCACGCACGGCTGTAAAAGCCTTGTGCACTACTATCGTAATCTTGGCTGGATCAAAGTCCACCACCTCGCCATTTCGCTTTTTAACCTGTTGTATGGTTGCCATATGCCGACCTATTTATTGGATGTAGTAAAGATGCGCCTGCAAAGCTATTTTCTTCTAGCTTTTTAATTGGAAAACGAAGAAATATTTTTACCGGTGCAGACTGATTTTACAACGTTGTGGGTACTAAAAAAACGTGTGGATAAAAAAGCCTTATAAATTAGAAAAGGTGAAAATATATTTGAAAATAAAGGGTTTTTTCTGTCAAAAAATCCGCCATGGGGCGGGTTTTTTGAATCACATAGATAATTATCTATGTATTTTGAGCTCCGTATTCTCCTCTCTAGACTATTCGGAAGCTTTATATCCTAGATCAGCAATGGCTTTGATGATATCCTCCTTTTTGACCTTAGTGGGATCGTACTCAAAGGTCCCCTTTTTGCCCTCATATGTCACCTCGGCGGATGTAACGCCATCCATCTGAGACGTTAACATCTGAATCCCGACCGCACACGATCCACAATGCATCCCCTCGATATTGAATGTTACTTTTTCCATAGCGTTATTGTACCCTATAGCCGCGTATTTAGAAATCTCGCCTATTAAAAGGGGTTTGCGGATTCGAGCTTACAAGTTCCCGATCGTCCATCGCACCGATACCCCTGCGGACAATTAAGATTAGACTCACATGGCACCGCCTCGCGCAGGCCCGTGGGGACTGGTGCTTTTTCCGATATCTGGAATAAAAACACTGCTGCAACTATGGCGATTATGAGTAAAATAAACCAAAGAAAGTTTCCCATAGGTACCTGGGGTTACAAATTTTGACTGGCGTTCTTCTTTTGTATTTTCCTCATAGCAAAACTCAGTATTATGCTCACACAGCCTAGCACGAGTGCAAATACAACACATACAGCGGCAAATATAAACCCCATTCCACAGAAATAATCTCCACCAGCAGGAGAGCATGGTCGCACAAATTCTGCCACAAAGGAATACCCGGCAATAATGAGTAAAACCGTGATACAGGCATACACTACAAGCTGTACAAATCGGATTATTTTTAGGGCTTGCATATATCTGGGGCTTATTTCACAGAATCTGCATCTGCACCACTTCTTTCCATCGGCGGCACGTAGCGCTTGAGTAAAAGCGAGTTGGCCACCACCGAGACCGAGCTAAATGCCATGGCAAATCCAGCGATCTCTGGACGAAGCGGAGTCTGCGAGAAGCTCAAGAACACCCTACCAAACCCGCCAGTGCTTTGCGCAATACTCAAGACCCATGGCGCCGCAACCCCAAGCGAACTTTGCGTGAATATAAGATGCAGACCACCAGCAACCGGAATCGCGAGTACATTGTAGATAAATGCCCAGAAGAGATTTTGCCAGACTTTTTTGATGGTTTTGCCCGAGAGCTGAATCGCGGTCACCACATCACGCAAATCGTCTTTGACCAAGATCACTTGGCCGGTTTGCACCGCCACGTCCGTACCTGACCCTACCGCAATACCGATATCGGCCTGTGCAAGAGCTGGCGAATCATTGATCCCATCCCCTACCATAGCAACCGACTTGCCCTCTTTTTGCAATTTTTTAATGACATCTGCTTTTTGCTGGGGAAGCACCTCGGCGAGCACCCGATCAATACCAACCTCTTTCGCTATAGCGGCGGCAGTTTTGGGGTTGTCTCCCGTAATCATCACAATCTCCTTGCCCATGGCTTTGAGCGCGGTGATTGCTTCTTTGACGTACGGCTTGAGCGTGTCGGCCATTGCAACAAGAGCCGCAACCTGCTTGTCTATCACCAAAAACACCACGGTCTTTGCTTCATTTTGGAGGCGCTCCAGATCTTTTTTGTATTCTTTGGCATCAATCCCAAGCTGTTTCATATAGAGCTCGTTGCCAATAAACACCTCACGGCCATCTATCGCGCCTTTGACGCCAAGCCCGGAGACCGCCTCAAAGTTTTTGGGTTCTGCGAGTATCCCACCCTCCTTGCCCTTTTCGATAATGGCGCGGGCCAGAGGATGTTCGGACCCGGACTCAAGCGACCCCGCATAATACATTGCCTTTTTTTCATCCAAGTCTTTAGCATAGAGCGCCACATCAGTGACTACGGGTTTACCAATAGTAAGCGTGCCGGTCTTGTCGAATGCGATCGACTGGATGCGGTAGGCCTTTTCCAGCGCCTCCCCGCCCTTGAGGATAATGCCAAACTTGGTAGCGCGGCCAATACCCACAATCAGTGCGGTCGGCGTAGCAAGACCCATGGCACATGGGCAAGAGATCACAAGCACCGCAATCATCTTGGTAAGAGCTCCCCGGAAATCATCCGGGAAGAGCACGAAGTACCAAAGGGCAAACACCACAAACGAAAGCACCACCACGGTCGGCACGAATCGCTCACTGATTTTGTCTACCAAATTTTGAATCGGCGCCCGGGAAGCCTGGGCCTCTTCTACCATGGAGACAATTTGCGAGAGGAGCGTATCTTTGCCAACTTTCTCTACGGTAAACTTAATCAAGCCCTCTTGGTTGATAGTGGCGCCAATCACCTCATCCCCTATGGTTTTACCCACCGGGAATGACTCGCCCGTTACCACCTTCTCATCAATATGGGTTTTACCATCAATAATCTTCCCATCCACCGGCACCTTCTCCCCCGGCTTTACGATCACCACATCTCCCACTCTGATATCATCTATCGGCACCGTAAGTTCCTTGCCATCCCGCACCACATGCGCCTCTTTGGCACCCAGTTTTAAAAGCTCTTTGATAGCGGCAGATGCGCGACCCCGAGCGACCGCCTCAAAATACCGCCCAAGGAGAATAAACGAAAGAAGTGCCGCAGAAGATTCCCAAAACGGATGATCAATATTGAAAAATAGAAACCCAATAACACTATAGAAATAGGCGGCGGAGGTCCCGAGCACCACCAAGACATCCATATTGGCTGACCCCACACGCACCGCAGTAATAGCATTGCGGTAAAACGGCCAAGCCACCACAAACTGTATCGGGGTTGAAAGGATCCAGTAGATATAATTGAGATCAATCCGGAACGGCGGGTTGGTAATATTCACAAACAAACCGGCGATAAACTGCAGGGGCTGTGCCACCAGCCAGAAGAGATAACTCGTCAGATACGCCCCGTAACTTACGCCAAGTATTGGCGGTTTCTGATTGATAAAATCAAAAAACTCATGCACATGCTGTACGCCGAACATATGGATGAGCATGTAGTAGAGCACGATCGGTGCTGACAAAAAGAAGCTCGCCATCACGCGGCGTCTTGCCTCATCGATTTTTTTGGCATCTTTTGCCTCCTCCTCTTCTACCGAAGCGGATGCCTCGTCCGGCCGAATGATATCGTAGCCAAGTTTGTGCACAAGCTCATCGAGCCGCTCTAAGCTGACTTTTGATTCATCGTATTCGATCGCCGTTTTTTCCGCGCCATAGTTGGTGCTCACCGAACTCACACCCTGCTCTTTCCCTACCAACTTATCGATGAGGATTGCGCACGAGGCACAGTGCATGCCTTTTACTTTGAGTACCGCTTTTGCCATAGAAAATATGTTTACTTAGATCGGAGCGACCAGACGTATACGCTTAAAATGGCGATAAATACAAAATAAAGAAACAGGGACAAATCCCCGAGCACCTCATGGCCGAGCCATGCGCTATACCAGACGATCCCGATGGTGAACATGGCGAGCGCCTGAAATCCGGCAACCCAGCGCCATTCCCAATCCCCTATACGTTTGCCCTGTTTTTGTATACGCATATTTATTTAGAGTTAGAGATTAAACTTTGCACATGAATTTTTCCTACCATATCCAAGTGTGTACGATGTTTGCCTTCTACATCACCTTCACCGCACGGCACCGAGCAGTAAAATGGCAGATCACCCACTTGAGTCGCTACAAACTCTACCTTGATTGTACTATTAGCCGGCATCCGCTGGGAAACCCCTACCGCATCAATGCCGATACCATGATCATAGCTGTCTTCATTGACCACGGTGAGCACCACACTGTCCCCGCATTTTACGTCTATATCTTCGGGGGTAAATTTCCACTCATCTTTTACAGCGATGATCGTAATATCCCGTGTCGTGCCGGTCGGCGCGCAGGGCTTGGAAGCTTCTGGTATCAAAAACTGCCGATATACCACACCACCACCTAGAACCAAAATCACTATTATGATGATCAGAACATATTTATTCATATCTCTACTCACTAACCGCTAAGTATTTCTGTACCGCTTTGCTCAAAAGGCCAATCAATATAAGCGAACTGATAAGCAAAATCCACCAAGGGGACACAGCAAGCGCTGGCTGATCTTTAACCTCCACCCAAAAACTTGCGGTAAGCGCCTCATCTGCCGGCAAATCAGTACCCTGCGGTCGGAACTGCCCAAAAACCTTGTAGACCCCGGATTCTGGGAATATGACACGGAAGTTTATAGTCTCATCCCCTCCATGGGGCACAGAAACGTCGTGCCCAGCATCCGCCTTGGCCTCTTTGAAAACCCGAATCGGCCAATGCAAGGGCATATACGCATGTTCTCTGCTCATCATATCCGCGGGATGTGTATGAATAAACTGCGTCCAGTCATCCTTAATAACCGCAAGATGCATGTTCGCGCCAAGATACGGTTCAACACTGGCTTCCTGCCCAGTCGGTGTATGAATATCAAAGGATAGGAGCGTCTCTCGCCCCTTCACTATTGGATCATGCACGAGCGATACCTGGTACCCTGCCACAAGAACGTTGCGAGTAAAGGAAACTTGCTTATCATATTCCGGCTCCTGTTTTCCAAATGGAGAGTTTTGCTCAACACGGAATTCTTGATGCCCAAAGGAATGATTGATCCCATCTTTTTTTATTTCCGACCAGACTTTGTACTGACCAGGCTTTGCAAAAGTACGCCAGACACGAAAGACACCCGTATCTGCCGCGCCAGACGCCAATGCATCCGGATGGATATGGAAAAACTCATTCATATCTGCGCGCAGGCCGATAACATGCATCAGCTTCTCGTGCTCAACCTGAAGACTAGATGCGGGAACTGGAGTGTTTGTGGGTTTTTCGTTCACCAAAAAATCAAACTGAGCCGGTGCTCCTACCACGGGGACAGATGGATCTATTCGGAGATTCACCGCAAGTCCATGGGTAATCTGGTTTTCCTCATGCATCACCGATCCGCCCCCATGCGCATGGTCATCCCCCACACGCACCGTCCCGCTCGTATCCATAAGCGCCTCTCCATGGAAAAGAAACCGATCTGGCAACACATAGACAAACACCGCGACCAGAAGTGCAGAGAAAGAAATGAAGCACCAAAAAATCCAAGAAAGTATTTTCTCCTCACTAACCCGATCCGAATCGGGTAGGGCCTTGGCGTCTTTTTTGCGACGCATATAGTACCACCACAGTGGTACTATCCATAAAATTACCAACACCCAATTACCAAGCCAAAGCGGCAGATCAAAGAGACCAAGCTTTCCTGCTACCTGGCCGGGTCCATGCTGGTGTGGAGCCTCCGCAAGTCCGAGGCGATTGATGAATGAACCGAGAAACCGCTCCTCCTGAGTAAATGATTCCAGAAGTGTATGCTGTCCGGAGTAGACCCACCAATCATGTGTAAAGAGACCGAGCGTAAGAATGTAACCCGCCACAAATACCATCGCCCAGCCCGTGGCCCGCTCTACCTGCTCTTTACGTGTAACCAGCCAGGAAAGACCGTTCACCCCAAGAATGCCAAGCACCGCCAAAAGTAAAAGCGGCAACACGCGCCCGATCGCATGAATCAAAAAGAGCGACCACCCATAAAACGTATTCCCCGAGCTGGCAATTTCAATGAGGATCAGAGGAGTAGCTGGATGCGGACAACCAACGCCGATATTGCCGAGAAATACACCTAAAAGAAATGCCTTTATGAAATCCTGCTGTTTTTGTATAAACGCCGGCGCCGCGCCCGTATAACTTGGCATCCGAAACTTCACAAGACCAATCCCGCCAAGCGCAAACAAAAACGCGAATATCCCTGCAAAAAAATACACCCAATTTTTTACCGTCTCAAGCGGCGCATTCAATGTTCCGATGGCCACACTCCCAACCGCCGCCGCGATAACTCCATACATACTCAACATCAAGGCGACTCCCGCCCCAAACGAGAGCGCGATACCCAATCCCTTGACTGGTCCCTTACCCATAGACAACGGCACAATGACAAACGCAAGTGGCAGAGTGCAAGGAAGCACAATCATAGTAAGTCCTGCGGCAAAACTAAAGAGATACCAGCTTATTCCAGCGACTTCGGAAGCTCGGGGTCCAAACACAAACGCCCATAACAACCCAAAAACAATAAGGGCACACAAGATAATAGCTGAAAAAATGAGTGTAGTTTTAAATCTGCCTTCCGACATTAATTATGTTTTAGCGAAATAAGCCAAAGTGACAAAGCGCCGCCCAAAAGACCAATATCGCGGAATGTATCGAGACTCACTCCAACAAAAAATAAAATAACCGCCATCTCCAAGACCGTCAAAAACGAAGCGAGCACAAGCGTCCAGCGTGGTAAAAACCAGGCGATAAGAAGAAAAGCGAGCACCAGCTCCCCCGCGCCCTGAAGCATGAGATACCTATCAAGCCCGATATTGGCGTTGATAAACGCCTGCACGGCTTGCGGGAGCGGCCGCACCGCCCAGTACCAGCCGGTCGGATGCATGACCAGATCATACCCGGAATACAAAAACATGGCTCCGAGTCCAAAACGAAGCGGTAACTCCACGCGCACTCTTGCGAATATCCCCATACAAATTTATTGCGAAAGTTCTTTTAGTTTTTTTACAAACCCATCTTTATCGAACCCGCCGGTAGCCCATAGCTCACCGTTGAGTATGATGCCGGGCG
>MHNR01000016.1:8109-31814 GCA_001819875.1 Candidatus Ryanbacteria bacterium RIFCSPHIGHO2_02_FULL_48_12 | reverse complement strand
GGCAAATATCATATACTTTTGTGCCATCTCCTGGCCTTTCGGATCAAGAATGCTCACATCGCTGAATGTCACATTAGACCAGTCTTTCTCAATCGCATGCCAAAACTCGACAAACAACTTGCAGGTATGGCATCCGGGCGAGTGGAGTACCTCAAGCGTAATTGCTTTCATATACATCCATAGTAAATGGAAACCTCACCACATCAAAGCCGCGTTATGCACAAAAATAAAAAACAGATGCTATGCACCTGTCAATTGCGATTTTTTATCTTCGTAATCATCGAGAATGCACTGCAATCGCTCACGCGGACCGGTATCAAACAGGTCCGCCGTGCGTGACAGAGGCGGCAACTGCTTGCCCTCGCGCCTACCGCGAGCCTTGTGAAGCACTAGATAAGCACCGAGACCAACGTGCTAAGTTTATTATTTTTTGCAAATGAGTGCGTTGCCCAACCCAAAAACAAATCTGTAGCATCCTCCAGAGAAGCTACGTCTTCCAACCGGACTTCGCACGTCCCAAAAAGCGTATGCACATCAATCCACCTCCTCTTTCTTTTGCTGTAAATGTCCTTGCCTAGAAATCTTATAGCAAATACGTATCATCGAGACAGTGCATACGCGCCGAAAATAAAAAGCGGCTTGTAATTAGCCGCCGTCTTTTCGACCCGATGATCCGTAGAGAGCGATACAGAGTACCGCTACTATTATAATAATACCTATCCAAAGAATACTCATCGACAATCCTCACTAAAGAACATGTCTATCGGCTCTCTCTACTCACGCCAGCGAACCTCAAGATTAGAGATGCCAATCGCGATAGTAAGATCTATCTTACTATATGCCCCCTCATAATTTTCAGAGACGTACACTCCCGGACTGGATTCATGCAATCCTTCGATATGCTTTGCGCTTACTCCCGAATCAAGCCGCATGCGTACTCCGGATCCTTGCGGCAAGGCAATCTTTACATTAGAAGCACCGGCATTTATATGAATATCAGTATGTGGCGATTTATCCCCCAGCACCAAATCCAAATCTGAAGCACCGGTATCGATATCGAGCGAACGAAGCAACACATCGCTCAAATCAAGATCCATTTGAGAGGCGCCCGCGTCCACCTCGATAGCAAGGGGCGTCTCGGCATTTACCCTTAGATCCAATACACTGGGTCGCATACCAAAATCACGCCATAAGGAATCTCCTTCGAGCTCCACTTCCTGACGAAACCCGTAGGTATTGGTAGAGGCCTGCAAATTAGAACCGCGAGATTGAAACTCTCCCGAGACTAAGAGGTCGGTACCTGCGGCCAGGATGAGCTTACTCGCTCCCGTTTTTATAGCAACACGAGCTTCAGAAATACCCGGATCTTTCGCAATCGCAACCAGACTATTTTGTGTCTCCCTATCATCATACCGACGAATACTGCCCGTAACCACCGCGAGCACTACAATCACCACTGCCGCTGTGGCCACCAAAAACTTCATCGCCACAGACAAAAAGCCACTCCGTTTTGGTATAAGCCAAAGCCCCACGAGGATAATAAAAAGCGGCCAGAGACGAGCAATATTTATTTTGAGTGAGATATCCGCCCAACCCATAGCACGCATAAAGTACAAAAGTCCCACCAAAACCACAAACAATCCCAACACAAACCTGCCTATGCCGCCGTGACGCGGCTCACGCGGCGTATACGAACGCCCGCGATCTGTCATCTGCTCATCACCCCTAGTGCGCTGTTCTTGCTCCATAAGGCTATTTCCTAAAAAGAATCATCGCGCCGAGTATCACAAGAGCGGACGGCCACACGACACTCCAACGAAACCAGTGCACCGGAAAAAATTCATTGAGTAGTGCCACTAAACCAATCCCCACCAAGATAATACCCGCGATAGTACGCTTACGATTATACGAATCCCGGACATGATCCCGTCTCTCTTGAAACTCGCTGGCAAGCGTCTCGGCTTTTTCAGATACTCCCTCTACAAATCCCTTCAGAGACTCTTTGCGATCCGCCATCTCCTCACCTGGCTCCTGCGGCACCACAATCGCAAGCACAATATAGACCAGGAACATAAACCCGCCGCTTGTGAATATCAGAATAAAAAATACGAGGCGCGCGATAATGGGGTCGATACTAAAATACTCGGCGATACCGGCTGCCACACCGGCAACAATCTTGTCTTTGCGCGAACGATAGAGTTTTTTAGTATGCTCCTCATGCGCGCGGTGCTCTGTTTTTTGTTCCATACTATACAAATTAACTACTACACTCGTTGCCTATATTGTGCCTATTTTAGAGGGCAAACACAAGTATCTCTAGAAAGTTATTGCTCCCCGATACGCACTAAGGTTTCTAGATCATCCTCCGGAGCGACTTTGTTCCGCCGCATAAATCCGCACGACCGGCAACGATGCACCAAAACAAACTCCCCATGATCAAGCTCCACCCGTACCGGCTCCATCATGCCCTCGCACATTGCCGCCCTATCCCCGGGATTTATATCAACATGCCGCGACCAGAGACACTGGGGGCAATGGTTGGTATAGCCATTGCCCGAGACAAAAAACCCGCAGTGCTTGCAGATAAAATCCTCTTTTTTGCGCTGGAATTTTTTCTCCTCCATACTTATATGCTCGCGAGCTCAAACGCGACGATACCAAATTGTTTTATCTTCTCTTTGTAACCCGGGAAACTATGGTACACTTTTTCCGCCTCGGCAAGTGTCTTGAGCCCGGGCATAATCCGCTCTATGGATATGACCGCAAGCATTGCTGGAATATCCGCAAAATACTGCACACACTCAATCATTCGTTCAAAACGATCCGCACCGCACACAAAAACCAGTATATCTCCTGCTAAGATACTTTTGTATTTCGAGGTCGCCGCCCGCGTCTCCACGGTTTTTACACCATCGTGGATAGCACGAAACGTATCCTTATTTATAGCCCGAAATCTCACTACAATCTTTTTCATAGAAGTAATTTGATGCTAACAAAATGAGAGCCAACAAAAAAGCCCGCGCAAGCGAGCACTATCGACTAAATCTTTGCGGCCGCCACGAGCCTGCAATTGGGGCCGGTTGCGTACGGCGCCGCTGGGCGAGCACCTCGAGTACAATATGACGCTGGAGAGCGCGTAGCTCAATCACGGAAAGACCCTGAGCTGATGCCTCCGCCTGCTCCTGCTTGCGCCGCACTGTTTGATTGGCGCGCTTGCGGCGAGATGCATGCGCCTGCCCGGGGTGCGACCCTGCGGAGGAACCTGTCACCCCTCCCCACAATGGCATAACCCGCTTTAGGCCGCCACGATTTTTCCCCTTGCCTTTCCTATGCTCCATATCAACTCCTTTCCAAAAGATTCCTTACCCGGTTATACCAGCACCAAAAAAAATGGTCAATAACGCAGTCAATTTTCGACCACAAAAAACTCTCCGAGATTGGAGAGTTTTTCATGTATCCTATTCTACTACTACAAAAACCTCTTGAGTGCCAAGGCCATGCCAGCACCAAACATCGTACCAAGGAGCACGCCAACCACCAAGAATAGTCCTACATAAAAAAATACAAATTGTATCGCCCGTCGAGGGAAAACCCCCGTGGACGCACTGCGGCGAAACTGTTCACGCTCCATAGCACGTAAGCGCTCCCGGTCAAACCGCGTTTGCACATAATGGAATGTCTCGGGATTACCCATAAATACGTTACAATTTTGGCAAAAAAGCAACTCACTCTTGAGTCCTAGATCTAGCATACACAATGGGCAGGAAAAATCCTGTGAGACAAGCACCTTTTGAGCTGTTTCTTGCATAGATATCTTATACCACACTTACAATAAAAAGTCAAAACACTCGGGCTGGCACTTCATACAGAAGGCTGTGGTACGCCCAGCGATGCGTTGTTTTTGTAGTATTGCACTGCATCTACGGCATAGCTTGCCCTCCCTCCCATATACTTGGTGAAAATATGCGTACGATCCTTTTTTACCATCCGGCAGGACATAGTCGGAGATCGAGGAGCCACCATGCCGAACAGCCTCCCTCAAAACAGTCTTTATCGCCGTATGTAGTGCTCGTAACTCCTCCGTCCTCAAGGATCCTATGGGGCGCCCCGGATGCACGCGAGCCAAAAAACATACCTCATCGCAATAGATATTGCCGATGCCTGAAACAATGTCTTGACGCAGAAGCGCCGCCTTTACCGAGACATGCGGCTTTTTCTTGAGCCGTTCGGCAAAGGCACGTGGCGTGAAATCATTGCTCAATGGCTCCAAACCATATGCTTTTTTGCACACATCCTCCCAGTCCGAAAACCGAGGATACACCAAAAGATAACCAAATCGGCGCGCGTCGGCATAGAGCAATGTACCCTGTGAAAGTTCAAATACTACACGGACATGCGGTCCGGGGAGCGCAGTACTTTTGCGCGCCTCGTAGAGTAGTTGGCCGGTCATCTTAAGATGTCCCACGAGACACTTACCGGAAGCGAATACCAAGAAAAAGTTTTTCGCGCGCCGACCCACAGCAACAATCTTCTCGTACAGAAGACTCTCCACGAATGCAGGCACAGCACCACTCGTCCACGAACGCTTATTACCAGTACCGGCGATAATACGCGGATCAAGCACCGTAACGCGCACAATAGACCTACCTACTAAAAGCGGCTGTAAACTACATACAATACTCTCTACTTCGGGAAGTTCGGGCATAGTCTGGATTATACGGACACGTACACACTCACGCAATAAAAAAATACCCCACGAGCATGGGGTTTTTTGCAAACAGATTTTACTACTTAATCGTGAACAGTTTGTTGCTCAAGTCATACTCACACTTGGAAGCAAGCGCAGTGCAATTCTCCCCTGCATAGATAGCCACCTGATACGAACCGGGAGGAAGTGTATCTGGTACGCGATAGGTGTATGATCCATCCTTGGGGTACCCTTGGGGGAACATCGCGGGATAAAACATCTCTCTACTGGAAATACCTCTTCCATTTTTAGCATATGGATTGGTAATGACGCTATTGGTACGGATGAGCACCGCCGACATGGGCGTATTGAGCGGTAAATCTTTGAAATCCCAACGCACATTATAGTCTTGCCTGCGCTCCCAAACCTCCCCTCCATTGGGAGAGATAACACGAACTTTCGAGGGTCTTGCAACTATTTGCTGACCACTACCCGTATCCGCTGTCGCATCTTCCATGCGATTCTCCTCCCACCCCGAGGCCCTGCGCCCCAATGCAGGCACGTCGACAAAACCTAAAAGAACATTGTTGATGTAGTAAAATGCCAGCATCCAGACGATGCTCGCCACCACCACGCCGACAATAAACCCCGTGAGCGCAGACGCGACCAACTCACCAAGTTTAAACTTGTAATGCCGTGTTTCTTCAGAGATGAAGTCGCGGATGAGATGTCTCATATGTTTGCGTTAATAAAGAGTAATAACTCCACTCCTTTCAGTATATATGAGTGGTCTTGGCAAATATCTCAAACCAGTGCATAACTAACTCCTCATACCCTCTAGCGCGTTTCTGTCACCAAATCCGGTCGGTCCAAAACGTGCTCTACCTTAAACGTCACCCGACCAACGCGCTGACCACGGCTAGTCTCGATGGCAACCCGCCACCAGCCGGGAGCAG
Organism: Candidatus Ryanbacteria bacterium RIFCSPHIGHO2_02_FULL_48_12; assembly: GCA_001819875.1. GTDB lineage: Bacteria > Patescibacteriota > Minisyncoccia > Ryanbacterales > 2-02-FULL-48-12 > 2-02-FULL-48-12. The sequence continues at coordinate 26,171 of MHNR01000016.1, read as the reverse complement.
GGTTTGACTTAAATGAGTAGCCTCGATATCCACCATCGCGCCCGCCAACAATGGAAAATGAGGAACGAGAAACCGTTACCCACTCATCCGACTCTTCGTGGTAGTACTGCCAATGATGGATAATCTCGGTATCAAGTTTGGTCGGCGCAAACACCGCGCTAAATACATACACCGGCTCACCCTTGCGCAAGTGAACACGTACGTGTGTGAAGAAATCCATCCATGTCTGACTTTCGCCCTCCACGAGATACCCGCCACCATCCCGCCGTACCGAGTGATATACCCCTGCGTCTTTGAGTGAAAGCGGTATCGGGGGAATAATATTGGCAAAATAGAGTATGTTTACGGCCACATACACGCTCCCAATTCCCCAAAAGAGCGCCCGCCTGCTCTGCCGCACTCGCACCGATACAAAAAGCGAGAGCACATAAAGAAACAATCCTATCGCCATAAGACTCGCTATCCCACTCAAAAGAAACATCCGCGCGCCCATCTCCCCCACAAGAATCGGCAAATAAAAAATGAAGAACGAAAACAGTGCGAGAAAAAATATACTCACCGGAAACGCGAGATGCAAATATCGTTTTTTGAAAAACTCATTGCCAACGAGTATCCCAACCAGGAGAAGCAAAAACGGCCAGCTACTACTCAACGATGCGCTCGTCGTATAAAAAATCACGAACCCGCTAAAGAGTCCGCCAAATGCGTACTGCACCAGTATCGGCGCCCAGTAATACAGTATGGCAAAAAAGTTGCCGCGCACCACCCGCTCCTCATAGAGATTTATGAGCGCAATACCCGAAGCGGCAACCGCAATATAAAAGAATAAAGCAAGATTCCCAAACCATAGATCAACCCGCTGGAAAGTTAGGCTATCTGCTATGAAACCAAGGATCAGCCCCGCAGACGACAAGTGCCGCTCATACCGCTCAAAAAGCTCTTTGGATTGTTCCCGTATATCTGCGATCGTTCCAAACATTATGATTTTCAATTTTCTGCACACCCACTACGAGATACTTAGATAAATGCGTACATACCGACGACCAGCGCCCCTAATCCAATATATGTTTTGTATACGACTATAGACTGGCGAATACTCGCAAGCCCTGGAATATAGGTATCTATATCCTCTGCCAGCAAAAATCCAGCCACAATAGCCGCCACCGACTGCGTAAACCCGCCATTAATAAATGGGAGATGCAAGGTAGTGGCAAGTTGTACAAAATTAATCACCCCGAGCACCATCTCCGTCCAGCCAAGCACGCGGCGATAGGGCGCGAGCGCAGTTGAAGCTCTTGTCCCGTACTCGCGAAGTGATGGCACCGACTCGGCAAGCGGAGAGGCGAGCGCCACACCGGCGATAATATTCGTAAGTTGGATGATCATCGTTTTTTGAGATAGGAGTCTATACTTAAAAACCCATGGAACCCGTGGAGTAGGTACTCAAAAACCCCGGGAGCACAAAAAATAATCCGATAAGCGGAAGCACAAGCACTACAAGAGTAATAATCAGCGTCCACAAAAAATACTTGCGGGTCTGCTCCACCGAGTGATATATCGCATCCAGCTTAGTTGATTGTTCAGACAGCTGTCTCCGCACATCTTCATCCATATAGATATATGCTACCACAAACCCTTAAAACACAAATCCCCGTGTAAGCAGGGATTTGTGTTTGTTGAATCAAAAACTGAATATGAAGTGTAGAAAAGCTCGCGTTTTCACACGAGCTTTAAGCCTCCTTCTTGTGTCGGGGTAATTTTGCTACCAGCGATCATCTTCAAGTGTATGGTGATCGACGGTAACCTCCTCCCCCGCCTTAATATCTCGAACCGCATAGTACCGATAGTTGCGATGCACGGCAGTCGGGCTGTCAGCGTGGCGGATATACCACCCAACCGACATTTGATTAAAATCTTTTGGGCCATGATAGCCAAAGGAGTCCCTCACGCAAAACGACGCAAAGTATTCCCAATCCGGCATATGCTCTATCGTTTTGTGCTGGTAAAGGTGGTAGTCTCCTTCTCGAAAAAGTGGTAAGTAGGTTCCTTTCGGAATATCTGCAGTCGCAAATACCCCCATATCACCAGCATCCACAGGCCTGAGTCGGAAAACAAGCTTACTTTTAGGCATCTTAGCCCCCCTTTTTTTAATCTTCCATCATTATAACATATATTTAAAATAAAGCAAGTATTTAGGGTAATGTGCTTGCACATTACCTAGGACTGTTGAACAAATTAAACTCTTATGCTACATTATTTCTCAAAGGTTTTCTCAATACTCTTTAACAAATAAGTCACAGGGGGAACTGAAATGTAGCAATGAGTTCAGAATGTAGGCGACGAGACCAACACTCAAACTTTTTATAAGAAGGAGTAGTCTATGAAGAAGTTCTTGTTTGTAGCGGCAATTGGGCTTGGGCTGACGGCTACCTATGCCCGGGCTGAAAACTGTGAAAACCGGAGCGCGCCCGCAGGGTATCATTACACTGCTGACTGTAGATTGGTGAGAAACCCTGAGTTGCCGCAAAAAAGCTGCATTTCTCGGAAAGCGCCCGCAGGATATCGTTACACCGCCGACTGTAGATTGGTAAAAGATCCTTCAACGCCACCCAATTGGTACAGAGGAGGGGGAAATGCACACCAATAACAGCTGATAATTGTACAGGAGTGCGCACCTTCGCGAGCGAGGTTCTTTACAGAACTTCGCTTTTTTATTCGGTAATCAATAAGTTTTAACCCCCAACTTACTGTAAGATTTAATCAAATTTTGGGTGGCTGATGGGGATCGAACCCACAACCGCTCGGACCACAACCGAGAGCTCTGCCAATTGAGCTACAGCCACCGTATATATATGCATTATACTTGAACTTTATGGTTGTGCACGAGATGATGGCAGTTGTAGCACAGCCAAACCAAATTGGAAATTTTATTGTTTTTCCTGTCTCTGTCTCGATGATGAACGCATAATACACGTTCATCTTTACAACTGCACAGCCGACAAACCTGCTCGACTTTGTGTTTTTGCATAATTATCCGGCACTCTACGTGCTCGCCATTCTTCCAATTGGCATGCCGGGGACCAACAAACACTATCGTATTACGCCACAACGTCTGACATGACTTGCTACAAAAATACTTTCCGCTTTTTGAAGCCTTTAACTGTTTTAGAGGTTTATACGCCTCTTTCTTGCAAATAAAACAGGGGACCGTTTTACCTGCTCTTCTGCCCTCATACTGACACATGGGAGAACAATACTTCCCATGTCCATATCTTATCCAGCTCGGCTTTGCGTGAAAAACATTCCCACAAGACTTACATCCTACATCAGGCATATACCTGATAATATCTTTGGCTTTACGCTACGTAAAGGTGCTGTATTGTGGATATACCACAAACCAGAGTGCCAACCGTTACCCTATAGGCACCGTATATAAATAACAGGGCTAAAATAGCATAATACCCGGAAAAATAAAAGCGGAGAGTTCATCGGGCAACTCTCCGAGATTAGGGAAACGTTATGGAAGGCGTGGGGCAAAAATCCGGCCGCAAAATACAAAGCAGTATCGCGGCGGCAATCATCTCATACATCCATGCCTGATCGGTCCTAAGAAACCACTCACCCCCCGGCATCAAGAGATGCGCATGGCTGACCTTGAGCGCTCCTATAGCAAATCGGAGATACACAAAATCATCCTCTCGAAAGCATACGAGGCGTGTTTTACCCCCAAACGACTTAGCATAGCGCAAAAGATGCTCTCCCGCATACCGCTCCCGAGAACTTACTCGTACCAGTACCGCATGCGCGGCTTGATGCTCTAGTATTTCACAGAGCGGAGATGGCGGGTCGCATATTATTTTTGCTCCCAGACGCCGAGCGGCCGCACCACACGCTTCCTTTAGCACAGCATCTCTGCTCCCGAAAAAACCGTTGATTGCGTGCGTCTCGGGGATAGCTAGCGCAGAGGCAAGATGTCTTGTGTAGCGAGGGTCGCTTGCTCCTTTTTGTATGGCATGCTCAACTGCCCAAACTTTGTAGAATAGCTCTCGCAGACCATGGAGCGGCAGATGCCTCACTCCAATGAAATGACCGTCGGCCTCGCACAACATAACGGCCTCCTCTATATTCTATAGTTCGTGTAAAAAAGCTCTTGCAATCGAAGGTAACAAAATAGCCTTTGGGAGACAAGGCACAGTCTAACGAATGCCGGTGTCTACGGAAAAATCAAAGGTTTGTGATTTGCCAGCCTCAATAACAATAGTTTTTGGCAAATCGCCGCTTCTATCTATGCCGCTTGGCGCAAGCTCCACCACATACGTGCCTGGATCAAGCTCAAATCGATATTTGCCCTCGGTATCCAGATGCGCGCGTGCCATAAGTGATTTTTTATCTGGAGTAAACACCAACACCTCACGCGAAGTGTAGACTTCTGCGGGTATATTACATGGCTCGCCTTCTCGCTCCACGGGGCAAACAGGCCCCACGGAAACCTTGCCCTCCAGCGCGCCCTTGCCCGGAGGAGGAGTAGCATCCAGACTCTCAAACACATCGGCATTAATTTTGCCCGGCGCCTCATATGGATCATTGCGGAATATATAAAATGGCCCCTCCACATGTGCGCGCTTACCAGAAGTGACCTTGCCTGAGAGCAAGTATTCGCTGGAAATGCTCCAGAGCTTGTAAAGGTTGCCGTCATCCGCCTTGAGCCCATAGACACACTCATCAGACTTCGCACCGTCTCTCCGCTCGAGGCACACAATCTCGCCGTCTACCTTGAGCACTGTCCCATCTTTGGGAAAGTCTCCATTCACGATTACCGCGCTGGGATACTCTTGTCTATCCAGATACCAAGAAACACCCGCCCCGCCAAGAAGTGCGACAATTGCAAGACCAACGACCCCGAACACTATTTTTTTGTTTTCCATATACAATAAAATTATCCCTGAATATGCAGACGATTTGCTTGTCAAAATCATACAAAAAAACAGCCGTCTTTGGAAGATAGCTGTTTTTGTCTCTATATCGAGTAGCATCTCACTGCTCCCCCTGTCCCCCATGAGCCGAGTCGTGATCAAGTAGACTACAATCCTGCGGACAGCTCTGCGAAGTCTCGGCACAAGCGCACCCCGTTCCCAAACACACCACCTCTTGGCAAGCTCCATCACCACAACTATCCTGGCATGGCCTATTATCTCGATCGTCTATTTCTAGCGGACATGGGGTAAACTCACAGTTTGGACCAGAGCGTCCTACTGCCGATCCATCCGGACAGATTTTGGCCTCCATTGTACATCCATTTTGATCGGGTATTGTGTGAACTTCATATCTCTCAAAAAAGAGATACATACCGAGCGCCATAAAAAAGAGGAACAAGATAAGTGTGACACCTACAAATATAAATTTTTTATCATGGAGATCCATATATACATATTAGTACGAAAACCCTCTAACGAACATGGCCGAACATAACAACAATCGATATCCGGTTGTTGTTTGTGGTACACAGAGAGCTATTTACTTGCTTGTCCTATCCGTTTTTTGTCGAGCATATACCCAATAAACGTCGTGATAAGTATCACCAGCAAAAATGCCCACCAAAGCTTTTGCATGATGAGATATATATCAAAAGTAAACCCAAGGCCCGTCGTTAGATATTCCCAAAAAGAACATGTGCGAGGAGCGGAGGAGCCGCCAAAAAGTAAACCAAGCTCCACGCAATATCCATTATAGGCTGCAACTTCTCTCAAAAATAAGTAGAGAACTAGAAACATTGGGAGAAAGACGCCCACCAAAAACCCCTTCTGCCAATATGCTAGTTTTTGATTTATCATTGCGAACAAGTTACTACTGGTGCGCGGGAGAGGAGTCTGCTTCGACTCTCATCCGCCCCAGGCGGATTCGGTCTAGCCACCGCCTCGCGGTCCCGCAAGCTTGCGGGACATCGCTCCGGCGTTCTCATCCTCACGCGAGCAAAGCAGTTTGCTCGCTTCCCTTGCCTACTCACTTCGTTCGTTGTGCGCGGGAGAGGAGTCGAACCTCCACGTCCTTGCGGACACCAGCACCTCAAGCTGGCGTGTATACCATTTCACCACCCGCGCGTACTATCTATATTGATGCTCCAACTATACGCAAAGCCTTTTGAACTTTCAAGTATTTGCGTTTTAAGTGAGGCGCCGATTTGCTCTCATATAATTTCTCTAATAATTTTATCGATTCACTCTTGGCATATTTAAGTTGATAGGTGGTTCTTCTTTTGTCGTGTGTGATATGCCCACGTATTCCCAAGCGGTAGGAAATGCTTTCCCGAAGCCATTTTAAATGAGTAGGACTTGCAGTTACAAAAACAGTATAAAACATGAAGCTCGATTTCCAACGCGGATCATGGTAGGAATAAAACGTTCCATCTCCATCAAACGACCCTCTTAAAAAATCGAAGAAGTACCTTTTGGGGATTTTTAGCTCACCTAATATTTTTGACTTCGCGGGCATGAAACCTGTAGAGAGCAGGAAGTTGTAAAATAAAACATCACCAAACTGGACTCGATACGAGATTTTATTCTTACCTGACGCCTTAACGCCTATAACGTTATTCAGATGCAAACAAGAAAGGAATGTCTCCAACTGATCCCTATTCTTTGATGTGAGATCAATATGACGCCCGTCTTTTGACAGACTACCATCACTTGCCAACAAACCGAGCGCATAAGCAAACCCTGGGGACCATTTCATTTTGACTTTTCCTTGCGGTTTGATACCTGCCACTCTTTCAATATATAAAGCAAAGATATAAACATCAAGTATATAGCGTCTACCAATTCACTTAGAAGAGACCGGATTGGCGGCCACCACTCCATCATTCGAAAAAATAAAAAGAACCTACTTCTCCCCCTCTATGGGATTGGATTCTGTAGCTGCAACTTCTTTTTCCTTTGCCGCTAATTCTTTGCGGGCAACCTGCTTCCAGCGAAGTTCCTTGGAGGCCTTGGTGCGTACATAGTAAAGCTTGGCGCGGCGCACCTTGGAATGCCTAAGTATCTCTATCTTCTCAATCATGGGAGAGAAGAGCGGGAATATGCGCTCTACACCCACGCCCTCTGCGATTTTGCGTACGGTAAACGTACCGCCGGCTTCGCGTCCGTGCTTTCGCGCGATAAGCAAACCCTCGAATATCTGGGTGCGGGTCTTTTCACCTTCTTTGATTTTTTGGTGAACTTTGACCGTGTCTCCAGGGCGAAGATCCAAGGCTCTTCGCTCATCGATGTTTACCGGAGATACGACAAATGATGCTGATTTCATATCTATAAGTTCTAGCAAATATATGCCTATTTGGCAATATCCCGCAGGGTCATAGTCAAATCATCGGGCAAATCGGCTTTTACCTCTAAGCGCTTACCGGATGGCAAAGGGAAGGCAAGCGAGGCGGCATGGAGAAATTGCCTGCCCAGTCCGGATGGGCATGCGTACTTTTTGCCTCCGTAGAGCTGGTCACAAGCCACCGGATGGCCAATGGCCGAGAGATGCGAACGAATCTGATGCGTACGGCCGGTCTTGGGACGCACCTCCAAAAGCGTATAGCCGCCCAAGCGCTTGAGTACGGTAAAGTGAGTCTCTGCCGCTCGCGCATCACTCGTCCCCTTGAGCGGGGTCGCGACCCGTTTGCGAAAATCTTTGGTGGAGCGTGTGATTGCAAGCACAATATCTCCCTCGTCTTTTTTGACCTCCCCTACCACAAGGGTAATGTATGATTTTTCTACTTTGTGCTCCCGAAAAAGATCTTTGCAATACTCAAATGCTGTTTGGTTTTTTGCGACGAGAAGTACGCCGGAGGTGTCTTTGTCCAGACGATGGGCAAGCTGTGCCCCAGGGTACTCCTTTTCAATCTCTTGAATAAGCGTCCCTTCGGTGCGGTGCGCGTCCGGATGCATAGAAATACCAGCAGGTTTATTGACCACCAGAACATCGTTATCTTCATAGAGGATGGGATACATAGTATATGTATATATAGTACCTTCCTATAGGATACGCAACCAAAGAACTGCCAACATTGAAAACAAAAGGGTCCTCTGGTACTATGGTATAGTTAAAAATAGTCCCCCGAAAAATGAATAATCATGGCCCCATCGTCTAGCCTGGTCTAGGACGCCAGGTTTTCATCCTGGTAACACCGGTTCAAATCCGGTTGGGGTCACATAAAACTATATCAACCGGTAAAGACTTTGCTATATTAAACAAGTTTGCGCGCATAGCTCAGTGGTAGAGCGTTTGCATGACACGCAAAAGGTCCGAGGTCCGATCCCTCGTGCGCGCACCAAGATTTACTCAAATAAAAACTACTCGATATAGGTAGTTTTTATTTTTAGAAAAATTATTGAGGAAGCACTCCTTTTTCAGAAAGCGCCCCTTCTATCTCCAGATTAATATCGTCAAATCCTTTGCCCAGGTCTCGTGGCACAGCGGTATCAAGATCGGCTTCAAGAGCCGCCGTATCGGTAGAGATCCCTGATGTTGTTTGAGTACTAGATGCACTTGAGGTATTGGAGAGAGGCTGGGTAGCATCTTTTGCCGGTCGCCCCAGCACAATATATCCTGCAACAATTATTAAACACAACACGAGCAATATCGCGCGATTTTTATTCATGGTCGCCCATATAAGCTAGTACATCACGCAAGGCATTACGGGCATCTACAGTGAGCTTCTCTGCTTCTCTAAACACCAGACGCGCCTCATCAACTTTTTGGCCAGGATTTTCTGCTTCGGGGATAGCATCGAGAGATATTTTGACCAAATCATATACCACCTGCACCTCCGCGATTTTATTTTTTGCAGATTCAAGCTTCGCTCTTGCCTCAACTATATCCGTTTCTTTGAGCGATCGCGCCATGATATACGTCTCGAGCTTGCCGGTGAATGTGGTGAGATTTTGCATGGTCCGCTCAAAATCACTTGCGATGCTTTGGGTATGGTTTTGTATGCGTTCCTTTCGCTCCGCGGATAGCTCTACACTACGACCCTCCCAGAGCTTCTCGAGCTCATCGTGATGATCCTCAAGCACCCGCGTGATGCGGGATCGCGTTGCCTCGCCCAAATTTCTGCTACGTCGCTCCATGTCCGACACTTGATCCGCTTTCGTATCTTTGAGTACGCGAGGACCATTGGCAAGCTCTTCTTTGCGCCGAGCCGCATAGGCTTGCAAATATTGACGCATGTCGCTCGTACGAAACTCCTTGTGTCCCTGAGACTCACCCGCTCCCTGAAGAGCCGGCCGATCGCTTTGCGCCAAAGCAGTGCCGCCTCCCAAGAGCAGTAAACCAACAAAACTAGATAAAAATACTTTGGACATGGTATGCGCGATCGGTTACTAGTGCGCCCATTATACTAAAAGCATGGATACATGGACACTCCCGATAGGACCTTGCATGCGCGGCAAAAAATAGTAAGAATGCATAGGTGAAAATACTCGCTATAGAGACATCGTGCGATGAGACGGCAATTGCCATTATAGACGGGGCTCGCGAAAAGCGAAAGCCGCGATTTGATATACTCGCGCAAGTAGTCGCCTCCCAGATTGCCGTGCACCGTCCTTGGGGCGGCGTGGTGCCCAATCTCGCCAAGCGCGAACACCAAAAAAACCTCGTGCCATTGTTACTGCAGGTGCTCAAGGAAGCACAGAAAGATTTACGATTTAAGAAAGACAATCCACGAATGTATGAATCCAAAATCTTAAATCTTAAATCTATTCTAGAGCGCGAGCCGGAACTCCTGGAGCAATTTCAAAAACATATCTCAAAGCTCCCGCGGCCCGACATAGACAGCATCGTCGTCACTCAAGGGCCGGGACTTGAGCCGGCACTTTGGGTGGGAGTCAACTTTGCGCGGGCCTTGAGTGCTCTTTGGGGTATACCGCTTGTAGGGATCAACCACATGGAAGGACACATAGCTATTGCTTTACTACAGGAGAGCAATGGAAATCGCAAGGCTCAAAGCTCAAATCCCAAAAAAATCATAAAGCCAAAAAAACCAAAAGCCACAAGCTATACACTAAACGCCGTCCGCTATCCTGCAATCGCACTCCTCGTATCGGGCGGACACACGGAGATCGTCCTCATAAAAAAAACAGGAGTATATGAGATTGTGGGAGAAACCCGGGATGACGCCGTGGGAGAGGCTTTTGACAAAGTAGCGCTCATGCTTGGTCTCTCCTACCCCGGAGGACCGGAGATCTCGCGGGAAGCCGAACATGAATCAAGAATCATGAATCATGAATTAAGAATAAAGTTGCCAAGACCGATGATGAACTCCAAAGATCTCGACTTTTCATTCTCCGGGCTCAAGACTGCTGTGCTCTATCTGGTACGCGATCTCAAAAACCAAGGCGCGGACATCAAAAAAATCCGCCCGACAATCGCTCGCGAATTTCAAGATGCGGCAGTGGAAGTCCTTACCAAAAAAACTTTGCGCGCCATCAAAGACTACAAGGCACGCACATTCATCCTTGGTGGCGGAGTAGCGGCCAACAAAGCTCTACGTGGACGCCTCTCACAAGAAATCGAACAAAACTTTCCACGTACTACCTACTACCTCCCACCCCCCACGCTCACCGGCGACAACGCACTCATGATAGCGACCGCCGCGTATCTCCATGAGCTCGCCACTCCAAAAAGTAAAAAACCCAAACAACTCCCAAGCTGGAAAACCATGCGCCCCGAGGCGAATTTGAGAATTGACACCCTACCAAACAGGTTATAGCATAAGCGCATGACACTCACGCAACAAGACCTGGAAGCAATCCAAAAAGTTATAAAATCGGAGTTACTGCCGGTTGAACAACGCCTACAGGGTGAATTTATTCCGGTTCACCAGGCAATTAAAGAATTGCGGGAGGATATTTCCGGTTTAAGAGAGGTAGTGCAGTCACTTGCAGTATCTGTAGACAAACTGGTAAAAGCAACGGAAAGTTTACAACAGGAATATTCGCTTATCGTTTCTGAAATAAAGCTTCACGAGACTTGGATTCGACAAATAGCCGAAAAGGTTGGTTTAAAGCTGGAGCGATAAAGGAAAAAATAATATCTTAAAGATGGCTGTTGTTCCTCTTGTAAGCTTGCGCCAAAAACCCAAACAACTCCCAAGCTGGAAAACCATGCGCCCAGAGGCGAATATGCGGCTTGGTTAATGAGCCGTCTCAATCATCTCCTCAACTTTTCGCTTTGCTTCTTCCAAAAGACCTTTTGCCTTTTTACGCGCCTCGTGTGATGCGCGCACAAGATCGGCGATTTTTTGTTGCGTCCCCCTGGAAAGAATCGGAATAACCATAGCTTTTATTTGTTCGGGTTTCCAATGTTTGATAACAGAACCGCCCGCATCTCGCTCCACCTGGGATTTTCCAACTATGGAATTAATGCAAAACGCTAGATACTCAGGATCAATGAGTTCTTTTAACTTAAGTCGTAAAATGCCTCCCGATACAATACCCTCCAAATCTTCTTTCAACACATAAGCAACTCCCGGCGTGGCATCTTTTGTCAGTAAAATTTCTCCCACTTTTGGTTGGTAGTCACCTTTGAGCTCCTTGTAAATTTTCTCACTCAAAAATTTTTGGTCCTTTTCTGTAATGCCATCTTTTGACATAGAACTCACACGAATAAAAAGCTTACCGTCTTCTTGATACGCCCCACTCCCTGGCTCAAAGCCCTTTTTCATTGTTACTAAATCGCCAAGCTGTGCCATTTTTTGATCTTGCAGTTTTTGTCTCACCTTTTCAAAATCTGACTGGAAATACTCCGCGTCCATGCGCCCGGCATTTTTTATATCTGAAAAATGTACCACGCTCCACAAATCGCCTTCTTCCCTAGAATTTGTAAGCCCCAATTCTCCCAAAAGCAGATGTTCGGCTTGAGCGTAAAGGGATTTTGATCGTTGGGATTCTCGCCATGACTCATTGGATAATTCAGCAATTTTTTCTTGTTCCGACATCGGTACAACTGCAATTTTTATGCGTTTCAACTCTTCAGCATTGACGTTTGCCTGATTCACAGCTCGCCGGGAAAACTTGCGTATTTGCCGTATGCCATAGGCAGAATTAAGAAAAACATTAAGATAGTCGGGCAAAATATCTCCGCCGCGTTTCGTTTGGATTCGTATGAGATAAGAAGCAAACACTGACGGCAATTCATCCAATTTATAAATACCAGTTCTGCCGACAAATTCCTCTGAATTAACCCTATTAAACAACACGTCATCTTTCTTTAGTTGAAACTCTGTGAACGTAGCTTTAGGGATGTCTGTAAATCTAACTTCATCGTCCACCAGAAATCCATGATGGATGTTGTCCATCTTGAAAATTGGATACCCATTCTTTTCATCATTCATTGATTGAGAGATTCCGTACTGACATGAACTTAAGACATCGCCGATTGATTCCCACTGCCCTTTTGAGAAATCAATAAAGTACTCCGGCTGGTAGTATTCTGCATCCAGCCGGTGCGCACCCTCAAGTTCCGATTTTTTGATGATGGAGTAGGTGATCATTATATCCTGAAGTTTTACACAGGTTTAAATTGGTATATTGACACAAACGACACCCAATGCTAACCTTTTAGTAGGTACTTGTAGGGGCTTTGGCCCTCTCACGGTTCAAGAGTCTAAACCGTAGACAAGTACCTAAAAGCAAATATTAGTCGTATTCCATGTCTCCTGCGTGCAGGATTTTTTTGTTTTGACTATTCTTTTTATCATTTTTCCAAAAAGGAATGATGCTCCAGAAAAATTTGCTTCCCCCTTCGACCTCTTTCACTATCACCTTTATTCTTGCGCCGTTAATAATAGCAACAAAACCATAATAAACGACTTGAATTAACCTATTTTCCCAACGCGAATTTATTTTCTGTTTCTCAAACCGCTTCGTTTCAAAAAACTCCTGCAAAGTGTGAGATTTGCTGATTATCTGCGGCGCAAGTTTCAGTAAACGTAATCGGATATATTGGTCTATTACCAATCTTGCCTTATCCTTTTCCTTAAATTTTATGTGCTCCAAGCCTTTTGCATTAAAGGCAATTTCTTCTTTAAAATAAGGGCAATATACTTTTCCGATTCCCTTATAGCGATCTTCCGCTTCGCCCTTGACTGTATAAAATCTCTCCTTACTTATATCCATGAGATTAAATCCCGGCTTTAAAAGTTATCTCCTCCTTCTCCGCAAATCTCTCAAACGCTTCCGCTATCTCATCAAGATCATGATCGAGCACCTTGCGACCTTTGGCATCATGCGCATAGTTGCCACTTGGGTCTTTTTTGTAAACATAATCGCCAGAGTTGTCTTTGCCAGCTTTTTTAGACACCGCCATGAATATAGGATAATCGGGCTCTGGCTCGCCCGACCATTTCTGCAAGAATAAAACGCTCGTTTTGGTGCCGGTATGTGGCTTAAAGGTGTTACCGTGCAATCCCACCACCGCAAGAATCCGTGCTTTCTCAAACAAATACTCGCGCACATACTCCATGTTGCTGTTATTGAGCACACCCTGCGGGAGCACAATCGCCATCCTGCCGCCCGGGCGGAGCATATCAAGTGTACGCTCGATAAAGAGGATGTGTCGTTCCACTTTGTTGACCAGTTTGCCCTTTTTCTTGCCGAATACATACTGGCGCAAAAGCCCTTGGTCTTTTATCTCTCCGGCAAACGGCGGATTGGTGAGTAGTACATCAAAATCCAAATAATGAAACGTATTTTTGTTTTCCGTATTGTCCTGCGTAGTGCCCATATCCAGAAGGTGCCCTTGTAATTCGGAGCGCGCACGAAGCACATTTTCCTGCTCTCCCCTCCACTCACGCGGGTCAAGGGAGTTGAGCTTAAACATGTGCGAGCGGCCGTCTCCCGCTACAAGCATAAGCGCGCGGGAAACTTTTGATATCTCATCGGCAAAATCTATACCCCAGATGTATTCTTTGGCGTATTCTTTCATGCCTTCATCGTTGCCGCCAAGGTGCTTATCGCGCACGTGATACATGGCGCCGATGAGAAACCCACCGGATCCAGATGCCGGATCAATGACATACTCACCGCGCTTGGGATCAAGCATGCGCACTGCCATAGCGATGACATGACGCGGGGTAAAGTACTGTCCCTTCTTGCCTTTGGCAACTTCGGGGATAAGGTATTCAAATGCCTCGTCTACTATGGAAAGATCTGACCCAAAAAGACGCGCACGCTCGAGCTCCCCGACTACTATAGAAAGATGCTCCTCTGAAAGGCTAATATTTTCAAGTGTGCCAAACGTGCCGGGCCACTTTTTGACTGCTTCTTTGAAAAGACCATTGATAACCTGAAACGTTTTTGTGGGGTCGCGATATTTTCTAAAAAACACTTCATGATCTTTGCGCAGTCTTGCCTCCGACTCATCGTAGAGTTTTGCATATACCAACTTAAACACTTCCGTAAAAACATCCACACCCGCATTTGCGAGCACCAGCTCCTCCATGGATTCTACGATCTCTTTGAGACTGGCGTTGCGGTCGGTATACCCCTCCAGTGTCTTTTTCTCGTCAAAAAGATCGTCAATGGTTTTATCTGATGTCGGCAGGTCGGGCAACGTATCATCAAACTCTCGCGGGTACGGGCGGTACAAAATGACACGTCTATTGCCGTTGGACCATAGGCCGATTTCCGCACCATCGGCATTGAGATAGCTCTTGAGCTGTTCTATCCCCTGACTCTCTTTGGGCTTTTTTACTTCTACAAGAATATAGGGTGTGATCTTGTCGTTTTTGAACACCACGATATCAACTGCTTTTGTATGTACCTCGCGGCCAAAGTGGATACTGCGCTCCGTATCCAGCCGGTCCAGCGGATATCTGTACTCTGTGTGCAATTTGTGAAGCCACAACTGCCGCACAATCTCCTCTGGCTTGCCGGTCTGCTTTTTCTCATCGTACACAAAACGCTTTTTGCCGGTTTTTATGTCGGCAATATGAAAACGTCCCGGCTCATCCTCGGTAATCTCAAGTGCGCGCTCAAAATCAACGCCTTCAAATTCTTTGAGGCCATACAAAAGCTCGCTGTCTTTAAAAATTTTGCCGATAATCTCTTCCGCTTTGTTTGGTTTTTTGGTGGGCATGTTTTTATACAACAGGTTTCCAGTAACCTTCTTTAAAAACAGAAACGACCTTGCCCTTTAACTCCGTCTCATCCGTAAAATTGATAATGCCATATCTTGGGTTTTCCGGCTTAAGATACACATACGGCGGCTTATCTTCCGACACAAAACGCTTGATAGTGGCGTCCTCGCCAATTTGCGCATATACAATATCCTTTGATATAAACTCTTTCTTTTCTTGAATAAGCACAAGATCGCCATCGTCTATACCAGCATTTATCATAGAATCGCCGCTGATTTTTAAAATAAATACATTACCTGCAAGTCGTGCAAGTTTGTCTGATCCTGTAGATGGTATCTCGTGCCAACTCCCACTTATCTCTATAGCTTCCATGGGCACCCCTGCGGCCGCAACTCCAACAAAAGGCGCAAGCGGGGGAGCGCCTAATACACCATACCCAAATGGCAAAATAACGATGCTCCGCGCCCCGCCCTCATTTCGTTTTATAGCACCAGACCGAGAGAGTTTTTCCAGGAGGTCAATCACGGATTGATTGGAAACGACACCAAGCCCATCTTTCATCTCTTCAAATGCCGGCGGGTAGCCGGAATTACGGATGTATTGATAAATAATAGAAAGTAACTGTTTTTGTCGGGTTGTTATAGATTCTTTCATGGTCTAATACTACAATATATCAACCCGACCATTTGGTCTATTATTGTGGATAACATGCGGGGCACTAGAAAAAATAAGGCGGTTAGTGCTAATATTTCTACATTATGGCTGACTTTTCCAAACCGTATAACCCAGAGGAGACCGAACCTCGTATCTATGAACTCTGGCAAAAATCAGGGTTTTTTACGCCAGAGAATCTGCCAGATGCCGAGAAGCGTGAACCCTTCACTATCATCATGCCCCCGCCCAATGTGACAGGCGTACTTCATATGGGACACGCCCTCATGCTCACGCTCCAGGACATTATGATCCGCTACCAGCGTATGCGGGGCAAGCGTGCGCTCTGGCTCCCCGGGACGGATCACGCCGCGATCGCCACGCAGTCTCGCGTAGAAAAAGATTTGGCCAAGGAGGGCGCCTCACGCCATGATCTCGGCCGTGAGGAATTTTTGCGCCGGGTGGAAGATTTTGCCCAAAAAAGCCACGACACCATTATCTCACAGGTCAAAACCATGGGAGCGTCCTGCGACTGGACGCGTGAGGCCTACACACTCGATGAAGATCGCTCGCTTGCGGTACGCATGATGTTTAAAAAAATGTACGACGACGGCCTTATTTATCGAGGAAATCGTATCGTAAACTGGGATCCCAAAGGACAGACCACTATCTCTGATGACGAGATAGTATATGAAGAACGTGCGGCCAAGCTCTACACATTTACCTACAGCAAAGACTTCCCCATCTCGATTGCGACCACCCGCCCCGAGACCAAAGTTGGCGATACCGGAGTTGCAGTACATCCGGATGATGCCCGCTACCAAGAATTTATCGACAAAGAGTACGATATTGAATTTTGCGGTGTACCGCTCCACATTAAAGTCGTAGCGGACAAAGAGGTAGATCCGGCATTTGGCACAGGAGCAGTAGGCGTGACCCCCGCACACAGCCACACCGACTGGGAGATAGCCGAGCGGCATAGCCTTGAGGTAAACCAGGTTATAGACGAAAGGGCACGCATGATAGTAGGAGACGAGCGCATACAGGGACAAAAGGTTGCCGACGCCCGCGCCATAATAGTAGAGTGGTTGCGCGCCGAAGGACTTCTGGAGAAAGAGGAGGATATCAAACAGAATATCGCCACAGCCGAGCGCACCGGCGGGGTCATCGAGCCCATGCCCAAGCTCCAATGGTTTGTCGCGGTCAACAAAGAGTTCGCTCTCCCCCATTCATCCATAGAAGGTATTGCATCTGGAGCAAAAACTACGCTCAAAGAGATCATGCGCCGCACCATTAAGTCGGGACAAATCAAAATCATCCCGGAGCATTTTGAAAAAATATATTTTCACTGGATAGAAAATTTGCGCGACTGGTGTATTAGTCGGCAAATTTGGTATGGGCACCGGATACCGGTGTGGTACTGCGAAAGTGGTCACATCACAGCGGCAGTTGAACCGCCATCAATCTGCACGCTTTGCACATCTCCATCTTCAGTGGTATTTGGTACGCCACACAAAAATGCAGAGCCCCGATCATCAATCATTGCCTATGTAGAAAATACCGATGGCAAAATCCTTACCATCAACTGGGGTAATACACTTGGTGGCAAGCTCCTGGTGGGTGGGGGCCTCGCTACCGGAGAAAATCCAATAGAATGTGCCCAAAGAGAAATCATAGAGGAGACAGGTTTTACGGACCTGGAATACATAGAGACGCTCCCCCGTACGTTCGTCAACAATTATTTTGCCGCCAGTAAAAATATTTGGCGTACTATTACCGTCACCGCGCTTCATTTTAAGCTAAAATCAGAAAAACGCTCAATCCCGAAACTCGAAAAAGACGAGGAGGGAAAATTCAACGTCGAGTGGACAGATATTGAGACGCTTCATAAAGAAATCCGTGATCCAGCACACGCCTATGTATTGCGGTCATTTGCAGGCATACCCCACACGCTTACCCAAGACCCCGATACCCTCGACACATGGTTCTCCTCCGGACTTTGGACATTTACCACTATGGGCTGGCCCAAGGATACCCAAGACCTCAAACTCTACCACCCTACTAATGTACTGGAAACCGGCTACGAAATATTATTCTTCTGGGTAGCGCGAATGATCCTGATGACCGGCTATGGGCTTGGAGATATCCCCTTTCGCACGGTGTATCTGCACGGCACGGTCAGAGACGCCAAAGGGCGCAAGATGTCGAAATCTCTTGGAAACGGCATCGACCCCATTGATATCGCCAAAAAGTTTGGGACGGACGCCGGACGCATGGCGCTCATAGTAGGCAACAC
>MHNR01000016.1:0-8070 GCA_001819875.1 Candidatus Ryanbacteria bacterium RIFCSPHIGHO2_02_FULL_48_12 | reverse complement strand
CGGTTTGTCATCTCAAGCATCGAAGGGGCTAATTTATCGGGGAAGCTAAAACTCACCCCCGCCGATGACGCAATACCTACTGAACTCCACAAAACCGCCGAGGAGATTACGAAAGAGTTAGACCATTTTCGGTTTTACCTAGCGGCAGAAAAAACATATCACTATTTTTGGCACGAGTTTGCAGATAAAATAATAGAAGGGGCAAAACCGCGCCTGCGTGACGGCTCACCGGAAGAAAAAGCCTCTCTGCAATGGACGCTCCTCCATGTGCTCGCTACCAACCTCAAGCTCCTCCATCCTTTTATGCCGTTTGTAACCGAGGAGATTTGGTCCGAGATGCCTGCACACATAAAAACAAGCAACCAAAATCTGCTAATCATCGCCTCTTGGCCAATTTAGGCACGCAACTTTTATACGCACTCCTTGGCGGCAGTATCCCCGCTCTTATTTGGCTCTATTTTTGGCTTCGTGAGGATACCCACCCCGAGCCCAAGCGTCTGATTCTCAAGGCATTTATGGGTGGCGTGCTTGCCATTCCATTTGCGTTGCTCCTTGAAGCACTCGTATACTGCGGCGGCGCACGCCTGTTTCTCACCGCCGCAGAATCACGGGCCTGCGGTACGGCATTTCCGCCATTCATCGCATTTGCAAGCGCATTCTCCCCGATCGCCATTGTCGCGTTTGCCGCGGCAGAAGAGTATGTAAAATACAAAGCTGCAAAAATATTCGTACTCAAAGGCAAAGAATTCGATGAGCCGGTAGATGCCATGATTTATCTCATTACAGCGGCACTTGGATTCGCGGCATTTGAAAACTTCTTTTTCCTTATATCAGCTTTTGGTAAGGGGGTGTTTGAGGGGCTCGTCGTGGGCAACCTGCGGTTTCTCGGCGCAACACTTCTCCATGCTTTGAGCTCTGGCATTGTGGGATATGCGATAGCGCTTTCGTTTTATGCGAATACCCGGCGTAAGCTCTATACGGCGTACGGTCTCGTGCTCGCTACCGCTTTGCATGCTGTTTTTAACTTTACTATAATGAATGAAGTGAACACGAGCAGCTCACAGGACACCGCCCTCTTCATGCTCTTACTTACCGGCATACTCCTCATATTCGCGTTTGACCGGGCTAAAAAAATTAAGCAATTAACCTTGTAACTGTATGCCTAAAGACCGCCGATCTTTTTTTGAACGCCTGACCGGAAGCATCTCTTCCGATCCGGAGAATATATACGCCGAGGAAATTAGCGTCAAAGCTCCCTTGCGCCCACAAAGCCACAACATAGGCAGTGTTCTCTCCATGCAAGATGAAGACTCTTTAGAGGACGCTGAAATAGAAGAAACTACTGAAGACACGGGAGACGATGAGGGTCAGCTCACCGTAGATGTCTACCAAACACCCACACATATCGTCATTCAATCGACCATAGCCGGCGTAAAACCTGAAGACTTGGATGTCTCCATCACGCAAGACATGATCACCATCAAAGGGACACGGGAACAGCATCGCGATGTCACTACCAAAAACTACTACTACCAAGAATTGTATTGGGGGTCATTCTCCCGATCCATCCTTCTACCCCAAGAGGTAGACTCGGAGGCGGCGGAAGCCTCCATCAAGCATGGACTGCTCACCATCCGCCTCCCCAAGCTCGACAAAAATAGAACCCAAAAACTGCGCATCAAAAACGAATAATTTCTAACCTCTAGGAAATACAAACCATTAGCCGTACGGCTAATGGTTTGTTTTTTGGTGGGCATCTCTTATGCGACCACCTGCAGTACATCTGCAAATCGTGCCAAGATCATATGCTCCGGCACCCCCTCTCTTAAAAATATTTCTTTCGAAATAAAACCGGAGAGCACTGCGGCAAAATGCATACCAACCCTCCGTGCAAGCTCAAGATCAGGATACCAATCTCCAACATAAAGACACTGATCTGGCCGTACCGGTATAGTCTGGAATATTGGCTTGACAGTACGTGGATCCGGTTTGGCGATACCGCCCCCTATAGTGCTTACCACCCGGAAAAGATGCCTTTCTATCTGCCCGGAAAGCAATCGATGCTTGAGAGACTCATCATCATTGGAGGTGCATAATGCCATCGGCAAACCATGCGCATAAAAATGCCATAAGGTAGCAAGCGCCCCGTGAGAGACCGGGTACGGATGCAATCGTTCCTCCTCCCGAAATTTCTGCGCAAACTGCACTGCTCGTTCGTCCTTAACACTCGGCCAGACCGTCTGAATCATCTCCGACAAACTCCCCTTCATACGGATCCTCCCCGCGCGAATATCATCCAAATATTGCTCGAGTTGGGACAATGGCAAGCGGGCAAAACTCGCAGCAGTGCAGATATTTTGCTCCAGATACCCATCGACATCAAACAGCACACCATCCACGTCGAGAATAAGGCATAGTATTTCTAACCCGAAAATTTGCATACATACTCCTTTTTCTTCTTGGGTTGTAAAAGAATGAGAACCACTCTTAATCAACTATATTTTGAGAGCCTGCACAAATTAAAAATCCCGAGCAGGGATTTTTAATTTGCTACTATATTGCCAGAAAACACAGGGAGCCGCGTCTCTTTTCGCTCATCCTAGGGTGTTCTTACTTACATTTCAGAGTGCCTGGGCGGTGAATCGAACACCGGACGCCAACCTCTTCAGGGTTGCGCTCTACCACTGAGCTACCCAGGCACTCTGAAATCTATATTGTAGATACCCGTCAAGCCACTGCGGCAAACAACGTCCTTATTCTAGCAGAATATATACAGAAATCAACCTCGCTAGAGGCCCTTTTTCAAGGCATTATTTGCAAGGCTTTTAAACGCCAAGAAAAATACCAAACCAAACAGAAGTGCAAACTCCGTTAGACGTAAATACCGACGAATCAACATGATAGACGCACTAAAAAAGAACCCAAGAGACCCGATAATCAAAAACCAAACAGCAGATGCCGCTACATCCTCACGCACCAAAAGACCCAGTGGCCGGCCCAACATACCAAAACGCATCAGTACCTGATGATGCAACCCGTACATAAACTTCGAAACAAACACCGCCCGAAACGGTTGCTTTTGTATGTGCTCATCGAAAGGCTGCGCGATACGCTTGGCTGAGCGCACTACAAAAGACGAGGAATCCTTGAGTCGTGCACCCAAAAGATACCACAGGATATCTCCGATCAACACACCAGAGAAGCTCACCAGCACCGAGGGCCAAAAGCTAAAAAACCCCTGATGCACTAAAAACGCGGTCGCAAATAGCACAGCATCCCCTTCCATGACCATCCCAAAAAACACAACCACATATCCGAGCGGCCCCCACAACGTAAGATAATGCAACAAGTGACTTTCTGGCATACCTACGGCTTTATGATTTCTGTAATCGTATCTTCCAGACGGTAAAACTCCTGTGATCGCTCTTGGCGGGGACGGGGGAGCGTATTTTGGAATATCTTCTCTATCTTTCCCGGGCGAGGCGTGAGTACCGCAATACGATCTGCAAGCTCGATCGCCTCCTCAATAATATGCGTTACCATAATAATAGTCGGTTTTCGCTCCCGCCAAATCCTCAATAAATCCTTGCGAAGCTCCGTAGCAGTAAAAGAATCCAGCTCCGAGAATGGCTCATCCATAAATATTACCCGTGGCTCGGTGGCAAGAGCTCGTGCAATCCCCACCCGCTGTTTCATACCGCCAGAGAGATCCCTGGGATACGCATGTGCAAACTTCTCAAGACCAAATGTTGTGAGTTCAGCCCGTACAATCTCCCGACGTTTTTTATCTGGAACACTGCGCGCAATCAAGCCAAACTCAATATTTTGAGCGACCGTCAGCCATGGGAACAAAGCAAACTGCTG
Organism: Candidatus Ryanbacteria bacterium RIFCSPHIGHO2_02_FULL_48_12; assembly: GCA_001819875.1. Lineage (GTDB taxonomy): Bacteria > Patescibacteriota > Minisyncoccia > Ryanbacterales > 2-02-FULL-48-12 > 2-02-FULL-48-12. The sequence continues at coordinate 4,206 of MHNR01000016.1, read as the reverse complement.
GAAAACGAAGCTTATCTCTGACGGTTTTAGTTTTTCTCCATAGAATATACTTCCCCCAAAATCTTTATCAAGACCACTCATAATACGCAGAAGCGTGGACTTGCCCGACCCCGATGGCCCTACGAACACAAAAAACTCTCCGGGAGAAATTTCCAGATTAATATCGGCAAGTACGGACAAGTTTCGGCCCGACTCATGATATGTTTTGATAATGTGTTTGGCGGAAAGTATAATGCTCATATTGTTTTACTCTTCCATTCTTCGATGACTACTCTCCAAAAGCGGCAACCAGAAGAGCTTATTCATGCTAAATATCAAAATAAGAAGTCCTGCTATACCAAGAGCGGTAATCTCCGCATTGGTCGAATATCGATTAAAAAAATCTCCCAGGCCCCCATGCATGCGTACAATAATCTCCGTCGCCACCAACGCCTCCCACCCCTCTCCAAGACCGATGATGGATCCCGTAATTAACCCCGGAACACTCACCGGCCACAAAAAATACTTCAAATAATCAACCCCGCCCATACCCGAAATCTCCACCGCCTCCTCCCACTCGTGTTTAATAAGTTTGAGTGAACTTAAAATAGAAAATAGAATTGGCCAGATAATGGTAATTACGAGAAAAAATATAACGGTGGTATTTGATCTCCCAAAAACTAGCGTGGCAAGCGGCAACATGGCAAACGCGGGGAAGCTTTGCAAGACATCAAAAACTGGCAACGCCACCTTTGCGCGCCGACCCTTATAAAATAAAATGGCCAATATCCACGCCAGCACGACTGATATGAGATACGCAACGACAAGACGCACAAAAGACATGCCCACATCCGAAAAAAGCTGTCCGGCGGCAATATGAGCATAGCGGGAAAATCCCAAGAGAAACAAAAACGGCAACACCACCAAGAGGAGTGTCACCGCCAAATGTTTACGCGAATTGTAGATGTTGATGTGTGCGCGCCGCATGATGGATTTCATTATACCATCAGACATAAATAGAAACAGCTACCATATAAACGACATTGCTTACATGATCCTTAGATCAACCATCTAAACTGAAATAAAAAAACCGCTACGAAACTATGTAGCGGACAGACACCAAAAGACACAAAAGGGCACTGCTTAATGCGGGAGTAGCCACTGCACAAAGGCTGGCAAGCGAAGTACTGCTCGCTCCCACAGCAACTTCTTGTGCTGATCTTCGCTTTTCCACCGCTGGTCTGCAGCATATTCGAGAGCCTTTTGAAAACAGCCGCTCGCCTTGTCCACATGCCCCAGCTTAAAATAAAGCGTAAAAGCTCTCCGCAAGACTCGGCAAAATTGCCTATGAGCTTGCACTTGGTCTTGCTCCGTTTCCAGCGATGCTTCATGCGCCAACGCTTCTTCCACTTTTGCCACACAGCCCTCTTTGTTCCCAAGCAAGTAATGTGCCTCAGCGAGGCCCATGGTCATGAGAGCGTGCGAATGGGGCGGGAGATCAGCCTTTGCAAGACCAACGTCCAACAGCAAACCAGCACGCGTCGGATTGGCTTTTTGCCACAACCATCGCCGCAGGAGTATTGTGGCTATCACATCGCATTTGCTATGAGACAGGATAACCTGTTGCGAGAAACTTTCTTCAAAAGCAAGCTCTGCATACCGCTTTGCTTGGCAAAACTCAAGAAAGGCTCGTATCGGATGTCGTTTGATCTGTGATGCATAGTGCGAGTAGTACGCTGTTGCAAACAAACAATACGCCTCGATACATCTTCCCTCTTGTTCGAGATCACGCGCTTGAGTGAGTTGTTCTTGAAACCCTTGTAAATCCCTTTGCCATACCTTCTCTCTCGTAGAATACATATATCGCCCCTTTTTTCAATGAGATAAAATCGAGCACAGTGAAGCACCTTTTTCGATAAAAAGCAATAGCTCACCTCCTTATCCTCTGTTCTTCCGATAAAGTGACATCACCTGAAAATCAAAAACTTCTCTGTGATGGAGAAGTTTTTGAGCACATTGAGTCAATCTTGATGCGCGCTCAAGGATTCGAACCTTGGACCTTCTCGGCTTGCCCCGTTAATTTTTTTATTGTGGGCACTGCAGGACTCGAACCTGCGACCCTCTCGGTGTAAACGAGATGCTCTACCAACTGAGCTAAGTGCCCTTGAAAATTTAACGGAGTGTAAACGGAGAAAATGTTCGGTGAACATTTTCTCCTCTAACCAACTGAGCTAAGCGCGCTTGTATGACTATAGTACCGAAATGCCGTCATAAGTAAAGCCTTTCTCGACTAACGCACTACCCTTGTATTTTTTACGTTATTCGTGTATAGTCCACAACAAATAAAACCTTGGGGGTTAGTTATGGGACTACTCTTGCCGACATGGGAAAAGGTTGATGAAACACTGATTGCTCTTTTTACAAGATTGAGCCATAGATGCCAACAGCTCACGGGACGCACCAATTTTTTCTTGGCAAAGACGTGTCTTGCATCTACCAGTATTACACCTTTGTGGTGCTTTTATATGTCTATCGTGGTCCGATGGGATCCCATCCTCTTCCTGCTGGGCATCGCATATTCATCCATAAGTGTTATTGTATTTATAGATATGTACCACCTTGACGAGGAAGAAAGCAACCTCTACGCCGGCAGTCGAGCGAGAAGGCATATCTATTTTTCAATCGTAGAAACAACCTCCGCCGGACGGGCTTCTGGCCTATTATTCCTCGCCATAATGACGTTCTGGTGCGGTTATTTTGATAGTAGTAAGATGTGGCTTGTATGGCCCCTAGGTCTATGTACCGCCTCTTATTTTCTGGCCGTACATCCCCTTCCGCCCGGACAAAGTAAGGTAGAAAAACTTGTCGAGCAAATTTCCGCTGGCATCAATAAAATACAGCGAGCGGAATCATAGAAACGAAAAACCTCCTGAAACTTCAGCGAGGTATTTTTTTGTATGTTTTATAATCTTCCCATCGCCCTTAGGTGTGCCTATCCGCCACCGCAGACGCCCCAAAAGCAAACGGCTTGATCACCGCCTCAAACCCATACCCGCGTACCATACCGACAATACCGTCTATTAGATCTTTGGTTTTGCCATTCTCACCGATATCAATGTGAATCTGGTCATTCCAAAAATAATCCTCATGAAGTATGTCTTTGAGTCTGCCGCGCAACTCCTCGGCAAGCATAATAGAGCTTATCGCTTCTGCGTACATCCGATCGCGGAGACTCGGAAACTGTTTTTTGTATGACCGCGTCCAAAAATATATCCCGCCATTGCCAACTCTGCGCACCGTGATGGCCGTCACAAAAGACACCTCGTCTGAAGCATGGGAGTCAGTACCCACAATAATCTGATATTGGGCTTCTGGTTTTTTGGTAACAAAATCATAGACAAGGCCCAGCACCGCGTCAAGATCAAGCACCCGCCCCGAGGCGTCCAGAAAAGTGTTCGATGATGGGGCTGTCTCTTGTGGGAGTTGTGGTGACATAATTAGAAAAGGCTTGCTTGTGTATTGCCGGTTGGCTCGTAATCCTTGTCCCAGGTGACCGGGATCGTCAGTTTTGCTCGCGCATCGCGAGAATCGAATGCCACAAAGCCATTTTTCTTGCCGTACTCATAGAGATCTCGGGTAATGCGTACGTCATCCAAACAGTATTTTTTTATCGCCTCGATATTGCCCTCTTTCCACCAGGTAATTGCTTGCAAGCCATGACTCGATTTGCCAACGCCGAGGCTTGCTTGCGCAAGATTATCTAGAGAGATACGGAATCCCGCGCCCTGCTCGACATCCTCCATAAGATCCAGATGCGCGACACCCTTGAGATCAAGGCGCACATGGGGTTGTAATACTGGAAAATCAAAATGCTTACTATTAAAACCGATGACGCGCGCGGCGCTCCGCAGGAGCTCTTCCAATCGCCTAAACTCCGCCTCTTCAAATGCATAAAATTCGTCTGCCTTGTAAGAATAGACGCCGACCACCGAGACACCCAGCAAGTGCATGTTATACTTGCCACCAACCTCCTGAAATGATTTTTTGGTTTCCAGGTCCAGTACGATCTCGTCTTTCATATTGTTTACAAGGCGTTAAAACCATTTAGTATGGCCTTATTTGTACCATGGATGCCTCATTTTGAAAACGGCCAAGACCCTATGGACGACTTCGAAACGCAAATGCCGCTATGCCGAATGCTACCGAGACGTTGAGTGACTCCTTTTT
>MHNR01000015.1:8886-12617 GCA_001819875.1 Candidatus Ryanbacteria bacterium RIFCSPHIGHO2_02_FULL_48_12 | reverse complement strand
CGAAGCGGATTTTTCTTTTTGGGCTCAGGAGAGCAGAGTGTCGCCGAGCATCTCAACCGCGCTACATACATTGGGTTTGTTCTAGCTTCCATGGCTGGTGATGTCGATCGCGCAAAGGTACTACAGATGGCGGCATTCCATGATATAGCCGAAGCCCGCGTATCAGATCTTAATTATGTCCACCAAAAATATACAACACGCAACGAAGAAAAAGCAGTCCAAGATCTTGCCGCATCATTTCCATTTGGCAAAGATATTGCAGATCTTATAGAAGAGTACGAGCGTCGGGAGAGCAGAGAAGCTCGACTTGCCAAAGACGCCGATAATCTTGAGCTATTACTTGCTCTTAAAGAGCAGGTTGATATCGGCAACCAACGAGCACAATCATGGATTCCGGCATTGGTTAAACGGCTACTCACTCCTGAAGCACAGAGATTAGCAGAAGCTATCATGCGTACGGACTCTGATCATTGGTGGTTTGGCGATAAAAATGATGGTTGGTGGATACACAGAAATAAAACAACATAACCCGTATGTTTGAAATTTTCGTGACGATTATGGGAGTGGTAATGTCTTTAGGGTATTACCCACAAGCCTATAAAATCTACACCAATAAATCTGCACAGGATATCTCACTTAGTATGTATGTGATCATGGCCGTCGGTACATGCACATGGTTTTTATACGGCATCTATCTTCGTGACTGGATCATTGTTTCAGGATTTGCGCTAGGCGTATTAGGGTCATGGTTAGTACTTGGTTTGTCGATATATTATAAAATGAAAGAAACGTCTATACGGTATGGCACGAAAGATATTTAGACCCATTCATCAGGCGCCAACCGAGATTGACGCCCACGCGATCAAGGGATTTTTGGAGCAAAATGGTCTCCAAGCGGTAGTGCGCGCCCAGCGGCATGATTTTAAAGGCGGCAATATTTCGGGCGATACCCTCCCGCCACGGCATCTGATGCCACAGGATATATTTGTCCCTAAGGAGGATATGCACAAAGCTCAAGATTTGGTTGCCGCATACCAGCGTTATCACAAAAAACCGAACTAATGAGGGTTGTGGGTATGCAGGTATTTTTATGGTCAAGATTAATGCTCTTGGGTAGTATAGTTTTTTAAAGGGGCAAGACTCGTTCTCATGTGCTTGAAATATTGTTTGTTGCTATAGATTTACTAGCAGTATTTGTCCGTTTATACAAAGACACTAATCAAATTGCAAACCACGCTTGTATTATGGGGGCAACAGTAGCTGTTCTTTTTATTATATGAATTAGCAATATAGTATGAGCATGTGCAAGGAGCTCAAACTTAGCATAAGTATGGGCGGGCATATGTGGTGGACGGATACAATGTTTTGACTAGGGTTATATCTTGTGGTATGTTTTTTACGGGACAAAGTGTATTCTCTCGCACTGAAACGGGCAGGTACGCCGCGCTCTATCAGTTTCAGAACAAACACGTAAAACCAAAGCCGTGCGTGGAATGTCGTTTGATACAGTTTGGCTCGTCATGGCGTCAAATCGCATCAAACAAACTTTGTCCCAGCTCATTCTTTGACAAAGGAGGTAGGTAATATGGAGCAGGCTGCACGTCTGTATGATGTTCCCCCCAAAGACGCGGCGAGTATTGTAGGGAAAAGAATGTTGCTACCGGGTGCGATACTTACTATGATTGTCCTCGCATTGTTTGGGATTACCCAACGGCAATTTTGGTTGTTTTTACTTCTCTTGCCTCCATGCGTATTTGGGGTCCAATTTTTAAGTGATAAAAATAACGTTGTTCTTTGCGGGAGTTGCCTTAGCTATCGCCGTAAGTCTGATGTACAACGTAGGTCAAGGCAATCTCGTACAGGCCAGAGTATTTGCGCCATTTGCCATCATTATTATAGTGAGCGAAGCGTATAGGGTATCTATGCGCTTATTTTTTTGGTTTTTTCGTTCTGTGGTATAACGGAGTATATGAGTTGGCAACTCAAACGGCAGCTTTTGTTCTTGGGGGTGTTTGCCCTTCTTTTGCTCGCGGTTGCGGGGGCCTTATATTACGCGAGTCGGCCCGCGCCAAGTTGCTTTGACAAGATTAAAAACCAAGATGAGACAGGAGTGGATTGCGGTGGTTCACAGTGCGCGGTGTGTCTGGATGAAAACCCAAAAGACCTCATAGTATTATGGACGCGATTTTTTGAAGTGCGCCCGGGCGTTTATGATGTTGCAGCACTCATAGAAAATCCCAATGTGCTCTCGGGGGCCAAATCGATGCCGTACCAGTTTAAACTCATGGACGCTGACAACTCTACGATTGTAAGTAGGAGAGGGGATGCCTATGTGCTGGCGGACGAGCGTTTCCTCATATTTGAGCCGGGGCTGATCGTGGGTGGCGTGCAGAGGCCCAAACGCGTGGTGTTTGATATCAAAGATTTTACCTGGGTCCCTTCGCGTCATCAGGAGCCGCCACTTCGTATTGTACATACCGAGCGCATGTTTGAGGGAGATCGGCCGCGTTTTACACTCATGCTCAAAAATGAAACTATCTTTGACGTCAAAGGTATTGATGTCTCTGCGGTAGTTTCCGATACCGAGGGTAATGCGGTCGCAGTAGCGGCTTCGCGCGTGGATAAGGTTGCCGATTCTGCCGAGGAGGCGGTAGTATTTACTTGGCCGTTTCCATTTCCGCAAAACCGTACCATTATGCAAGTTGAGCCGTTTGTACGCCGCAATCCATGGTAAGATGCTCACCTATCTCAAAAAATTTGATTGGGTACTTATCGGGGCACTCGCCCCGATGTTTGCGTGGAGTCTTTTGACACTCAAGAACATCGGTGACACCGGGGATTATTTTTTTACGCGTCAGATAGTTTGGCTATTGATTAGTCTCTTGGTTATGTTTTTTTTAGCATCAGCAGATTGGCGGCTTTTTAGTAATAGCGGGGTCATCGTGGTGCTCTATGGCATTATGTGTCTGCTTCTCGGCGTACTGCTTTTGGGAGCGTCCCGTATCAAAGGCGCTACGAGCTGGTTTAATTTTTATCTAGCCTCATTTCAGCCGACAGAGATTGTAAAGCTAGTGCTGATACTGGTGCTCGCCAAATATTTTTCGCGGCGGCATATTGATATTGCGCGGTTTCGGCACATTGTCATCTCGGGGGTTTACGCGGCAATCCCTGTGGGTCTCATTTTACTGCAGCCGGATCTCGGATCGTCAGTAATCGTGCTTGCGATTTGGTTTGGGATGACGCTTGTCTCTGGTATCCGCCCGCAACATCTCTTACTTCTTGCTACTACGGGTATCGTGATTGCGGCAATCGCCTGGGTGTCGTTTCTTGCACCATATCAAAAAGACCGCATCAAGACATTTCTCAATCCGACGTTTGATCCACGGGGTGCGGGATATAATGCCATCCAGTCTATGATCGCCGTTGGCTCGGGTGATGTGTTTGGTAAAGGGGTTGGCTATGGGTCGCAGAGTCGCCTCAAATTTTTGCCGGAGTCAGAGACGGATTTTATTTTTGCCGCGTTTGCCGAGGAATGGGGGGTATTCGGTATCTTGGTCTATTTTGTATTTATGGGGATACTACTCTGGCGAATACTGCGGATTGGACTCTATGCCCCGGGGAATTTTGGTAAATTATTTGCGATCGGGTTTTCTATCATGATCGTATTTCAGGGGGCGATACACATTGGTATGAATATGGGGATGCTCCCGATCACGGGTATTACGCTTCCC
>MHNR01000015.1:6035-8878 GCA_001819875.1 Candidatus Ryanbacteria bacterium RIFCSPHIGHO2_02_FULL_48_12 | reverse complement strand
CGTGGGGATTTTGCAAAGTATGCATATCCATCGTTATGCCTATGGGTCGTTTGCGGAGGATCCGGAGGAGGGATCGTATATATAAGGGTTGCCGTTCTAAGGCCAATCTATGCTGTATGGTGGCTTTTTTATGTTTAGTGGGGTATAGTTTCTGCAAAGATTTTTGCAAACAAAGGGGGCATATATGCGACTGCTTACCGTTAGCTTTGGGGTGCCGCTTCATGTGCGGGAGGATCTAGATCCGCGGTATACTCTAGGGTATACCGATGCCATTGAAGATATATTGGATAGACTTGGCTTGCCAGAAAAGTACAAGCGTCCCCATATGTCGGAAGAAGAGGCGGACCAATTTCGCCGTGCGGTATGGGCCGATTCAGCCTGGCGTAAGTACGCGAGCAATGTTCTCGAGAGATCATTTGGCTGTTCCTTAACACTCAGTGATAAGGATTTTGAAGCGATATCCATCCCTTGGTGGAATGAGCTAGTGCGAGGGTGTGTATTCCCGGTCTCCGGCTGGTACAAATGGGGAGCATACTATCTACCGCCAGTTTTAGATTGCCTTCTCCCCGACCAGCACGTGTTTACTATTGGGCCCAGAGAGTCGGTATCTATGCATTCATATGCAGTTATGTTGCAACGAAAGTACTCATGGCTTCAGGGGGGTAGTCGTGCCATCGGGGTGGCGGTGCTCGTGCGTACAAAAGATGGATATTTTGTCCTTGGCCGCCGGGCGGGTGATTACGAATCTGGCAAAATCGCTATTGTGCCGGCGGGGTCTGCTTCATATCAAATGAGTGAACTTTCGGCCCGCGCCGAGCTCGTTGAGGAATTGGGCATTGATGCGGGAAGCATCTCTCGATTTGAGCTTGCGGGCGCCTTTGAACATGATGACTCACGTCTCATATATGTCTATACTACGGAGCTTATACTCTCAAGAGAGGAGGTATCGCAAAGATGGATGACGGCTCCAGACGCCTGGGAGCATAGTGAGTTGCTATTTCTCTCGCTTGGTGGTTTAGCTTCTCAAAAAGATGAGGCGATCGCTTCTCTCCGGGATACTAATCTCTCCCGATTTTCCCTGGGCGCTATTGCCGTCGGGGCAGCGCATTTGACCCAGAGCGTCGAATGGCTTATCGGAGTTTTTGGAAATGAGCCAGAATTTCTCTCGTTCCTTTATAAATGATTTCACGAGGTGCTGTTAAGGCACCTTTTTTGTTTCGGATCTCTTGACACAAGGACGCCACTCGCTATTATGGTATTAGCACTCTATATCGATGAGTGCTAATCAGACGGTAATTGTTATTAAAAGTCAACTAACTGTAAGCATATGGCAAAAACAAATATTCAGCCATGGGGCGATCGTATTCTCATCGAGCCCATGGGCAAAGAACTGCGTGAGGGAAAGACCGCGTATGGTATCGTCATTCCGGATACCGCAGAAAAAGAGCGACCCGAGCAGGGCAAGGTCATCGCCGTAGGTGCGGGCAAGTACAACAATGATGGCAAGCTCATCCCGATGCATGTCAAGAAAGGACAGATCGTATTATTTTCCAAATATGGTCCCAATGAGATTAAGGTCGACGGCAAAGAATACTTAATCGCACGCGAAGAGGATATATTAGCAATTATCGGATAGCACACTAGGCTTTTGGCCTTAGGCTCTAGGAACGAAAAGTACAGTTTCTCCTAGTTGCCTAGTGCCTAACTATCTAGTGCCTAATTATATGGCAAAACAAATTGTATTTGAAGAAAAAGCCCGAGAGGCTTTGCGTCGAGGTGTGGATGCTTTGGCCAACGCCGTCAAAGTGACGCTCGGTCCCAAAGGGCGCAACGTGATACTTGATAAGGGCTATGGTGCCCCGGTGATTACCAATGACGGTGTAACTATCGCCAAAGAGATCGAGCTCGAAGACAAGATAGAAAATATGGGTGCCGAGATCGTCAAAGAGGTGGCCACAAAAACCAATGATATCGCAGGAGACGGTACGACCACGGCGACTTTGCTTGCGCAGGCCATTGTGACCGAGGGCATGCGCAATGTAACCGCAGGCACCTCACCTATTGGTATCAAGCGCGGCATTGAACGCGCTACTGCCGCAATCGTCAAAAAACTCAAAGACCTTTCTATAGAAATAGACCCCAAGAAAAAATCCGAGATCGCCCAAGTCGCTACGATATCTGCCAAAGATCCTATGATTGGCGAGAAGATCGCCGAGGTCATCCAAAAAGTCGGCAAGGATGGTGTAGTTACGGTGGAGCAGTCCCAAACATTTGGTATTGATTATGATATTGTCGAGGGTCTGCAATTTGATCGCGGCTATGTTTCGCATTATATGGTGACGAACGCCGAGCGTCTGGAGGCCGCATACGAAGACCCGTATATTCTTATTACCGACAAAAAAATCTCTTCTATCCAGGATATCTTGCCGCTCCTTGAGCAACTTGCCAAAAGTGGCGCCAAAGAGCTCGTGATTATTGCAGATGAGATAGAAGGGGAGGCATTGGGGACGCTTGTTGTCAACAAACTGCGTGGTACGTTTCATGCACTTGCCATCAAGGCTCCGGGATATGGTGACCGCAAAAAAGAAATGCTGGAAGATATTGCTATTGTCACGGGTGGCAAAGTAATCTCCGAGGAGCTTGGTCTCAAGCTCGAGACCGCAGAGGTCTCCATGCTGGGGTCTGCCAAAAAAGTAATTGCCACCAAAGACAACACGACGATTGTTGGGGGTAGGGGCAAAAAACAGGACATCGAAAAGCGGGCGAATCAAATCAAGGCCCAACTTGAAAAAACTAGCTCCGAGTTTGACCGCGAAAAACTCCAGGGACGATATGCCAAACTC
>MHNR01000015.1:4887-6017 GCA_001819875.1 Candidatus Ryanbacteria bacterium RIFCSPHIGHO2_02_FULL_48_12 | reverse complement strand
CGTATTATGCAGCGCGCGATTCGTATGCCGCTCTCGCAAATTGCAGAAAACGCGGGCGTCAACGGCTCGGTAGTCATCGATCACGTCGAGAAAAAATCCGGCAACTATGGTTACAACGCGGCGACAGGCGAGTATGAGGATCTCGTGATGGCAGGTATTATTGATCCTACCAAGGTTACGCGATCAGCCGTACAAAACGCGGCCTCTGCCGCAGCGATGTTGCTCACCACGGAAGCCATAGTGGCGGAGATTCCTAAAAAGGAGACGTCTCCTGCACCCGGTATGGGTGGTATGGGCGGAGAGTACTAATTCAAAATCATGCGCAAAATCCCCCGGGTTTTCTCTGGGGTGTTTTTGCTTTGGTAGTCCACAAGCGTGTACGAGCGATGGGTGGTATTATAGAATAGTATATGTTGAAGCGATCTATCTTTATATTTTTGGGTACAAGTCTTCTGGGCGTTGTGTTTTTTCGGCTACTTCTGCCGGCAAATGCTGCTCATACGCCTACATGCCATGCTTTTACCCAGCGCACGGTGCTCCCCGAGCGTTTTGGCCTACCGTACGATGTGTTTCTAGACTCGAGACCTATGACTATGCAGGCTACTTGTACAGACAGTGTAGCCACGATGACGTTTGGTGTGGGCTCTTCTACTCAATATATTTATCACCAGGGCTGGCGGTATGATGCGGGCGAGTGGGTGCCGATTACCCTAACCTCTCGTGAGCGAAAGATTAGAGGGGCGTGGTTTCCGCGTTCGGCTCAAGTTACGCTCGCGCTCGGGCCCGAGGGGCTTGCAAGAAACGACAACTACGTTCTTGCCTATATCTGTACCAATCGCGGCAAGCCCGGAGCACCGGATTGGCGATGCGGTTGCAACGACAAACTATGCGCTGATGCTCATTGGAATTTGCAAAAGATTCAGCATATAAATCCTACTGGGGCCAAAGTCCCGCCCAAGGAATACATGGTCACTACGGTAAAAAGCACGGCGTTTGCCGGTACCGCGGAGGACTGTAGTTTACTTGCCGGACATTGTCCATCCAACTGGAGTGAAGAGTCGTCTTGGACGTACAAAGAATCATACGCTTCGGGCAAAGAGCTTTGTGCCAAAGAAACGTTGTGTTCTCAA
>MHNR01000015.1:2638-4800 GCA_001819875.1 Candidatus Ryanbacteria bacterium RIFCSPHIGHO2_02_FULL_48_12 | reverse complement strand
TCATCGTGCCCCAATGGCTGGTCAGCCGCTGATTCTTGGGCATACGAGGAGCCAAGTACGGTGACGGACGAGCGTAGATGCGCTCGCCAAACTTTGTGTACCAAAAAAGAGCCTACCACCAAAGAGTACGTCCGTACACTCATCAAGCAATCAAGCGTGTTACTCGCGAGCACCACCTGTGTCTATCCCAAACCCGAGTGTCCGTTTGGTTGGAAGTTAGACACCCAAATGCCGTTTGCCGATGAGTTGGGTGTTGCGACCAAGCACTGTGCGATGGCGGCTATCTGTGCCAAATCCGATACGCTCAATGTCGCCTATATAATGGCTACTGCAAAGAGTCTGGTGGTTGCTGAGGCTTTGCGGTGTGATGGAGTTTCCAGTCGTTGTCCGGAGGGGTGGTCGTCAGTTGAGTCGCGGGTGTTTGAGGAGCGCATTGGCTCTACCAACCGCAAGCAATGCACGCGTGAGACCTTGTGTCGCAAGACCCAGCCCGCTCCATAGACTTCTTGCGTATGCCGCCATGCTTGCTATCATATATAAGCACATATAAACTAGCCTATTTCTCATGGATATTACATATATTGTAGGGGGGATTATCGTTCTTTTGGCATTATGGCTTGCTGTTGCCTACAACGGACTCGTCCGTTTGCGGTATCGTGTCAAAGAAGCGTGGTCTGATATCGAGGTACAGCTCAAGCGTCGGTATGATCTCATCCCAAACCTAGTAGAGACGGTCAAAGGGTATGCCGCACATGAGTCGTCTGCGTTTGAAAATGTCACCAAGGCGCGTGCGGCCGCGATGGGTGCGACTACCGCACAAGAACACGCCAAAACCGAAAACATGCTCACCGGTGCCCTAAAGTCACTCTTTGCGGTAGCCGAGGCCTATCCGGATCTCAAAGCCAACCAAAACTTTTTGGAGCTCCAGCGTGAACTCTCGGATACTGAAAACAAAATACAGGCCGCGCGCCGTTTCTATAATAGCAATGTCAAAGACATGAATACCAAGGTAGACTCGGTACCGACCAATATTATCGCTGGCATGTTTGGTTTTGGCAAAGAAGAATTCTTTGATCTAGACGAGACTCCAGCAGAGCGCGAGCCGGTGAAAGTGAATTTTTAGGCTTTAAGTGCTAGGCGTTAGAAGATGATAGCGCATACATACAAAGATCTAGTCGTTTGGCAAAAAGCTATTGATTTGGTTTTGGAAGTCTATAGTGTAACCAGCCAATTCCCTAAGGAAGAGCTGTATGGGTTAACTTCGCAAATGCGAAGAGCCGCCGTATCAATCCCTTCTAACATTGCTGAAGGAAAATTGCGAAGAAGTGACAAAGAGTTTAGGCAATTCTTGCTCATTGCTTTCAGCTCTGGTGGAGAATTAGAGACACAAGTTATTCTTGCAAAGAGATTGCCAAAATTGAAAGAATTAGACTATTCTCAAGTAGACATATTGTTATTAGAAGTAATGAAGATGCTCAACAAGATGCTCTCCCTAGAGCCCAAGGCCTAGCGCCTAATATTCTACGTATGGCTACCCTTTGGACACAACGTGATAGTAACATTCGCCGGACATGGCTTCTCATGACTGCGTTTTTTCTGTTGGTCATGACGATCGGCTGGGCGTTTAGCCAGATCTACGGCAATCCCGGGATTTTGGTATTTGCGGTGCTATTCAGTATCCTCATGAGCTTCGGCTCCTACTGGTGGTCGGATAAAATTGTGATAGCCTCTACCGGTGCGCGACCCCTCTCGGACGCAGAAGCCCCCGATCTTCATAATATTATAGAAAATCTCTCGATTACTGCAGGGCTTCCCAAGCCGAGAGTCTATCTTGTAGACACTACACAGCCCAATGCATTTGCGACAGGCAGAGACGCTGAGCATGCGGTGGTAGCGGTGACCACGGGGATCCTCAAGATTATGAATCGCACCGAGCTCGAGGGGGTACTCGCACATGAGATGTCGCACATTGGCAATAAAGATATGTTGGTATCTACCGTTGTAGTGGTACTGGTTGGGTTTATACAGCTTCTCTCGGACATGTTTTTGCGCTCGCTTCATTGGCGGGGTATGGGAGGAGATAGAGATCGCAATGGCGCCTCGGGTGTCCTACTGCTCGTCGGTCTCGTGCTTGCGATTTTGGCGCCCATCGCAGGAATGCT
>MHNR01000015.1:0-2586 GCA_001819875.1 Candidatus Ryanbacteria bacterium RIFCSPHIGHO2_02_FULL_48_12 | reverse complement strand
GCGCTTCTGACTCGTTATCCGGAGGGACTTGCATCCGCGCTTGAGAAACTTGCCGCAGATCACACGCCGATGCGACAAGCCAATCATGCGACAGCTCACCTATGGCTTGACGATCCATATCAGGGCAAAGAAAAAAAGGCCTCGTTTCTGACCAAGATTTTCATGACCCATCCGCCGATAGAGGATAGGATCAAGCGCTTGCGGGACTTGCGCGTATAGTTTTTGTATATAAAATAGATACGTTTACCTCTGCCTTTTCGGGCAGGTTTTTTTGTGTCGATAAATATGCCTATGCGTGGTGGATGGATGCTCTACACTAGAATGTAGGGGGATTATTACTATTTAATTTTATCATGATGAGTTCTCATGAAAATATGCCGAGCAGGCAGTTTCTTCTTGCTATGCTTTTGGTGCTTTCGTTGATTACTCTTCTACAAGGATATGCTTTTTTGCATAGTATGTCGCGTGCTCCACGGCAACTTGTGGCAGAGGTACCGCAAAGGGAAAAACAAGTGTTCAATGAGGGCAGGGAGTTTGAGTGGAAAAAGTTTACAAGCGCGAAGCATCATTTTTCTGTAGAGATTCCGCCACTCTACGGTGCTTCCTATGAGGGAGGGACGATCTACGGTACCGATAAGGTCTTGGCATCCGCCGCGAGTGCCGATAGCTTGGAGCTCAATGACTGGACCGACTGCGAGGGTGGTATATTTTTCAAAGCCGCGGTCAAAAAAGCTACGGACAAGCTTGCTTGTGATCAGGTGCAAAAAAACAAAGATTGCACCACCGAAGATGTAGTTATAGATGGTCATACCGCTACGAAGTTTTCCTGTAAATCCTATATATCTCTTGATGAGAACGAGACATCGGTCAAATCTTCCATGCATGAGGGTCTCTGTGTAAAGAACGGTGATGAAACTTATGAGCTTGAGCTTACGATGCCGGAGCGTACTACGTCGCCCGATTACAAGGCGGCGATATTTGATCCGTCTTCAAACTTGTTTGCAAAGGTCGTTTCCAGTTTTCATATTACCCAATAGCCACAAACATGGAACCAACATCTATAGAATCAGTATCAGAAAAAAGTTACAAAAAACTGTTTGCGGTATTTGTGGCGATCTTTGGCGTTAATATGATGTTTGCAGTAGGACTTGCTTTACTGCAGGTTAGAGCCGATGCACAGAGCAGCACGGCCGCGATCATCAATGCCACCAGGACAAAAACCAAAACCACACCTACGCCTATGCCCGCAAGTCCAGGCAACAAACCCAATGTCATTCTCATTCTGGGGGATGACTGGGGGTGGCCGTATTATGGATTTATGGGGCATCCCATCGTCAAAACACCAAATCTTGATAAGCTTGCCGCCGAGGGTATCACCTTCGTCAACGGGACTTCCGCGGCCGCACATTGCCGCCCGTCTCTCCAGTCGCTCATGACGGGTTTAAACCAACGTGATATTCCGCGTCTGGGCGGTGAGGTTCTCCCAGTACAAGCCATTCATGCAACGCTTGACGGAGGACGGCTATGCTACTCTGCATACGGGTAAATGGTGGGAGGGGAGTATTGATAAATTGTTTACCGACCAGGAGGCGCGTGGTGCTTCGTGGCAGAGCATCGGACGCGAGACTATGGATCCTTTGTGGAATTTTATGCATAAATACGCCATTGATCCTACTCCAGACAGCCGCCGCCCGTTTTTTATCTGGTTTGCGCCTCTGATGCCGCATCTGAACTTCACACCACCCCATGTGTACCGCGATATGTATAAAGGTATAGACTTTTCTCAACTAGAAAAAGATGAGATACGTGGTCAGTTTAATGCCCAAGGATACTTTGGCATGATGACGTGGTTGGATACAAGGATCGGGGAACTCGTGAAGTTTTTGGAGGACAATCATCTCCGTGAGAATACTCTGCTTGTGTACCTTTCTGACAATGGATTCGGACTGGATTCCTCCAAGCTCCATTTCACGGAAAATGGCATGCGCACGCCTATTATTCTCAACTACCCCGGCAAGATTCCTCCCTCGGGGAAGAATACCGCGCTTACACATGAGATAGATATCTATCCA
This sequence comes from Candidatus Ryanbacteria bacterium RIFCSPHIGHO2_02_FULL_48_12, assembly GCA_001819875.1. Taxonomy (GTDB): domain Bacteria; phylum Patescibacteriota; class Minisyncoccia; order Ryanbacterales; family 2-02-FULL-48-12; genus 2-02-FULL-48-12. The sequence continues at coordinate 514 of MHNR01000015.1, read as the reverse complement.
ACTATTATGGATTATACGGGTATCTCGGGCGTACAATTTCCCGATGCACTCGATATGCGCCAGCTTGCAGAGTCCGGGGGTACGGCACCGTGGAGAAAATATATCTTCGGCAACTGGTACAATGGAGGTCAAGTATCTGTCCGGACCAAGCAGTACAAACTCTATGTAGATAAGATGGGAGGGGTCAATAAGTTCAAAGCAGTAAAGCTATTTGATCTTGTCGCTGACCCTTATGAGAATAAAAATCTCATTTTTACGCCACAAGGCAAAAAGCAGTACGCGTCTACGACAGAGGAGCTCCTCACGCAAGCGACTGCTTGGTGGTTCAACCGAACCAATCCACCTCTCCAGTAGTAACTCTTGATTTTTCCGAGAAAGCCTGCCACGTCTTGGTGGCGGGCTTTTCAATATCTCCAAAAAACGCTATAGTGATGGGGCATTTTCTCGTATACATGGAGGCGTCGCATAGTGGCTTAGTGCGCTCGCTTGGAAAGCGGGTATGCCGTAACTGGCA
>MHNR01000014.1:1668-7684 GCA_001819875.1 Candidatus Ryanbacteria bacterium RIFCSPHIGHO2_02_FULL_48_12 | reverse complement strand
ACCCGCACAATGTAGGGGCTATTATTCGCTCGGCGGCAGCCTTCGGTCTTTCTGGAGTCCTAATACCGGAACATAAACAGGCGGGTGTTACAGGCGCAGTGGTAAAAGCTTCTGCTGGGATGGTGTTCCGCATTCCGCTCGTCTCCATAGGTAATGTGAACAACACACTCAAGGTGCTTAAGGAGAAGGGTTTTTGGATTTATGGCCTCGCGATGGACGGTAAGACGACGCTCGGTACCGAGACATTTGACGCACCCGCTGCGTTTGTCATCGGCAATGAGGGCGTTGGTATTAGAGAAAAAACGCTCACTTCATGCGATGTTACGCTCAAGGTACCTATGCACGCGCGAACCGAATCTTTAAATGCGGCGGTATCTGCCGCAGTCGTCTTCTACGAGTGGTCGAGAAAACACCCAGAGGCATTATGACCCGTTCAATTTTATTCAGGGTCATGGTGAGTTTCATCGAACCATGAAGCACGATTTGCATCTGGTGTCAGAACCTTGGAGTGATTACGAGCTTCTTGATTCTGGCGACAACATGAAGCTAGAGAGATTCGGCGAGATAATCGTCGCGCGTCCTGAAACGCAGGCATTATGGAAAAAACTGCGTCCGGAACTTTGGGAAACAGCACATGCCGAATTCTCATTTCGTGATAAAAAAGGCGAATGGAAAATGAATAAACCGGTGCCAGAGTCGTGGCAAATGTTATGGGGTGATATAAAATTTCTGACACGACTCACGGGGTTTAAGCACACGGGAATATTTCCAGAACAAGCGCCAAACTGGGAGTGGCTCGCCGCCCGAGTGAAAGACCTCGGAGGTCGTTCATCTGATGTGGGACCTCCGAGGTCCCACATCCTGAATCTCTTTGGATACACGGGCATTGCCTCATTAGTTTCTGCACAAGCCGGCGCATTCGTAACACATGTTGACGCTTCTAAACAATCACTTGATTGGACGCGAGAGAATGCGCGGCTCTCTGGCGTGGGCGAAGACAAGATTCGCTGGATATTGGACGATGCGCTCGCATTCGCAAAGCGCGAAGCGCGGCGTGGAGCGAAGTATGACGGCATCATTTTGGACCCTCCCGCCTTTGGTCGCGGAACGAAGGGAGAGGTATGGAAGATTGAAGAAGATTTCCAAACGCTTCTCGCATCGCTTAAAGAAATTCTTTCAGAAAAATCCGGCTCATTCTTTCTTCTAAACGGCTATGCGGCTGGCTACGCTAGTCGTGCTTTCGCTCAAGCAGTTGAGAGCGTCTTTGAAGAGGTTGGCGGCGAAGCTGGCGAACTGCATATTAAAGAATCTTCTTCAGAGCGAGTCGTCCCCGCCGGCATCTATGTGCGCTTTGTGCTGTAAGATAGGAGCATGCACACACACCATAAAGATATAGCGATTCTTTACCACGGTGGCTGTCCAGACGGCTTCGGTGCGGCCTACGCGGCCTGGAAAAAATTTGCTGATGAGGCTGAATATATTCCACTCGATCACGGAGGTCCTGTGCCAGGGAATCTTGATGGGCGTACTTTATACATGATGGACTTTAGTTACTCCAAAAAGATTATGTCTCAACTCGCTTCCAAAGCGGCAAAATTTGTAGTACTTGATCATCACTTGGGCGCAAAAGATGCTGTGGTGAGCATGCCCGAACATGTGTTTGATGAAAATCGCTCGGGTGCAACTATTGCTTGGTCATACTTCCACCCAAATACTCCTATACCACTTATGTTGCAATATATCGAGGATGGTGATCTTTATCGCTTCAACCTTCCTGATGCCCGTGCAATTCTCATATGCCTTTCCACAAAGCCGTTTAATTTTGAATCGTGGAATGCCTTTGCTGAACAGATTGCCGACGAAACAACCCGCGCCCACATCGTAGAAAAAGGCAGCGTTTATAGGGAATATTTTTCTATTCTTATTGAACAAATGGCTAAAAAAGCCCTTTTGGTGAATTTTGAAGGAATGGAGTGTCTTTTGGTTAGTGCTCCTGGTGGATTTAAATCAGATGTTGGTCATCTGTTGTCAGAATTAAAACCGCCACTGGGAATTGTAGTTGGCCTTCGTGGTGACATTGTAAATGTGTCTTTGCGTAGTGATTTTTCTATAGATGTAGCGGCCATTGCTCGTAAATACGGCGGAAATGGCCACCCACAAGCGGCAGGGTTCAAAATCAATTGGGGTGATCCATTGCCTTGGACGGTAGTGGAAGAATATGAGAATTCTAGCGATTGAGACATCTTGCGACGAGACGGCTATTGCGATAGTTGAGTGCAGCGGAAATGAAACGAGCGCGCGGTTTACAGTGCTCGGGAATGCTCTTCTCTCGCAAGTGGAGATACATAAAGAATACGGTGGCGTCGTGCCCATGCTTGCCAAACGCGAACACCAGAAGAATTTGCCACACATCCTCGACAAGGCGATCGCAGAGGCGAATGTTCCTCTCCAAGATATTGATGCTATCGCCGTTACTGCAGGTCCGGGTCTTGAGCCCGCGCTCTGGGTCGGGATTAACTTCGCGAAAGCGCTCGCGCTCGTCTGGAATAAACCACTCGTTGCTGTGAATCACATGGAAGGTCACTTGCTCGCCAGTCTTTCAGAAAAAATCGGCGAGCAATTATCAATTTCCAATTTACAATTTCCAATTCTAGCCCTTCTGATTTCCGGTGGGCACACGGAGCTCGTGCTGATGAAGAAATGGCTGGAGTATGAACTTGTAGGCCAAACGCGCGATGACGCGGTCGGCGAAGCCTTTGACAAGGTCGCGCGCATGCTCGGCCTGCCCTACCCTGGCGGCCTAGAAATCTCAAGGCTCGCCGAAGAAGTTCGAAGTTTGGGTTTCGTAAATCCTTCATCTGATGAAGGATTTACGAAACCTTTCATCTTGCCGAGGCCAATGATTGACTCGGGTACTTGCGACTTCTCGTTCGCCGGACTGAAAACAGCGGTGCTTTATTTATTGAAAAAGATTCCAGACATAAGCGAAAAAGAAAAACAGCATATTGCGCACGAATTTGAAAACGCTGTTGCCGATGTGTTGTGGAAGAAGACTGCGCTCGCGCTGGAGCAGACGAGTGCGCAAACTCTCGTCATCGGCGGCGGCGTTTCGGCGAACACTCATATCCGCCGAGTCTTTAAAAATTCTGTGGATATCAGATATCCACAAGTAACGCTTCGTATCCCAACTGCGTCGCTCACTACCGATAACGCAGTTATGATAGCCATCGCCGGCTATTACCACGCTTCTCGTAAAGAATTTGTCACCGACATCGTCGCAAATGGCAATCTATCGCTCGCCCAGCACTAACACTGCGTTAGTGCTGGGCGAGCATAAATTGTACCAATTTGCTATATTTTATAGACAATGCCAGAGAAATTCTTGAAGCCATATGACTCCACTGTAACCGAGGCGCGTATCTACGCCGAATGGGAAAAGAGCGGACTCTTTAATCCGGACGAGTGCGTGAAGCAGGGTGTTACAAAAGCCGATGTTCCTACATATTCAATCGTGCTTCCTCCGCCGAATGTTACCGGCCGACTCCATATGGGACATTCGCTTATGCTCGCGATTGAGGATGTGTTCGTCCGTTATAAGCGCATGCGCGGTTTCCGTACACTATGGATTCCAGGCACAGACCATGCAGCTATCGCGACACAATCGGTGGTTGAAAAACAAATTAAAAAACATGAGGGGAAAAATCGCCATGACCTGGGCCGCGAAGAATTATTGAAACGGATTGAAAAATTCGCCGCAGAGAGCCACGACACTATCGTCAGCCAGCTGAAGACTATGGGAGCATCGCTTGACTGGTCGCGTGAAGCATTCACGCTCGACGCCGAGAGGAGTCGCGCTGTGAACACTGTCTTTAAGAAAATGTATGACGCCGGCCTTATTTATCGCGGACACCGCATCGTGAATTGGGACCCGAAGGGCCAGACTACAATCTCTGACGATGAGGTTGTATACGAAGAACGCGCCGCGAAGCTCTACACATTCCGATATTCAAAAGACTTCCCTATTCCTGTCGCGACTACGCGTCCGGAAACCAAGGTGGGAGATGTCGCTGTTGCCGTGCATCCCGACGATACGCGATATAAAAAATTTGTCGGCAAAGAATACGATGCCGTTTTCTGCGATGTGCCGATTCACATCAAGATAATTGCCGACAAAGAAGTTGACCCTTCCTTCGGTACTGGCGCTGTCGGCGTTACTCCCGCGCATAGCCAGACCGATTGGGATATCTCCGACAGGCACGGGCTCTCGCACGAAGTAATCATCATAAATGAATATGCGCGGATGACAGTCGACGGACGGCTCAAAGACAAGAAGACTACAGAGGCACGGGACATGGTTGTTGAATGGCTCAAGAGCGAAGATCTATTGGAGAAAGATGAAAATGTCACACAAAACATCGCGACAGCCGAACGCACCGGAGGCATCATTGAGCCATTGCCTAAATTGCAATGGTTTATTGATGTTAATAAAAAATTTGATGAAAGAGGCAAGACTCTGAAAGAGTTAATGCTAGAACCAGTGCGCTCCGGAGCTATTAAAATCATTCCAGAACATTTTGATAAAACTTACTTTCACTGGATAGAGAACCTGCGCGACTGGTGTATCAGTCGACAAATATGGTACGGACATCGCATTCCCGTTTGGTACAGCGGTGACGAAATTATAGTTGGCGAAGCACCAACAGGCGTGGATTGGATACAAGATGAAGATTCGCTTGATACTTGGTTCTCGTCTGGTCTATGGACATTTTCTACACTCGGCTGGCCCCACTTCGCCGAAACGGCTATGCGGGGCAAGCCCGGATCAGAAAATGATTTTGCGAATTTCCATCCGACTGACTTGCTAGAGACCGGCTACGACATTTTCTTTTTTTGGGTCGCGCGCATGATACTTATGACTGAATTTACTCTGAGTACTATTCCATTTAGGAATGTGTACCTACACGGTCTCGTCCGAGACGCGCAGGGTCGTAAGATGTCTAAATCGCTGGGCAATAACCTGGACCCGCTAGATATCACAGCGAAGTTTGGCGCGGATGCCGCGCGGATGGCACTCGTGGTCGGCAATACGCCCGGGACCGATATGCGCATCAGCGAGGATAAGGTGAGGGGTTACAAGCATTTCGCGAACAAGCTGTGGAACATCGCTCGTTTTGTTCTTTCGCAAAAACATGCAGGAGAAATAAAAGAGAATCTGAAAACAGAATTCGACGCACTCTCTATGGACATTACTAACGATATTGAGGAATTCCGAATTTATATGGCGGCAGAGAAGCTCTATCACTATCTCTGGCATCGTTTCGCGGATGAGATTATTGAGGAAAGCAAGGGTAGGACAGAATATAGCGCAACGCTTTATTATATTTTGGAAAACTCGCTAAAGCTTCTCCACCCATTTATGCCGTTCGTTACAGAAGAAATTTGGCGATCATTACCAACAAAAGATTCTGAATTCCTCATGGTCGCGAAATGGCCTGCCCAACATGCGGTAGAATAAACGAGTGACTTCTACTACGCTCGGATACGCGTTTATCGGCGGGCTTCTGCCGGCTTTTATTTGGCTCTATCTTATTTTGAAAGAAGATGCGAGCCATCCGGAACCGCGTTCTCTCATAGCGTTGACCTTCATTGTTGGCATGGTGGCAATATTACCGGCAGCATCATTACAGGATTATGCAAAGGAACATCTTACTAGCGATTTTTCTATATATACTGCATGGGCGCTTATTGAAGAAGTGCTTAAATACGCGGTGGTAGCTGCGCTCATTTTATGGAGAAATGCTGTTGACGAGGCTCCTGATTATGTCATTTACATGATAACTGCCGCCCTCGGTTTCGCTGCGGCAGAGAATATGCTTTTCATCTTTTCTTCTTTTTCAAACGGAGGATTCATTGACGGCTTTTCAACAGGCAATGTTCGTTTCCTCGGTTCTTCGCTTCTTCATGTCGTTGCTTCTGCTACGATTGGTTTCGCTCTCGCTTTTTCTACAAGACTTCG
>MHNR01000014.1:0-1608 GCA_001819875.1 Candidatus Ryanbacteria bacterium RIFCSPHIGHO2_02_FULL_48_12 | reverse complement strand
ATGCTTATTATGAATAAAGACACCACTCTTGCTGCGCTTTTTTTGGTCTGGACGGCCGCAGTTGTTTTCTTCGCGGCGTTTGAGGTGTTAAAATATTTCCAGTACCGTAACCTTTCTAACAATACATGACAATTAAAAAACCATCATTTTTTGAAAGACTTTCCGGAAGTTCAGTTTCCGGAGATGTCCTTGACGCGTTTGATGAGGAACTGCCGACAACGACGATGCCTGCGCGCGAGAAGCCACGCGCGAGAACGAACGAATCAACAGCACGCCCGGCGCCGCTTGATGACGATATTCCGGGGAACGAAGGCCAACTGCCAGTTGATGTCAATCAAACCGTCAGTGACATCATCATCCGCGCCTTTGTTGCGGGTGTGCGCCCTGACGAGCTCAACATTTCCATAAGCCGCGACATGGTAGAGATTGAAGGTTCTAGAATGGAGCGCGAGCAGGTAGCAGGCCCTGACTATTTCACCCGCGAACTCTTCTGGGGCTCATTTTCGCGTACGATTATGCTCCCGCAAGAGGTAGATGTAGAAGCTTCTTCTGCTAGCGCAAAGGACGGCCTGCTTACAATCATCCTTCCGAAACTAGACAAGGCACGACAGACTAAGCTGCGGGTGAAAGCTGGCTAGTCACTTAAGAGTAATCGTTTCCACAATAGGAGAAGCGGTAGTTAATTCAACTGTAAACGGCAGACGCGCGATGAGACGACCGTCGGCTGTCTCTACATCTACCCGCCACTTACCTGTATCGTAAATTGGAATTTCTGAATAGCCACGATACCCGCCGTCGCGACCGCCGATAATAGGATAAGAGATTGCCGCTTTTTTTATCCACTCTTTTTTTATCGGGTCATACCACTGCCAACGATGCACGACCGTCGTGGTGAGCGCCGTAGGTGCAAAAACTGCTCCATATGCAGAAAGCGAATCTTCATACGATACATGCAGGGTCGGCGCAAAACCTAGATAACGCGTCTGCCACGATTGATTTACTTCACTTCTGGCTAAATATGCTCCCGGAATGTGCCACACGGAGTGATAGATGCCAGAATACTCCATGGAGAGAGGTAGTGGTGGCAAAATATTTGTGAAGTAAGAAAGATTAATTACAACCAATACGAGAAATGCTCCCGCACGAATTCTCCACACATCGGCGATAAAGCGTTCTCTGCCAACAAGACGAAGCAGAATTGTGAACAGCGCGAAAATACAAACTGCGGCTATGCCGCTTCCGACGAATGTCATCGTACCAATGGCACCGGCATAAATCGGAAGTGCGAAAATCGCATATGAGTAGAGCGCGAAGAAGAAGAGCGTGCTAGTGAAGACCAGTCGGGCGTGATATCGGTGGAAATATTCACTACCGAGAAATACGAGGAAGAGAAAGATAAGAAACGGCCATGATACGCCGAAAACCGCAGAGCGTCCATAGAAAATAATAAAACCGCTCCAGAAACCTCCGAGCGCAAATTGGGTGGCTATGGGTAGTATTGAACTCCATCGCGGTCGTTGTATACCGCGCGAGACACGAGTCTCAATCCAGTGCAAAAGCGGAATCGTTATGAAGCAGACAGCCGTGTAGACGGCAAAAACCATTTGT
>MHNR01000013.1 GCA_001819875.1 Candidatus Ryanbacteria bacterium RIFCSPHIGHO2_02_FULL_48_12 | reverse complement strand
ACAACGGCGTCCTTCAGTTTCATCATAAGGCGGGGCAGCGCTGACAACCTAAATTGTGCTAACCGGAATACAAACGTCGATTGGCTTGCAGTCGACAATTAACCGTAAGCCGTTTTGTTCCGCCTCCCTTTTCGTTTCACCCGTCTATCTTACCCGCCAGCGCTGGTTTCGGAATAGTTTTATGCTTTTACTTCCTTTTGCGTTCATGCGCTTCAAGAGCACTGCGGAAATTCCGATTCCTAAAGACCCGTTAGCGCAAGTCATCGGCCAAGATGAAGCCGTTAAAATAGCGAAAGTGGCCGCTTCGCAAAAACGCCATTTGCTTTTGGTCGGGCCTCCGGGCACTGGAAAAAGCATGCTCGCGCAAGCCATGGCGTTGCACTTGCCAAAGCCAACGGAAGAAATAGCGATTTTGCACAATCCCGAACAGCCCGAACGTCCGTTCGTGGAAGTGCGCAACGTCAATCAAGTGCGCAAGGAAGAGAAAATTGCCGAAGCTCTCAAAGGAAAGACTGTTGCTCCGGCGGCAGTGCCTTCGTTCGTTGCAGAACGGCTGGGATTCCGCTGCCGCCGCTGCGGGCGGCTGAGCCGCGCTTCAGAAGCATCGTGCCCCAATTGCGGTGCAGACAAGAAGTTTGAAAGCGTTTTCGGAAACATCATTGCAGAAGACGCTTACGCTTCCGACAAGCTTGGCAAGCGCTTGAGCACCACCCGCGTTTTGGATGACGGTAGGGAAGAAGTCATAGTTTACGAGCGGCAGGGCGAGGAAATACTTATTCTAGACCAGAAGACTCTCGAGAAAATGGATGCTGTTAAAAAGAAAAGGCCGAGGAAAATAATCGTCCCGTTCAACCGAAAGACTTTCGTTGTTGCAACGGGCGCAAGCGAAACCGAATTGCTTGGCGACGTCAGGCACGACCCGTACGGCGGGCACCAGGGCATTGGCACTCAGCCTTACCTGCGTGTCGTTCCGGGGTCGATTCACGAATCCCACCAAGGCGTTTTGTTTATCGACGAGATTTCGTCAATGCAGTATTCGCAGAGGTATTTGTTCACGGCAATGCAGGAAAAGAAATACCCTATCGTCGGGCACAACCCGCAGAGCGCGGGAGCGAGCGTGCGCGTGGACGACGTGCCTTGCGACTTTATTTTGGTTGCGGCAACGAACATCAACGACCTGCCTGGAATACTCCCGCCGTTGCGCTCGCGCATCATCGGAAACGGATACGAAGTTTTGCTCGAGTCGTGGATGCCTGACTCTGAAGAAAACCGTGACAAGATAGTGCAGTTTCTCGCTCAGGAAATCCGCAAGGACGGGAAGATTCCGCACGCTTCGAAAGAGGCGGTAGACGAAATAATCGCGGAGGCTGGAAAGCGCGCGAAGCAGTGGGACGGGCAGGACAACGCGCTTACGCTAAAGCTGCGCGAGTTGAGCGGGATAATACGCTTGGCAGGAGATTTTGCTTTCGCGAACGGCCGTGACTTGATTTCGCGGGACGACGTTTTGCTAGCGTTCAAAAGAGGGCGGAACGTGGAAGAGCAGCTGCAGGACAAGTACGGCAGCGTGTGGAAGGCGGGGGCGAGTGAGCTCGCGCGCGAAAAGAAGACGCACCAGAAAGAGGTGGGCTGAATTGCAGGGAAAATCCGGAAGGAATCTTCGCATGGCTGAAGGGGGTCGGGCAAAGCGCGGCCGTTTTTGGAGGAATTTAGGGGTGAGCACGGTTGCCCTAGCGACTTTGGGTGCCGGCCTTTTCGGCGCCAGGGCGGGCGGCGAGAACGCGGCGAGAAACATAGTGGAAAGCGAGCGGAGCATCAACGCAAGCGCGCGGACAATTAACGATTTGCATGCGGAATACGCGCCTTACAACATCGCGCTCGCCAAAGCAGCAAAACCGCATGCGATTCGCGCGTTCGGCTTCACCGAACGGGAATACGCTTTTTTGGCTAACGCCGCAGTAAAAAACAATTTTCCTGTAGTGCGCAGCATTGATGCCGTGGCTTGGGCTTTGGACAACGGAGGGATTAAGCAGGCGCGTGAAAAGCTGGGCTCGGAAATAACGGAAGGCGATTTCAACACGGAAACGTTCAAGCACTTCGTAATCCTCTCTGCTTTGGAGCGGGAAGCGCAAAATCCTGCGTTGAAAGGCGTTTTGAGCAAAGTCGAATCGAAACTCGGCTGGCTTGCCGTGCCGAAAGACTTGCCTCACGAAGAAGACCAGTATACCCGGTTCGGGAAGGAATTGTCTGATCACTTTAAGCAAAACGACTACCGCTCTTTCGTGAATGCGAGTGAAGCGCAGCAGTTGTACCACGACATTGCGTGGAATTTCAAGGATATGGTGAAATCGAAAAACTCGCAGTACTGGTCGAACAAAGGCGTTTATTGGGCGAAAACCGTGCTGCCTTATTTCGCTGAAGGCAAAATACCTGCATTAATGCGAAAAGCCGATGGTTTGGCTCTGGAAAACCCGGAATTAAGAAACCTGCTGAAAAGAAGAAAATAAAAAAAACGGGCGTTCAGCGTTTCGCCCTTCGGACCATCGAGTGGAACGCCCTGCGGTGGCGTTCTCCCAGATTCTGTTCGTACTCTTCGATTGGCACTATTACCTTCCCGCTTTGATAGACTATCAAGGAAAGCACTGCAGTGCCCAGCCAGAACATGAACCACGCTATCGGCGCGAGGAGAATGCCCAGCGAGTCTTCGCTTGAGAATTCGCTTCTTCCAGAGCTCAAAGCCCAGCCGAACAGCTGTTCGGAAATTTTGGGGTTGAGCGTGGCTGCATTGATTTTGTCTACTGTGACGAAAACGTTGTAAGCGGCGTTGGCCACCATTAAAACAGAAAACAATACGAAAAACGCGCCTGCGAGCTTGAGCAAGTGCATTCTTTTTCCCGAAATCGAAAGCCAAAAGATTCTGTGCATAACCCAATCACCTTGAACATTTTTTCCTGAACCCATTACCCTGATACCGTATTTAAAGTTGTTGAACGCAATTCTTTGAAGGGCCCGTAGTCGAGTGGCTAAGACGACTGCTTTACACGCAGTAGACCCGGAGTTCGATTCGAGCAGGCTGTTGTTTTGCAACCGTCCGCTTTGCGAACATCTCCGCGGGCCCATTAACAACAATTTTAATTCCCCTGTATTCTATTTTCTTCGAGTATAATGCCCAAAATTAACTTTCGCTCTCCTGAAGTGATTCTCACTGTACTAGTTGTTTTCTCCACCCTTGCGGTTTGGCTTCCGTTTTTGTTGAACCTGGATTCTATTGCCGGCGTTCAACTTAAAGAAACTGGGAGGCAAGTTTTAGACCGCTATTTAGACGGGCCGTTGTTCGTCGTGGTTAGCAAAACTTTTTACTCTTCAGAAAGCGATTTGTATTCTTATTTTGATTTGCCGCCAGAATACTTTACCAGCCACTTTCCTTTGTATCCCTTACTAATTCGCCTTTTTTCCTTTGCCGGTTTTTTTAATTCAATGCTCTTGGTAACCCTCTTAAGTTCTATCGGTGCAGTTCTTGCTTTTTATTTTCTTTTGAAGGACTTCAACCTTAGTAAAAAGCCTTTTTTATTGGCCGTTTTCTTCGTTTTCTTTCCATTCCGGTGGCTATTATACCATAGCGTCGGGGCAAACGAAGCACTTTTCGTGTTTCTGTCACTCTCTTCTTTCCATTCCTTTAGAAAACAAGCTTTTGCTAGGGCCGGAATTTTTGGCGCTCTAGCAACACTTACGCGACCCGTGGGGATTCTTCTCTTTCCAGCCTTCCTAGTTCATTTGTATTTCAAAAACAGATCCTTCCTGAAATCTAAGGCATGGACGCCATTTCTACTGATTCCGTTAAGCCTCTGTTTGCTAGTTTTATTTTTCGCCACTAAATTTTCTGTTTTTGCCCCCTTTGTCTCCGTTAATGCTTTTTATTTCCAGGGCTTTTTGAGCGGAGTAACCGCGTACAACGGCGCAGTTGGCGGTGAATTTGTTGCTGTACTTCTTTTGCTTTACTCTCTAGGAACGCTGCGTTTGTTGGAACAAAAGCATTACGACTTTTTTGCCTATTCCGTCTTGTATCTACTGCCTTTACTGTTCTTATCCCACAACGATTTCAGCAGATATTTGCTTCCCATCGCTCCGTTTGCTTTATTCATTGGTTTTAATGAGATTTGGGTAAGTAAGTACGCAAAATATGTGCTGCCCTTGATAGTATTAGCTGGATTATTTTATGCTTGGACGACACTGCCCACGAACTTAGTTTCAGAAAGCACTTATCGCTCAATTTTTAGTTGATAAAAATTCAACCTATTGATTATATTTCCCGTTACTCTACTCCTTTTAGTTGTTTGAGTGGGGGGATAAACGTGGTGTTCAGATACCGTTTGTTGTCTTTTACTTTCCTGTTTTTGCTTAGCCCTCTGGTTTTCGCCTCTACTGATTTGTCTGCATTCAAATCCTGTTATGCTTCTTCGGTAAGGACTTTTCCCTGCCCTTTTGCCTTTGATAATGTCGAAGGCATTGAAAGTTATTGGAATGCAGACATTCCAGGCGGCATTTTTCACAACCTGACTACAGACCTAAACGACACCTATTCTTATAACGTCACTCTAGTTCGTTTTCTTTTTAGACCTCCTTTTGCCGGTGCTCCTGCGGACATAGAACTCTACTATTCCAATGATAACGTAACGTGGAATTTGGTGCAAAAGCTTACTGGCAACACCCTAAGCGAAGTTTTTATTCCGATTCCTAGCGGAATTCAGGCGCGTTTTTGGCGTGGAAATTTTGCTAATTCCGAAGTGAACGTGGTTGATGTGACCGAATTTGATGTTATTGGCGAAATAGTAGTTCCTCCAATTCCTCCAGCTCCTGCGGATGCTTTTTATGTCTTAACCCAGCCAAGTTCATCTTTGCTTAATGCGGTTTTGACTTCAAATCTAACCGCGCAATTGGCGGTTAATGCGTTCATCAGTGACGCATTCAAAGTTTTGAGTTCTGTTGCGCCTTCCGGTTATTCGTTTCTAGTTAACCCCGTATCGAACCTAGTTGAAATTACCGGCAATTTGATTTTGGGCGGAGTGTTGCAAGGACCGAATTGGAGCATAGACCAGGCTGGCACCTTGAACCTTCCTCAAAGGAGCGGCACTGTGTTGTGCAACTCTTCTACGGGAAGGACTACCGTAGCGTTTTCCTCTGCAATGCCTGATTCAACTTATTCCGTTCTCTTAACCGTTCACGAGGACGATAATTTCAACCTAGTGCCAAAAATCCTGAACAAAACCCAAAACTCGTTCAGTTTCGTTCTCAGACGTGGAAACGGGGCGGTTCTAAACTGTGCAAACAGAAACACGAACGTAGACTGGCTCATGGTCGATAATTAAACCCGATACCAACTGTTTTTTTTTTTTTTGAAAACGTGCGTGTTCCTTCCAGTCTGCGCATCCTGATTTAATGCAAGCGGTTTTTAACGCGCGGCGCTTTTTTCTTTCTAGACGGGGGATTTTTTTGGTCGCGCCGAGAAAAAGTCAGGCTGCCTTCGAGTACATGGTACTTGTTGCGGGCGTTATGCTTATAGTGGTTATTGGCACGCTTGCGTTCAGGACGATGTTTCAATCGCCTGCAGAGAGCGTGCAGGCTTCGAATTGCTGGCTGCGTTTGGCGAAGGATTCCAATTGTTATGTTGGCAGCCAGTGGAACGCGTGCGGGCAGGTTGACCGCGCGAAGTACGAGACTTCGGCGAATGTTTATTGCGCTCCGATGGAGCGGCCTGGCGGCTGCCAGGGCGTTTTGCCTTTGGATAAGTTGTGGTGTGGTCAGGAGGGTGGTGGGATTTATTTTCCGGCTGGTTCTCCCACGCCTTCAGTAAGTCCTTCTCCGTCTGCGTCGCCTTCGCCTAGTGCTTCTCCTTCGAGTTCGCCTAGTCCGAGTGTGTCGCCTTCACCTAGTGCTTCTCCTTCTCCGTCTGCGTCGCCGAGTCCTGGTCCGGATGCTGATGGTGACGGGGTTCCTGATGCGGTTGATAATTGTCCTTTTGTTTCGAACGCCAACCAGTGGGATGCTGATGGGAATGGCGTGGGTGACGCTTGCGATTCGACCGTGTTCTTTTATGTTGCTACTAACGGGAGTGATTTGTATAACGGGAGTTTGAATTATCCTTTTCTTTCGCTCGCTAGGGCTCAGACTGCCGTACGCTCCAACATTAGTGCGGGCATGTCTTCCAACGCCGTTGTTTTCATTCGCGGGGGAGCCTATAATTTGACTGCCGAATTGGCGTTGATTGCTTCAGACGCGGGGAGGAATGGCTATCGCGTGATTTGGAGGAATTATTACGGAGAGACTCCTGTATTGCGCGGCGGCACTTCAATCACGGCGTTCTCGCCTTCGGCGCAGTCCGGCGTTCACGAGGCTACGGTCGCGCCGTCGGTGTTCGGCAACGGCAGGTTGATGCTATTGTGGAACAGCCAGTGGCTCGAACCGGCGCGCTACCCCAACGCGGTTACACCGAATTTCGGTGTAACAGACCCGTGGGCAGGCTCTTACCTCAAGGCTAGCGGGCCGAGCAATATTTCAAGCAAGGCAGTATACTACGCGCCGGGCTCAATTGACACGACGGGCTGGGACTATTCAAACGCGCAGCTCGTGATTTGGACTGGCCCCAACTACTGGAATGGCGAAGGAAAAATCTCCGGGATTAACGCTGTAAACGGAACAATAGCCATCGCCGCTTGGAATGGCCATGCCAGCTACAACATCACCAAAGGCAACCGCTTTTACATCCAGAGCGTTAGGCAGGCGCTTGACGTTCCGGGAGAGTGGTTTTACAACAACGTCACGCAAAAGCTTTATGTATACCCGCCTTCGGCTTACCAGCCTGGAGACCGGGCGGCAGTCGCCGCTATCACGCGTGCAATAAAGGTTGATACTACCTCGAACATCGAAATCAACGGCCTGACTTTCGAGGAATTCCGCAATCAGGCAGTCTATATCGTAAACTCTGGCAGCATCACCGTGCGCAACAACGAAATACGTAACATAGGCTTTAACGACAACCTCAATCCCGGCAGCCCTGCAAAAGAAGGCACTGGAATTTATGCGGTTTCGAATACGTTTGGAGACGCTCAATTCGAGAAAATTATTATCGAGAA
>MHNR01000012.1:52869-53138 GCA_001819875.1 Candidatus Ryanbacteria bacterium RIFCSPHIGHO2_02_FULL_48_12 | reverse complement strand
TGTATTTCCTAGTGGTTCCTCCAGAATCTTTAAAATCGAGTTGGCCGCCTCCCGTGTCATATAAGCGGCGTCATCAATCAAAAAACACTTGTACCCGCCGGCAAATGATGTCTGCATCACTCGGTCTTTGAGCGCGCGTATCTCCTCTATACCAATGGACTCACGTTCTTTTTTACTTGACGTAGATAACGTATCTTTTGTCTCTTGTGACAAAACGGCAAATATATCGGCACCCGCGCCTGACGCAAACGACACACATGAGGGGCACG
>MHNR01000012.1:52747-52847 GCA_001819875.1 Candidatus Ryanbacteria bacterium RIFCSPHIGHO2_02_FULL_48_12 | reverse complement strand
ACCGGGTCTACGCGCACAGGCAACACTCTGCATAAACGCTTGCGCCACCACAGCTTTACCGACATGCGCGGCACCGGAAAAAAGATAGGCGTGTGAAAGC
>MHNR01000012.1:51732-52737 GCA_001819875.1 Candidatus Ryanbacteria bacterium RIFCSPHIGHO2_02_FULL_48_12 | reverse complement strand
CGATATGTGTGCTCAAAAGCTTTTGCTGTCGCTCGTGGCCGATAATCATACCCACATCATACCAAACAAAAACAGCCCCTGCGAACAACGGCTATTTTAAACCCCATATCTTCGTTTTTATTATCTAGCACCCTTCTACCGTTTTGCCACGATACTCCGCTTGTATACGTCCAGATGCTCTAAAGCCACGCCGGTGCCTTTGGCTACACACAAAAGGGCATCCTCCGCTATATATGCGGGTACACCCGTAGAACGAAATATTAGCTCGTCGATATTGCGCAGGAGCGATCCCCCGCCCGTCATCACAATACCCTTATCAATAATATCAGCCGCAAGCTCCGGCGGGGTCTCCTGCAAGACCGATTTGACCGCACGCACCATCTCCTGGAGTTTATCCGAGACCGCCTCAACCACTTCATTGGTAGTAACCTCGGCAGTACGCGGCAGGCCCGTGAGAAAATCGCGTCCTTTGATCTCATAGGTCATCTCCTCCTCCACCGGGATAGCAGACCCGATAGCAATTTTAATCTCCTCCGCAGTACGATCCCCGATCGCGAGATTGAGATGTTTTTTGATATAGTCGGCGATTGATTGGTCGATCTTGTTGCCAGCGACTTTGACCGAAGTAGAGGCTACAATACCGCCAAGCGATATGACCGCGACATCCGTGGTCCCCCCGCCGATGTCTATGACCATGTGTCCTGCCGGCTCATAAATCGGGATACCGGCGCCAATAGCTGCAAGTATCGGCTCCTTTACCACGTAGGCCGCACGTGCACCCGCTTTGATAGCCGCCTCCACCACGGATCTACGCTCGGTTGAGGTAACCCCCGCGGGTACCGAGATCATGACCTCTGGTTTGAAAAATTGAAACCGCCCCATGGCTTTGCTGATAAAATACCGGAGCATCGCCTCGGTGATACGATAGTCCGCAATCACCCCGTCACGCATCGGACGGTACGCCACAATATTTTCCGGCGTGCGTCCTACCATGACTTTGGCATC
>MHNR01000012.1:4774-51718 GCA_001819875.1 Candidatus Ryanbacteria bacterium RIFCSPHIGHO2_02_FULL_48_12 | reverse complement strand
TTCCATAGTAGAGACCGCCACCACTGATGGTTCATTTAAGACCACGCCGCGTTCCGGCACAAACACAAGGGTATTTGCCGTGCCCAAATCAATGCCAAGTTTTTTTATGAACCAGCTCGCCATATCCAGAAGTGTACTACCTTTGTATGCTCGTCGCTACTTGACGGTTAGGCACGAATGATGTCGGCACCCAATCCTCTCAGACGCATATCTATCTCCTCATACCCGCGATCAATGTGATCAATCCCCGTAATACGCGACTCGCCGCTTGCAATCAATGCCGCAATAATATGCGCCATGCCTGCCCGCAGATCAGTCACCACCAACTCTGCCGCATGGAGTGAC
The DNA here is from genome assembly GCA_001819875.1 of Candidatus Ryanbacteria bacterium RIFCSPHIGHO2_02_FULL_48_12. GTDB lineage: Bacteria > Patescibacteriota > Minisyncoccia > Ryanbacterales > 2-02-FULL-48-12 > 2-02-FULL-48-12. The sequence continues at coordinate 51,373 of MHNR01000012.1, read as the reverse complement.
GCTGGCCCGACAATATGCGCCGTATGAAAATATTCACCATGAAAACGGCAAGGTTTGGCCGGACACGTTTTGTCTACCTCTATGCGCGCACCCATCCGCACCAAATCTTTCGTATATCCAAACCGATCGTCATATACCGTCTCATGGATACTTGATTTCCCCTCTGCCTGGGTGAGCAAGACACACATCGGCTGTTGCCAGTCGGTCATAAATCCCGGATGCGGTCCCGTCTCTATGTCGATCGCCTTATATGGCCGCCGACCGCTAAACCGTATACCCTGCTCCTCCTCATCAATCTTGCCGCCAACCCGCTGGAGAGCATTGATACATGAGCCAAGATATGAGGCCTCTATCCGCGGGATAAAAATAGATCCCTCGGTGGCGAGTGCGGCAACCGCAAACGACATAATCTCATTGCGATCCGGCATAACTCGTATGGTAGTGCCGTGAAGCTTACTCACCCCATGGATCTCCACCGTACGTGTTACTTGATTGAAGGCAATATCGGCCCCCATACCAACGAGCATGTCCACGAGATTCGTAATCTCCGGCTCGATGGCGGCATTTTCAATGATCGTAGTACCATGCGCCAGAGTAGCGGCAAGTAGTACATTCTCTGTGGCCCCCACCGAAGGAAATGGAAATATGACATGCTCGCCATGCAATTCTTTGGCCTCGGCATAATAGGAGTTCTCGCGGCGCTCAATACGTGCGCCCATTTTTTGTAACGCCTCTATATGCAGATTAACCGGTCGGTGACCGATCGGACAGCCGCCGAGTACCGGCACCTCCGCGATACCTTTGCGATGTAAAAGTGGCCCGAGCGCCAAAATAGGAATGCGGTTTTTACGCGAGAGCTCCGGGACAAGCGGGGTCTTGACTTCGCGCGTCGTGATATGGCATATCCGATCTGGAGAGATGTCTACCGTCGAGCCGATTTTTTCACAGAGCTCCTTGGTGACATCCAAATCGGATATAAATGGGACATTTTCTATCACTGATGGCTCATCTGAAAGAAGCGAGGCGATCATCAGCTTGGTCGCCGCATTTTTGGAGCCACGAACTTCTACCGTGCCGGATAATTTCCGGCCGCCTTGTATGATGAGATTAGAATCCATTGGTTTTATTGTAGAGGCTTTCCTGCTAAAATCAATGGTGCATAGCAGTCTTGCCAATACGGCACATACATCGTATAACATATCCGCATGACTATCCGCACCCGGCGCGTACTCGTCGGCGCAAGTTACATCATATTTATCGCCGCGCTCGGCCCGATACTCCTCTACACCTTTGGCTATCGGCTCTCTCCCGAATCCTGGACCCTACAAAAAACAGGCGGTTTTTTCGTCTCCACCTCTCCACTTAATTCCCGCATATCCCTAGATGGTAAATTCAAAAAAGAGACCTCATTTATATCGCGTGGAGCATTTATCCAAAACCTGCGGCCAAAATCATACACCATCTTAGTAGAAAAAGATGGCTTCTGGCCTTGGACCAAAACCCTGCCAACGCGCCCGAGCGCGGTTACCGAGGCGCGAGCAGTACTTGTGCCACGAGATCCGCACGGCGAGATCGTACTACGCGGACCATTTGAAAATATGCTGACATCTCCCCAAGGCAGATTTTTCCTATTTACCGAAAAGAAAAATGACCAGTCGTACGGCTTGAGTTTCTACAACTTGCGAAGCGGTATGTTGCTCACCCCCGCATCTCTACAGGCAAAAAACCTCCTCGAACACATAAACGCCATACCCGGACACATCTCCTGGGCAAGCGACGAGACGAGCGCAATAGTCGAAACCAAAAACGACTGGATCGAGATCACCTTCAACCCCGAGGGCACCGTAGCGGCAAAGTCACTCTATGCTACAGGTGACTTACGCAGACTATTCAAACAAAAACCACGCCTCGTGACCATGCATCCCGATGATCCCCAGCGCATATTCATACTTGATGGCGAACGGCTCTTTATTTGGCATGGCGGGCAAGCGCCAAAAGTCCCGGTACTCGAGACTATTGCAGGACTCATCGCCGAAGAGAATAATCTCGTCATGCTGGATAGTCAGAGCGGCCTTCTCTACCGAACAGATCTTGATGGCAGAGCACCACAGGCACTAAGCCAAGAAAAAATAGAACACCGAGGACTCGCGCATATTATCAGTCGACTAGATGGGTATGCGGTCTGGAGTGACGCCGGTCTCTCCATGCTCGATACCAATGCATCGCATGTGCAAAAAATCAGCGATGAAGAGCTCACGCGTGCCCCGCTCTCGAGCGACACAAATATCATCTGGTGGTCCAATGGATCGCTTTGGATCCAATGGCTTGCGAGCGACGAGAAGCTCCCCTACTACCAGACCGAACGACACGAGAAACTGCTCCAGACCGAACGCCCTATATCACAGGTGTTCCTTTACCCAACTGAAGGGTATCTGGTAGTAGCCGCCGGAGAAACAGTATTTGTCACCGAGCTTGACGGTAGAAATATACGAAACACTGTCAATCTCTACAAAGGCAAACGCCCGCAGATATTTGTACCCGGAGACGAAAAAGTTGTCTATATTCTCGACGACAATATTTTACTCAAGATCTCCCTGGATACGCCATTTACGCCAAAAACCGACTAGCGCGTCTTGTGGCGTTTTTTGGTTTTGGATAGGAGATCGCGCGCAATCTGCCAGACATCTCCCGCACCCATCATTACCACCACCAGCTCCTCTTTTGGTTTGAGACCGAGACGCGTACGCAAATAGTGCAGGGCGCATGTCGCCGACTCCATGTATGCCACGTGCGCATGGTGTTTTTTTGTCTCACGCGTGAGATGCTCTGCTAGGTTCGGTGGGAAGTCAGCAATTGACTCGCGCGCAGATGCATAGATAGGCAAAAACAACACCTCATCCGCATCAGTAAATGCTTTAGCAAATTCTTTCTGTAGAGCCTGCGTACGGGAAAACGTGTGTGGCTGGAAGACCGCAATAACATGGCGCTTGGGGTAGCGCCGGCGAATCATAGAGAGACTCGCCCGGATCTCGGTCGGATGATGTGCATAGTCATCAAACACCACCACTCTATCCTTTGGGTCCGTGTAGAGCTCGAGACGCCGTGCCGTACCCCGATACCCGGTAAGTGCCACGCGTGCTTTTTTCATATTGAGCTTAAGGTACCGCACAAGCGCAAGTGCCGCCTCGCCGTTGAGCTCCATGTATCGCCCGGCGATATTTCCCTCTAGGCCGTAGTAGATTACTTGGCATGGGGCTTGCTTGAGAAACTCTTTGAGATGCCGCTCGGCGATGATTACGCCGTCCTTGGGCATGCGCCGCACGAGCTCCCGAAACGCCTCGCCGTACGCACGAGGGTTTTTAAAAAAATCTGGATGATCGTATTCGATATTGGTGACCACGAGCACCTTGGGCTTGAGCAACAAAAATTTATTTTGGTACTCATCGGCCTCTGCCACCATCCACTCAGACTTGCCGATGCGCGCGTTACGCCCCCAAGAGACGACCTTGGCCCCCACCAGCACCGTCGGGTCCACCCCGCACGCCTCGAGCATCGTCCCAATCATAGCCGTCGTTGTAGTCTTGCCATGTGTGCCCACGATTGCAATGCCATGTTTTTGGTTGAAAACTTCGGCCAAGGCTTCTGCATAGGGTATCATCGGGATCCCGAGACGCTCCGCTGTTTGGAGCTCACTATTGCCTTTGGTGTAAGCAGATGAATATATGATGCGGTCGATACCCAGCGTGATGTGCTTGGCATCAAAGAGAGAAACCGGGATGCGTAATTTTTTGAGTACCGCGTCAGTAAAAAAAACTTCCCCGGTATCTGATCCGGTAATATGCGCATGCGGCGCTAGAATCTCCGCCAAAGCCGTCATACCCACGCCCTTTATGCCAACCATATGTATCCGTGGCTTGCGGGCTTTTTTTATACCTGACCCCGATGTTCGATTGAGTTTTTGCATTATTTCGATATTATATCATTATGCCTCAAGAGCAAAAACCGTCCGTCCCGCCAGCGCCCAAGAGACCGAACTCCGATATATTCCGTTTTATCGATTTTTTTGTCAAAGCAGGCGAGCGCATCCGTGGCAAAAAACCCGAGATTATCCGTGGCAAAGACGGCAATCTCGTCAAATACGCACTCCAAAGACTCTCCGAGGACAAACTTGAGACCCTAGCGATATGGTTTTTTGCCCGCAAAGAAAAGCTTGAGCCTCGCATTGGTACCATGCTTTCCAAGGTGGTGCTTGCCGAACTTACGCAATCAATGGACCGACCCAATTTTTGGAAAGAGATCAATGAGCTCACTGACCGCTACTATCCGCGCGTGCACACCGCATCCACTTGGCAACCATTTTCCTATCAGGATATCAATAAAATGAAAGAAGATGTCGCCGCACTCATGCGCATCATGAAATAATCCCATGCCCAAATCATCCGCCAAAAACCTAATCGTCACCAACCCCGCGCCGGTGCTCACGCAAAAAGCGCACCCGGTACCTTTGGCCGACATTACTACCCCCAAGATCCGCCAGATTATCCGGGAGATGTCCGAGGCTCTAGCCGCCTCTCCCGAAGGTATTGGCATCGCCGCACCGCAAATCGGCTACTCCCTGCAAATATTTTTGGCATCGGAGGAGGCACTCTCCATCGATGAGTCCCGCAAAATGACGGAAAAAGAACGTAAAGCGAAAAAATGGGAGCACTACGTATTTATAAATCCCATTATCACCAACTACTCCAAGAAAAAACACAAAGACCTTGAGGGATGCTTGAGCGTCCCCGGCAAATTTGGCACCGTGGAGCGTTCCGAAAAAGTTACCATCGAAGCGTATGACGCGCACGGCAAAAAATTTCGCCGCGGCGCATCCAAACTCTATGCGCGTCTCATGCAACACGAGGTGGATCATCTCAACGGTCATTTATTTATAGAAAAAGCGCGCGGTCTTGTGAACATCCATGACGACCCCGAAACCAAAAAACGCCATGGATAACACCCCGCGGATTATTTTTTTTGGCACACCAGACTTTGCACGTATTGTATTGGAGCATCTGTGCGCACATGACCTCCCCCCCATCGCTATAGTCACGAGCCCAGACGCACCGGCCGGTCGCGGACGCACGCTCACCCCATCTGCAGTCAAAGTATACGCGCAAAGCCGTGCCATCTCGGTCCTTGGACCTACGCGTCTCAAAGATGAAGTATTTCTCTCTGCCATAAGAAAGCTTATGCCCGATATTTTTGTCATCGCCTCCTACGGCAAATTTTTACCCCAGACGCTTCTTGATATCCCACCGCATGGTGCTATCAATGTGCACCCCTCGCTTTTGCCACAATACCGCGGACCATCCCCCATACAGACCGCCATCCTCAACGGCGACCCTGCTACCGGCGTGACCCTCATGCTGACTGATGCTGAAATGGATCACGGACCGATACTTGCGTATAGCACATGCCCGATAGCTAATGGCACAGGATACACAAAACTCCACGATCAACTCGCCGATATTGGAGGGAGGCTACTTGTGGAGACACTGCCCAAACGGATACATGGCGACATTACCCCAGAAAAGCAAGACCATACCAAAGCTACGTTTACAAAACTATTTACCAAAGCGGACGGCCGGATAGATTGGCACAAATCTGCCAAAGAAATCGATCGGCAAGTCCGAGCATTCGAGTTCTGGCCCACCACATGGACGACCCTTGTGCATCCGGAAGTCGGACTTCCGGAAATAAAACGAGTGAAAATCATCTCCGCACGAGTCGCTGATGAGGCCTCTCCAGCAGAGCCCGGCACCATCACCCAAACAAAAAACGGCGATCTTGCCGTTTGTACCAAGGACAACCTGCTTATTATCCAAACCCTACAAGGAGAAGGAGGCAAAGAAATAAGTGGTACGTCCGCTCTCAATGGACTCCTGAAGCATGACCTCGCTTCATTTGACTGACGAGCTCCGCAAGCCGCAAGATTTCTTTCGGGGTAATACTGCCCTGGGTAAGGTGATGAAAAATATCCCGAGCCGCATCCCCTCGTTCCCCTTCTTCAGAGAGCATCACTACCACATCCTCATGCCCTTCATCAAGGAGTGCTCCTATCTCACCGACACCAAGACCTTGATCGCCCCCATAGCCACGGATAGGAGACTCTGGATCGTTATGCACCCGATCAACCACATGCAAAACATCCTCTACCTTTCGCACAGCTTCAGACATGTCATCTACCCCCTTTGGTACTCCATAAGATTGTGCTTCAAAGTTTTCCATAAGAGACTATATACCTCGCCCCGCAAAAGCGCAAGCGGTAACTTTAGTATACCTCTCTCCCCAAAACAAAACACGCCCCGAAAAGAGGCGTGTACATAAGATACCGCCACAAGGCTACAGACCCAATGATGCTCGATAGACGCAAGGGAAGAGAATAACTCCTTACGTCTGCCTTACATATAAAGATATGCAGCCGTCTGGCGGCAAAACTCTTCTTATAGTCCGGTACCGTAGAGATGCTGGATTATAAGAAAAGTAGGAGGATAGAATATCGCCCGCCTACTTTTGGTGGGACATGGCATTGATAAGCGCTTGGGTAAAATCACTTAAGCTAAACGGCTTTTCGATGTGTGCAAGATGATCCCGCTCTGGAATATCATAGAGACCATCCGAGATCACTACCACAGGGAATCCCGTGGGTATCTCATCCATGACCTCGAGACCAGTGGTATCGATATCGAGCACTAGAAGCTGTACCCCCTCTTGATCTCGTAAGATCCTCTGGCCAGAAAGCCAGTCTGGTGCTTCACACACCACAGCGCCCATCTCTTGCAACTCCTGGAGAATCGCGCGTGCGATCCCCAGGTAATCCTCGACTACCAACACACGTCTAAGCGGCAACACGCTGTTCCCTCCTCCTCAACACAGGCTGTGGTAATTCCAAACTGGTAGCGATGCCGCAGAGACATCGGCGATCCTCCTTGCCTTGCGGCAAGTCCATAAATGTATAAAACTTTTTGGCAGCTGTATAGCCGCCGCATTTTTCACATTTTGGCTCGCCTCGCCAACCGCATTGCCGACAAAACCTGTTACGGTATCCCGGCAACTCGCATGCCTGACAATCCCCCCCAGGAACATACCGAAGCTTGCGTGGTCGTGGCTCGTCTTCCCCCATCAACGTACCTCCTACAAGGGCGCTACAGATAAGCGTGCGCTTATCTGTAGGAATGTTGTTATCTACAGATATACTTTGTACTCCGTATCCTTTGATTGGTGCGGATGCTATCCATCCTCTCGGCTATCTGCAATCGAAAAGCTTCCCGAGCTGATATCTCTATCAGAGGGCAGAGATTGGTTTCCGGCAAATAAAACTTCTTGCCGAAAATTTTCAGAACACTCAAAGTGATTACCCCCACGAAACCATCCAACAGCAACACCGCCACAGCTTTTACCACCATTCCATCCTCCTCTATTTTGAGAGTTTTTGTTTTTGCTTTCGCAGAACTCCCAAAATCTATCAAAGAGCAAGACTGCATTCCGCAGCCTGAACTCATGAGACACGCTCACGGGTTCGGGAGCAGAGAGGAGGATTGCCATATCCTCCTCTAAAAAATTATGCGGGGCGACCATCTTGGACCTCATCCTTCCTGTCCTCGATTTCTATCTCATCCGGGAACGCGGGAACCGAAAACCCCGCATCCCAATCTATAAGTACGAGCTGGCGCCCAAGACTCTCCGTCTCGTAGACAATAGTACCTTGGGTACCGGGCGAGAGATCGCCCTTGACCGTGCGCACGAAACGGAGTGTGTGCACACGAAAACCGCTATGCGATCGGTCGATCATACAACTATCTCCTTTCTTGCAAAGAAATCTAATTTGACTTTATTGTATACCGCCTCTCCAGGTTTTCAAGGGTGTGTATACTTTGAAAGCCTATTTGAAGCGGGGAGTTGAGAACTCCCCTATTGTAGGTGGGTTAGTAGTCGCTCGGGTACTCGTTTTTGAGAGCTTCCGCCGATACCCTGGCATTTTGCCGGCGCTCAAATCGATTGATAGCAATTATGGCGCCGAACAAGGCGAGACAACTAAGTACCAGGACTGTAAGCAGTAGCATACTACTCCTCCTTTCTTTTTGTTGGATTATCTCTATGCCGCCTCACTTTTTTTGCTTGCGCGCCGGCATAGACAAGCAAAAATAATAGCCGGAACAATACAAAGAGTGAGTATGATAAATACCATAAAAAGACATTGCTCCCACGTCATGATAACCCTCCTTATAAAGAACTGATTTATTTTTGCTATCAGAGCAAACCCTACAGTCTCGACTCACCACATAAAATTTGATGAATCGGGAAATAGAGGAGAGCGCGACGCACTCTCCGGTTGGGTTATTGTTGTTTAGTGGCTTCCTCCAAATCCTGTTGCTGGGCGGGAGAGAGCCCGAGCTCCTCTGGAGTAAAATTATACTCCTCAAGAAAGCCATTGACTACCCCCCTAGCATCCTCCGAGTCCGCCAAGCGACTTGCAAGCTCGATGGTCTCTTTTCTTACCGCTTTCAGGAGCAATCCGCGAAGCTCCTCTGGTGTGGTCTTTATATTTTTGGGCTCCTTTTTGAGGTATTTTAAAACCTCTACCATGGAGTCAAAAGCGGTAAATGTACCAAGGTCAAAAGCTCCTTCACCGATACCGCAATACACACTTTTTCCTTGTGCCTTCATCGTTGCAAGCATACCACTTGCCACCTGCAAGCCAAGTTTCTCGACAACCGAGTGCACAACAGGCAGGGTCAGCTTGTCTAATACCTCATGAACCTCCACCTTTTGAGTATAGACACCTGCGAAAAGCTCCTCCAGGTACTTACCCTTTTGGAACCGCCAGTAGTCATCACAGGCGGTCATTATGGTGGCAAAAACGGCATCTTGTTTGCCAGACTTTGCCTCGCCTACCCAGTCTGGCTCCGCCTCCTCCCCGATAGAGTCCTTTTTGCCTAGGACGATATCCCAGGCAGTTTTAGCACTAGCCACCTCCTGATCGTGCAATTTCTTCACCAGTGCTGTACGCTCTTCCTCTGTCTGCCCCGCATTTGCTAGGGCAACGATTTGAAAAACCGAGACTACCAGAAAAGATACTACTACAAAACGCTTCAACATATAACCCCCTATATCTTCTGATGTTCTGATTTCCTTTTTGGACATCAGAGATAGTGTTGTTTTTGCCAAAGAACTTCCACAGTCCAGACCTGCGAGCCTATTTCGTGGGTCTGGGAATGGAGGAGAGTGCGACGCACTCTCCGGTGAGTCTATTTAAAAATCTTGTTAATCTTTTCCTCCAAGGTTTTGGAATTAAACGGCTTAACGATATAGCCGCTCACTCCGGCTTGGATGGCCTCCATGATATTTTCTCTTCTCGATTCTGCGGTCACCAGGAGCACAGGGATTTCTTTCAATGCTTCATCCTGACGAATCGCACGGAGTAGCTCGATGCCATCCGTCTTGGGCATCGCCCAATTCGACACTACTAAGTCCGTTTTTACACCAGATCCATGGTAGCGCTTCAGATCCGCGAGTGCCATATCGCCATCCTCGGCCTCACGCACGTTCTTAACCCCCAATTCGCGCAACATCGCGCGCATGATGCGCCGCATAGTTGCGGCAACATCGACTACCAATACGTTCATATCTGGATCAAAAGCCATAATACACCTCTCTTTGTTTTTCGTAAAGAACAATCCACAGTCTAGACTTGCGAGCCTATCTCATAAGCCTAGAGATGGAGGAGAACATCATATCGGATACTGTAACAGATTTTGATGCTCTCCAAATGTCAGACAAAAAACTTATTTTTTCTTCTTAGCTCGTCCGGGCCAGGGTATAAGCCGGGTAAAGGCAAACCACAGAATAGCAACGGCAATCAACGGCTGGAACATCGGCTGTGCTTCCTGAAGCACAGCATTTGCGCCAAGTCCCACTTGGGCAAACAGTCCGTGCAAGATAGTTCTTGCCGCCATGGGATCTGCCCAGTGAATGAGAAACCACAGACCAGCCAAACTCATTAAAAATCGCTTCGGACTTCCCAAAAAAGCTCTAGTCCAATTTGCTGACATACGAACCCCCCTTATCTAAGTTTTTTCTTGTCTATTCAAAGAACGATCACCGCCTTACGAAAAAAGCGGTTGGGACGCCACTCCTCACATGAGGCACAACTGCAAATGATTATAATATATAATTGCAGTGCCTCGAGGAGAGACGACCTAACCGCTCATATCTCATCAAACTATGTTTGCCTTTGGGTCTCTCCTCCCTCAAGCAAACTTTTTAATTTACTGTCAACATTATACATCTTTAGTATATATTTGTCAATATATACCTTCCTGCACTAAAACACCCTTAAAAATAAGGGTGTTTTAGTTAATTTAGCTCAGTATTTTCCTAGAGACCCAGTAATTTGAAGAATAACGAGAATGGCGAAGCGCCACTTTCTGACGGTGGTGCCGATGGTGGGAGCGGCATAAATAAACCCCGCCGCTCTGACTCTTGTCGCTTTTGTTCTTCCATCATGCGTTCTTGCCGTTCTTTTTGCATCTCCCGGGCTCGCGCCTCATCCTCCATCATTTGCTCACGGAATATCCCCTGGATCTCCCTGGGGAAAAACTTTTTGCACGCCTCATCATCCGCATGCTCCTTGCAATAGGTAAGACACGCCTCCGGAGTTTGACACCCGCCCGGGCCACCTGATCGCTCATCCGTATTCATTTTTGGTACCACACTTGGGGACTTCTCGCGAAAACGCTTGGCGCGATCCGCAGCGCTCGGCCCGCTAAAACCGGCGCATTCCTCTTTATGTATTGGATCCGCGCAGTATGTCGCGCACGCCTCGCGTGTCGCGCATCCTCCCGGACCCTGATACTCACTCTCTTTAAATTCAGGAGTATAATCCTCCGGCACCTCCCCATCTTTGAGCATCCGCCCCGGCATTTTTTCGGGTAAACGTACCTCCCGCGCACGCATAAGTCCATGCTCGCGGGCAAATGCCACACACGCCTCACGGTGCGCCGGATCCGCGCAATACGCCCGGCACTCGACACCTTTGCACCCGCCGGGGCCAGAACCCTCAATGAGTTTTCGTGCGGTATCAATATCGTCATCATTTGCAAATCCCCGCTCTCGCGCAAACTTGGCGCATGCCTCAAAATGATTCTCATCAGCACAATATATTTTGCACGCCTCTCCTTTGCATCCACCCGGGCCAGATCCACTTAAAAGATCTTTTGCGTTCTCATGGTCTTCTTTGGAGATTATGCCATGCTCTTCGGCAAACTTCAGACACGCTTCTTTATGTGCGGCATCAGCACAATACGTTCGACATTCCAGGCCCCGACATCCACCCGGACCAGATTGCCCCATAAGCTTACGAGCTTGAGCAATGTCCTCCGAAGAGATGAGCTGATGCTCCTCTGCAAATTGCAAACACTCTTCGGTATGCGTCTCGTCGGCACAGTACTCCCTGCACGCCTCCCCCGCGCACCCGCCGGGACCCGGTCTGCCGCCAAGCTTACGCGCAACATCCGCCTCACCTTTAGATATAAATCCATTTTCTTCGGCGAACTTGAGGCATTCGTCCCGATGTTCCTCGTCCGCACAGTATGTTTTGCATGCTTCGGCGCGGCATCCGCCCGGGCCAGGTTTGGACCCGAGCTTGTGCGCACGTTCCAGCTCTTCTTTTTTCATAAGCCCGTGCTCTTCGGCAAACTGAAGGCACGCATCGCGATGTTCATCCACACTGCAATATTCTTTACACGCCCCTCCTTTGCATCCACCCGGGCCAATAAGATCCTTTATCTTTCGTACACGCAATGTATTCTCATGCGTCATAAGACCGTGTGTTTCTCCAAACAGGACACAGGCGTTTACATGCTCTGGAGCATTGCAATACGCTTTGCACGCAGTTTTTGACTCACAATTACCAAGATCGGCAATAGGAAATGTTATTGCTGGTGTCGGCCCTGTAGAAGAAGCGGTATCTGATTGCGCGATCACCCCTCCCGCTACACCAAACGCAACAGCCACGGCCACAAGGCCTGATCCCAGCAAGAGACGATAGTGGGATTGCATATTATTCAAAAGGATTAAGCTTTACATCCTCAAATGGATTGGTCTTCACGCCTTCCAAAGGATTTGTTTTTACCTCCGCCAATGGATTTTGAGTCGCGGTGTCAGCGTTATCTGCCGCACGAGCACGCTCTACCAAAGCGGCATTTTCTAAAATCTCAGCCTCTGCGCGCGCATATCCTGCCTCTCTCCCTATTTCTTGCCCAAACCAAAACCCGGCACCCCCGCCCACCAAAAGAGCAATAATGGCGTACGCGAGCCAAGAACTACTATGAGATTGCGTTGTCTCCTCCATAGAAAAACGAGTTATTGAATACTATCTATAGTATAAAACATCCAGAGACGAACATCTCCGGATGTGTGTGCATATCCTTGCCTAGCATGTACACCTATTATTTTACGGAAAACATAAACATCATCCCTGACTCGAGGTGCTCGGCGATGTGGCAATGCGCCATCCAGTCGCCCGGATTAGAGACATCGAGAAGAATATCTACAGTAACACCTATAGGTACCTGCACCGTATCCTTCCAGATGAGATTGTCCGCCGGCTTGCCGTCTACCGCAAGTACTGCAAACCGCTGTCCATGAAAGTGAATCGGGTGCTGCATCGGATGCATAGACATGGGGTCGTTGAATATCCGGATCTTTACTTTATCACCACGCTTAAACTCCCAGCGTATATCAGTATTTGTTTTGCCTGTGGCAATATCTCCAATAAGCCAGCGCACTGAATTAGTGTCTGTCATCGCATTCATCGCCGCCATGCCATCCTCCCACTCAATACCATCGGCAGATCCCATCATCCCGCCATTTGCCATCATAGTGCCATCCGGCATCATATGCGTGCCTCCGGAGTGGCTATGCGGCATGCTCTCGGCATCTATACCGTGCATCTCAATACCGAGAGTAATTTTCTTGTCCGGCTCTTTGGCGATATACGCTCGCACCGCCTGCATCTCGGCTACTACCGCATCATTTTGACGAAGCTTTGAAAAATCACGTGTCGGCGGCTGTATGGTTTTTTCCTCCGAGACCCGAATCGTCCCTAGACTCGAGACACTCACCGGCGTTTTGTTGAGCAGGTCGTATCGCCCGGGCTTTTCAAACAGCACCTCCACAATCGCCCGTTCCGAGGGGGCGAGCACCACCGCATCCGTCCAGCTCTCCCGCTCGTATGCGCCGTTATCTCCGCCCACCAACTTAAGGCGTATACCGGGAATCGTAAAATTAAACGTCCGCACATTTGCCGCATTCGTAATATACAACCGCATAATATCTCCCTGCCGCGCCTCTAGCTGATAATCGGTCATGCCATTTACCAGCATAGTATTACCAAAACGCCCCATGAGAGTACGATTGGCAATTTGTTTGGAAAAAGCGGCGATGTCGCCATTCTCCATAAGAATATCATCCAAAAAAATCGGCACCTCGCGATTCACCGCCTGCCAATAATTTTTTTGATTGGGCACTACCAGATAATTGCCGTAGAGTCCTAGCTCTTGCGCATAGTCCTCACGAATATGCGGGTGATACCAAAAAATTCCCTCATCCGGAAAACGCACTTTATAGGTAAATGACTCTCCCGGATGTATAGGCTTTTGAGACACATCCGGCACGCCATCGTATTGGGAATCAAGCCGTACTCCATGTGAGTGAATCGTCGTATCCACGTCTGTCTTATTGGTAAAATTGATAGTCACCTCTGCGCCCTTTTGTACCTTGAGCACCGGCCCCGGGATAGAGCCGTTATACGCAAGCATCTTAACCTCACGCCCGGCGATATTTTTTTTGACAATCTCTGCCACGAGATCAAATGTTGCACCATTTGCAAGCTCAATAATCTCCGAGGACTTCACCTCGCCAGCACCCGCAATATCCCGAGAAAATGGCTCCTGAAGGCTAATAGCGGCCGAACGCCACTGACTAACACGCGATACCAAAAGCACCGCGAGCACGCCACATACTATAACTGCCAAGAGTTTATATATTTTTGATCTCTCCATATCTTTATATTAGCGGGTATTAAAATCAAATAGGAGATATCCCGTCCCCATAGCGCCCTTATAAAAAAGCTCGCGTGGCTTGTCATACACCGCAATCATATCCACCACATCCCCTTTTTTAAACTCCACAGGACGATCCAAAAATACCTCATGTTCTAAATATACACTCGCGGGATCTGCGCCCTTTACTGGATTAGTCCCCGGCATAAGACGCGAAACCGGCTCGCCATTTTTGAGCAGTCGCAATTCCTTGCCGTACGTATGTACATGCCCTCCAAAACCAAGAAGTCGCGCGTCGGCGGGCATCACGAACGGTTTTTGCATATGCGACTCGTCGTGTGCTATGCCTCCCGGGATAGTGTACTCGGTCGAGACATCGGTCGCTGAAGTAGCCTCGCTACAGAGATCCACAATACTCAAAACAATAGGCTCCACCGGCTTTTGCTTCTCCTGGGTAGCGCGCAGATGAAGACGTAGGAACCCCGAGGTTGTAGTACCTGTACTATTGGCAAGATGTACCCCAAGCAAAAGCTGTGTGCCTTTTTTCATCGGCATACCATACCCCGGGAGAAGCCCATCCATCGCCTTCATCTCCGCACCAATCGCAAAAAGGTACAGCGGAAAATCCGGGCACGCGGCATTCTTTTTGCCAAGCGCCAAAAGCTGACCATGATGCAATAGATGGGCATTACCCTCAAACTCCGGCACGAGACCCGTCATATAGACATCCTCCGGCACGACAAATTTTTCGTAGCTATAGGTCTCCTCGCCCGGCGCAAAGGTCTGGGGCTTCATGGTAATGACCATATCCTGGAGATCCGCCGTATGCCTGCCCATCTCCTCACGAAAATAGGTATACGTCCCTGTGTGATACAACATAGCCCCCGCAAATAGCAAAAGGACACCGCCCCCCAGAGACAAAAAAATGAGCCACTCTCTTGCTTTCGCCATATGCTCCTTATAGTACCCTAAAATGACTGATACAAAAATTACCCACGTATCTCAACGCCATGCCGTTCACCAAACGGCTCCAGACGCGCCGCCAGCCCAAGAGCAAGTGCAATAATCACCAGATTTTTAATAATGTACTGCCCCTCCAAGGTCGGTGTAAGATACCCCTGCCAGGTAATCGCGGGCAGAAATATCAGCGGCAGAGATGTTGTAATCATGTGTGGCACCAAAAGCGCGATAGCCAGACGCTCCCACCCTGGCACCAAAAAGACAAACCCGATGAGCATCTCAAACAAGCTAAAAAATATAATGAACTCATTAAACGATATAAACGGGAGTGTGCGTTCCAAAAGCTCCTCCACCAAGGGGTTAGCCGGACTGGTGTGCAATATTTTCAAAATCCCAAACCAAAAAAATACCACAAACAAAGCAAGACGCGCCGTCGGCACGCTCACCGCCCGCAAAAAATAAATAATCCGCCTATCTACCCATGCAAAAAGCTCCGCCATGACATGACTATTCCCCAATCAAATTACTAAGGACTATCTTCCCGCAGGGATCCGAACATAAAAAATCGTCCCCTCCCCGCCAGCCGCAGGACTCGTAAAAGAAACGTGCCAGCCGAGATGGTCTGTAATCATTTTGACAATATAAAGACCCAGACCCGTGCCCTGCTCTTTGTATGCACGTGCATTGGAGGTCCGGAAAAACCGCGTAAAAATCTTTGACTGCTCTTCCAGAGGGATCGCCGCGCCGTTGTTCTCACAAGAAAACACATATTCCCCGGGTTTTTTAGCAAGCGACATCGTTACCCTACCCTTTTCTTTTGCCGAATAGTCGGCGGCGTTTGCAATGATATTGGTACAGACCTGGAGCGCCAGCGACCGGTTGTTGTGCATCGGATACGCCCCGGTGGCAGTACATGAAAACTCCTTGTCTTTGTAGTGCGGCTTTTGCATCTCCAAGATGGAACGCACCAGCTCCGCCAAATCAAAATCCTCGGTACGATTGTCTATCCGTTCCATCCGAGAGAGCGACAAAAGATCCGCTACCAACTGCAAAAGTGTTTGGTTTTCTTTGTACAGCCCTTCAAGCGTTTCTTTTTGATATATGGAAAGGCCGCCTTGCTCAAAAAGCCACTGCAATGACCAGTTGATCGCGGTCAAGGGGTTGCGCAATTGATGGCTCAATATAGAATTAAACTCCTCACGGAATTTTTCCCGATCTTTGCGCCCGGTAATGTTTGGCTCAATACCGATAAAAAACCGCACCGCGCCATGCTCATCAAATACCGGTGAGATATGGATCTCTTGCCAATACTCGGTGCCGTCTTTGCGGACGTTTTTTACCTCGCCAACAAACGGCTTTTTCTCCTCTGCAACAACATGCCACATCTCTTGATAAAATTCCTTCGGCATATGGCCACCCCAGAGATCCCCTGGGTTGTGCCCCAGTATCTCATCCAGCAGGTAGCCGGTATTTTTGGTTACCGCCTCGTTGGCATACAGGATATTGCCCCGCGGATCCGTGATTACCACATGATCGTTCACGTGGTCAAACCCCGCTTTTAAAAGCTGTATATCGTAGATATAACGCGCACGCTCACTTTCAGATAACTGCACATGCTTTGACATATTATCCATAATATAGAGTTCTCGACACTTTGGAAACGCATACACTCATCCACCCTACAGACCATCTTCCACCTCGCGTATCACCGCCTCACTGTTCATATAGCGATAAAACACCGCCATCACCACAAATGCGACTATCGTGAGCACAATCGCATATTTGCCGAAAAGATCACTACTTTTGCCAAAATAAAACCCGATAGCCAAAAATATAAACGCCCACAGATACGAAGATATAAATATAATGCCCATATAAAGTCCGCGATGCATCCGAGCGATACCTGCAGGTATCGGCGCAAATACTTTAATCGCGGGCAGGAGCTTGGCCACAAACAAAAACCATGCGCCCTGGCGATTGAATGCCACCTGCACCTTGCGGACTTCGCGCTCCGGAAACATTCGATATTTGGTAATGTAGGAGAGACCATGTTTGCGCACCACTTCATAGAGTACGACGTTGCCGATGGTGTTCCCAAACGCTCCCACAAATAGCACCCAAAACCAATCAAAATATCCCGTGGAGATAAAATATCCCGCGATAATATAGAGCACCTGGCTTGAGGGAAAGCTAAAAAACCCATTGGCGATCATGGCGCCAAAAATCCCCGCGTACCCAAACGCTAGGAGTATCTGCTCTACGGAGATATCCGGCATAGGAAAGCTAAGACTTTAGGGACTTGGCGCGATCCATGTCCATCGCAAATATGACACGTGCGAGCTCCACATCCGAAGGATCTTTAAGATGTATCACCATCAATTTTGAGGCATGAAATGTCGCTTTGATTTTTTTAGCGAGTTTGATGGCAAGCTGATTTTCGGTAGTAGTCACTGTAATACCCGATTTAGCATTTTGTACCTTGATGATGCGATGCTGGGTGTCAGCATGGTAGGCGCGCGCACCATAAGCGTTGATGAGATTGATGATCTCGGTGAGCAAATGTGCCGGAGCAGCATCCACGATGACCTTGCCCTCATACTGCCGGTTTTGTATCATCTGACACGCCGGACAAAGCGTAAACGTAAACACGGGGACAGGTTTCTTTTCTCCTTTTTTCACGCCGGGCAGATCATGATGCCACGATTTTTTATAAAAATAGGCATGACATTTTTTGCAGGCCTGCATGCCTTTTTTGGTCTTTCCGTATTCGGCCTCCTCTTTGCGTGGCTGGGAGATTTTGACACCGTGGCTCTGCACGTCTTTGGATATTTGAGATGCCATAGATAGTATGTAGTTAGTTGTTGTATTTCACCTATAGGCACATGGTAGCACGCGGTTACCCTGAAACAAAAAAGAGCGTATGATACGCTCTTATACTTATACCTATAGAGAATCTTGCGCTTGGACGAGCTCGCTATTTGGCTCCGGATCGAGCTCGAGAATAGCATTGATAGTGCGGATGATTGGATAGTCATCCCGGTTTAGCCATGTCCGCAGAAGAGAAATTTTTTCTACTGGCGCATTGACAGGACCTTGAGCCACGGGGACAAAAACCTGTTTTTTCAAAATCTCAAATATCTCCACAATAAATGCAACCGCGGCCTCTCTCCCCGGGTCACCCTCTTTTGGTTCGACACAAAGATAGAGGTCTCGATCTATTGTCTGGACTCGAATCCTGGCATACCCGCCATCTGCCTGCAGGATGCGCACCACCTTGTCGCACTCAAAATCGCGGATATCTCTGCTTGCTAGAGCCATAAGATCCCCCTTCTCTTGTATTATTCTATCAAAAAACTAAAAACCACTGCGATTTTACTAAAAATATCCATATATGTCAATACTTTTTGGATATATCATACTTATCCATACCTTTAGCCTCTACACCTTAGAGTATTTTATATGACTTTGCTCACTCATTTGGATATACACTATTGGGTCTTCCCTTGTGAGTAATACTGTGCAAACAAATTATTTTTTTGCACAGTATTTTTTGTTTTTTTAGAGACGAAACTTATTTTATGTTATCTTTGACGGTATGGCATACCCCAAACACATAGTTGCGGTTGGTAGTCTTATACGAAACAGGTATGACCAATTTTTGTTGGCTAGAACAGAATGGCGAGGATGGGAGATACCAGGGGGGGCAAGTTGAGGAGGGCGAAGATGTCATTTCAGCTCTGAAGAGGGAGGTTTTAGAGGAGACAAATGTTCATATCGAAATAAAAAAAATGTCGGCTATCTACTCAAGTATTAGTGAGCCGCCCAAGGTAATCCTAGACTTTTTTTCAGAATATAGAGGTGGTGATATCAAAGCAGATAATGAGATTCTTGATGTGGGGTGGTTCTCAAGAGAAGAAATTCTTGCAAGTGTGGAAAGCGATATTATGAAATATAGAATACGATGGCTACTCGAAAATCAAAATAATATTCGCCATGCTTCTTATGCTAAAGATCCGTTTAGGATAATATCTGAAGTATTGTTTACAGAAAAAACAATCGCTACGATAGCACTACCCACAGATTCGAGTGGGACACAGTAAAGCATAAATGGTATGAGAGGGTTGGAAATAAATATTTTTTTATCCACACCTTTAGCCTCTCACTTATTGCACACCTAATACCCAAGGTATATATTGAGAATGTAAGCACCTTACACAACCCACAAAAACACTTCGCCCATCGGCAACAACACCCCAAACAAACCACACACTCCACTCTCAAACACCACAACCCACACTAACCACTCACCACACTTCACACTCAACGCCCTCGGGCACTTTTTCGTTTTGGGACGATTTTTTTGTTTGGGGAAATTCTTACTTCATACACAAAAACAAACCTCTCCGCTGACTGGGAGAGGTTTGCCGCTTTATGATGCACCATACTCTACAACGAATGAAAATACATTTCATTACCGACCACTACATCGGCTTTTGCTGGCTCGGCATAGATGGCATTGATGGCGAGCTGGACTTTGCGGCATCGCATTCTTTGCAACGCCCCTTGTGGGTTGCAATCTCATATACCGCAGAGAGTCCCACCAAGATATAGATAATACGTGAGATCATGGCACTTGATCCGCCAAAGATCTCCCCTACTTCCCAACCGACAAGCCCCATGAGGAGCCAGTTGAGTCCTCCTATGATAAGTAGGATAAATGCTATCGTATGTAACTTCATAAAAATGATATGAGTACAAACACTTAGCTACTAACGACCTTTGAATACCAAATTAATTTTGGAGCGATTTGAGTGCCTTTACGGGATCTTTTTTGAGCCAGGAGAGCGTCATGTAAGCGGCAAGCTCATGCATACCTTGCTCACGCATGAGCCGTGCCACGTCATACCCTTCGAGCTCATAGGGCGGCGTCATGCCGGTGCGCAAAAACTCCTCAAGCTTTGGGCGCACCTCCGGATGTATCTCGGCGATAGATTTTAAAATGACCGCCATATTCTCCTCGGGTGCCAATTTGGGAAATCTCTCCCCAATGCGCTCCCGTAGCTCCTGCTCGTTCATACATCAAGTATAGCACCATCTCATCTCTCCAAATCCTTATCTGTGGATTCTTTTTGATAATAGGAACAAAAAGCCCCTTATTGGGGAGTGGGTAAAAAGCTTCTGCATACTAAGCAACGAAAGACTGCAATTTTGAAAAATCCTCTTTGAGCGCGTCAAACCTGCCCTCAATCTCCGTACGGGTAGCAAATACCTCTTTAAATGCGCCAATAAGCTTTGTGACCTCCTCATCAGTAAGCATGGCCTTGTAGTACCCTTACCGGAAAAACTACCAAACAAAAAACCCCTTTATGGGGGGACAAGATATTTAGAAACCAAAACCCTAAGGCCAGGACCCGTCGGTCACCCATCTAGGAGATCCCATGAACATGGTGCCTTTTCGATGTCCTGGACCCATCTGCATTGTAGCACGAAAGTTCTCCAATATACAGCGACATCCCCAACAAGATTATGCCGTATCGTCCGTAACGAATGGCACAAAGGCAAACCCGGGGAACTCCTCTACCGCAAAATCTCCGCCCGCACGCTTAGTCTCCCGCCACAACGATTCATGACTTGGATATACCATCACACCGCCCCCCTTGAGCTGGTCGCGCCAGGCTTTGGGCACCTGTGTAGCACTCGCCGCGGCGACGATCCGATCAAACCCCCCGCGATTTTTTGCCTCTTTGGGGAGCCCCGCACTCGCATCCTGACAATACAGAGAAACCCGCGACGCCAAGGACGCGTGCTTTGCAATATTGTCCTCGCCAAATTTGCAAAGCTCGGGTACAATCTCGCAGGCATATATATGACCACCACTACCTACAATATGTGCCAAAAGCACGGTTTGCCATCCTGATCCATAGCCGACCTCAAAGACGATATCCCCGGCACGTACTCCCAAAAGCTCAAGCATAAAGACCACAGTATACGGTTGTGATATCGTCTGCCCGTAGCCGATAGGCAAAGCCTCATCCGCATATACCAAGTCTCTCATATGCCCAGGCACAAAATCCACGCGATCCACCGCCAAAAGCGCATCCACAATGCGTTTTGATTTTAATACACCCTTTCGTTCCAACTCTCGCACAAGCTCATCCATACGATGATGGTAGCATTAGACACACAAACAAAAAACCGCCATGGCGCATATGCGCGTTGGCGGTACTATAAAGAGCGTTCTCGATAAGTTAGCGTTTTCTCAACACCCATACTTGCCGGTTGCCATCGGCGCAAGGATTTTTCTCGTAACCATCTCAGAGATTGAGCACATTAAACCCATTTAATCTTATTAAAAAGAGTATTTAAATTTTGACCATCTACCTTGTCTATTGATTTTACAAATTCTATCTTCCCCAGAAGCGTCTGCTTCTCTTTTTCTAAATTTATACCATCAAGGTTAGATAAACCTTCCGTAATCAGCTCATTTAAGTATTTGAGTAACCCCGACATGCTGACTAATTCCATCCTTCCCCCACTCTTGAGCACTAACCCTGTTACCTTCTTATCCTCACTAGGGCCATAAAGATATTTTTTTTTAAGATTTATAGTAAATCCTTCTTGTCTAAGAATTTCTAAAAAGCTCTCCTCCAACCCAATCAATCTCTTACCACCAGAGATTGTAATATCATCAAAATATCTTGAATAGGTAAGTCTATTAGAGCAAGCTAATAGAAAAAATCTTCGGTCAAGGTTACTTAATACAAGATTTAAAATATAAGGACTTGTGGGAGCACCTTGTGGGAGCCGATAATCCAATGTTGTAAATCGAGTTAACACATCGGCCACGCTACTATCACACCCAAGATCTATGAATAATTTACGCACAAGCTGCCAGTTTACACTGGGGAAAAAATTCTCGATATCTAAGTTCAGTAAATATTTCGACCCCAAATGGCAACTCGCATTATTAATTATAGACTTTCCTTTTACGCCCCCAAAGACAAATGGGGGCAAGCGTACTTTCTCGAGTAATTTTGATAGTATCCGTCTTTGTAAAAATTTCAATCTACCAGAGGGAGCATATATTTGACGCACTCCACCACTCTTTTTCTTAATTTCTATAGGTCTATACAAAAAATGAGCATTACTTGAAACCCGATAAAATTCCATATCACGAACACCAAAAAGGTTAGGAAGTAATTCTATCCTTAGATCTTTAAACCTTGAAAAAGTTTGTGGATAAATTTTCTTCATGGACAAAAAACCGCCCATAGTTCTTACTTATGGGCGGTTTAAGAAATTTGCAAGGGCTAAAGATGGTCTCAACAACCTCCTTAATGGAGAGCGCCAAGACGCATATCTTTAGTAACTCAGTTAGAAAAACCCTAACCAAAATTACTTTGTACATATGCTTGACCTGAAAAGACCTGCTTAAATGACAGGAGTCTCTCCAGATTTACTTCTTAATAATCGACCTTTCAGGTTAAAAACATTCTTTAACCTTGAGAGAAGAGGTATTAAGCAATATTTTCACTTAAAGCCCCATCTAAGATGAAACAGCATGGCCATATCTTATTCTTGTATTTTTTCTACCCGCGAATCTATTTTGCCCTTGGAGAGCGTTATCTGCAATAACTCACCGACGCGCACATCTCTGCTATACTTGATAATCTTGCCTACAGCATCTGTAACTACACTATATCCGCGCTCCAGTATTGCTGTCGGACTTAGGGGTAAGAGTGCGGCTTCCGCTACCTCCAGACGGGCCTCTGCGCGTTTTTGACGCTCAAGCATAGCGGTAAGAGACTGGAGCGAGAGCCGATCTACCCGATGTCGCGCGTCCCCAATATGCTGATAGTACGCATGCATCTCACTTGCAAACCGCCGCTCCAACATATGGAATGAGGCGAATATCTGCCCCAACCCTCCCGCGAGATCCGCCGCCAGCCGCCGCAACACAAATCCATAGCGCTCCATTGCGTTCTGGAATGCACGAATAAGTCCCTCATGCACGCGGGCAAGCAAGTCTTCTTTGTATGCCATGAGTTCGGCAAATCCCATGATGAGATCCGATCCGGCAAACTCAACTCGCTCCAACATGGTCTCTCTGGATTGCCGGATAAAATTGGCAACCGCTGTCGGCGTAGAAAAATTTTTATCCGAGACATATCCCGCAATCGTCTCGTCTTTTTCGTGACCAATACCGGTAATAAGCGGCAGACGCGAGGTGACAATGGCCTCTGCAACCCCTTCGGAGTTAAATGCCCGCATACTCTCCAATCCACCGCCGCCACGCATGAGCACCAGAACATCCAGCTCGGGACGATGCACGTTGAACCAGCGAATTGCGGAGACAATAGACTCCTCGGACTCATCCCCTTCCACGCGCACATCCAAAAGCTCTATACGAAAGCCAAACTCGCCAATATTACGCCGGAAGTCATTGATGACCGCACCCGTCTCGGAGGTGATAACGCCAATTGTTCTGATAATCTTGGGCAGGGCACGTTTGCGTGAGGAGGCAAAATACCCCTTGGCTTCAAGTTTTTTCTTGAGCGCCTCAAACGCCTTCTGGAGCGCCCCCTCGCCTACCGGCTCGATGGACTCGACTACGATGCGGAAACTACCACTTTTATAGACACTGGGGCGGCCGGTAATCACCACCTCAAGCCCCGCCTCCAAAAGATGCGAAAACCGCTCGTATTGCCATCGGCCCAAAAAACATTTGGCAATTGCATCAGTCCCCTCCGCATCTTTGAGATCAAAAAATGCCATACCATTACCCGAGACATCGCTTAGCTCACCACGTACCTTGATGGACCCCATACGCGCGAGCGAAAGATTCACGATGTCCAAAAACTGGGCAACCGAGAGTATCCCCGGCTCACGTGCTCCTTGAACCTCCAGAGGTAAAACTTCATCCGGCAAAGACGTAGATGCCCCGCCCGCGAACAAAGCCAAGATCTGATCGCCATAGGCAGCAATTTTTTTGGGTCCCCAGCCTTTGATAAGCGTGAGTTCGGCTTTTGTCTTAGGATATGCCGCGGCGGTGAGCTCCAGTGTCTCATTGGAAAAAACGCGATAAAGCTCTTTGCCCTCGCGATCGGCAAATTCTTTGCGCTTGGCTTTGAGTTTTCGGATGATATCAAAATCCATCTCTGCATCATATCATACGAGTGGCTTGTCTGAAGAGACCACGTTTGCTAGCGTATAGATAATGTTCCTATACAAGGAGGACACGCTATGTCCCAAATGCCGCCGAAGGTTGATATTACTGCTCTTACCGTGGAATCGCTTTCCACACCATCACCGCTCCGGCAGAAACTACAGGAGCTCGATCTGCCATCTATACCAATGGAGCGAGTACGAGCCTACCAGAAGGAATATCTGCAAACGTTCAAAAAGACATTTTTCTGGGCAAGACACCCGTGGCTCGCTGAACTTTTTTGGTCTCTTCCCTGGCAGATCATGCCAGAATCACTGAATCAGTTCAAATTGCTCTCGTGGAAAGAAGTCCCTATAAAATGGCTAGAATACTGGAATACCAAAACGGTTCCCCATATAATAGCCGAACGAGCCAAAACCGCCCTTGATGCAGGACTTTGTGTAAGTGTAAGTTATCTCTATACAGACCCGTTTTTGTTCGTAAAACTTGACGGAGATAGCGAGGAGATGGCCTGCATCGGCTACTGGGACGCACCGGGATTTAAGGCATAGCAGCAGCTCCTCCCCGAGACACCCCACCATCCAGCTTACGCTGGATTTTTTATTCCCCGTATAAAAATTTTGCGTTGGTCATTTTGCCGTGGCGAGCACCCAATCGCGCAAAATCTTATAGTACGTCTCTATGTCTCTACGCTGTACCCATTCATCGTCACTATGATGCCCACCACCGCGTGGCCAAACAATGAGCGTGGGAATATTTTTCTCTGCAAAAAATCTAGCGTCCGATGAACCATGTGAAAACATAGAGCCTGTCTGTATACCATGGCGACGCGCGATCTGACGAAACGTCTGTATCTCCGGGATATCAAGATTTGTTTTGGAAGCATAGCCATAGACACGCTCCGTCATGGATATTTTTTTGTATTTTTTCATAACTGACAAGATGCGCCGCTCCAAATCCTTCTTGGTGGTCTCCGGGATATGTCTGATATCTACAGAGGCGCGAATAAACGACGGTATTTGATTGACGGCCTCGCCCCCCATGATTCTGCCAACGGTCACTGTGTCATGATAGTGATCCTTCCCATCACACACTGCCGAAGAGAATTGGCCTTTGAGATCCTTTAGAAATTCAAAAAACTCAAAAAATGGCGTCTCTCCTTCCCAGGGACGGGAGGCATGTGCAGATTTGCCGACAGCTTCGACATCAATATGCCAGACTCCTTTTGCTCCTGTCTCAATACGCCACTCCCAGCCACCATCGGGCAAAAAAGCTATGCGCCCAGCACCATATCCTTTATCGAGCAAATATTGAACCCCATGAGATCCTCCTACCTCCTCATCAGAGGTAATCATAATACCCAAATCATACTCTTTCAGATTTTTCTTGAGCTCTGTCACTAAACGCATATAGCAAGCTATCGCAAACTTCATATCCAAAACTCCTCTACCAATGAGTTTGCTACCATTGGCTTTCATACGAAAAAGTCGTTGCGGCGCAGGTACGACATCGCAATGTGCGGCAAGAACAATCTTTGGTTTTTTTGTATTCACCACCGTAGCAAATAAAGCATGATACCCCTTGTATACAAATCGCCGCACATGCATATGAGACTTCAGCGTATTTTCTACAAAGTCCAAAAGGCGCCCATTTTCTTCCTGATCCTGGGTCACTGATTGGAATTCGACGAGTTGTTTCAGTATTTTTTCTATATCTTCCACGGATAGATGATACCGGATGTTACCCAAAAAATCAAAATTATGCCAAAGAAAAAGGGCCCGTATGGACCCTGGTAGAGAAGGTTATGGCATGATAATCCCAAAGGTAGCATCTGATGCGCCATGCAACCGACATTGTTGTCCGGGCCGGGCGGTGTAGAAACCTCCTAAACAATCCCAGTCTTCTGAATCGACATCCCAGCCGAAAAATACCCGTCGGATCATGAAGTACCCATCAGGCAAAAAGCATGGGTATTCCGGGTCAATCCATTCTTGATAGAATGCGACGTTCCCCTGTTCAATCTCTTTCAAAATTCGAGTTTTCGTTACGATACCCCCAAGGTCGCGTGCCCTCGGCTTCCAAAGATAGAGATTTTCCATCTTACTGCCCTGTAATGGTTTTATGGCAAATCCCACCTCCCAGGGAAGCTCGTCAGGATTTTGTGGTATCTCTTTCCAGAGACCAAGTTTAGGACCATACGTCTTATCTCCTTCATTGCATATCGTGGTAAGCGATGAAGACACAAGAGAGTGGTAATCCGTTTCGTGTGGGTCGGCACGTACCCAATAAATTCCGTCTTCCGGTACATCGTACGTGTACTTGATGTCCAAGCGCAACTCACTCGCCCACGCAGTATCATCGCATGAATTAACCCTATGTGGAGAAACAACGGATGTTATTTTGCCGCAGGTCTGGTACCAACGACGGAACAATCGCGAAAAGTGTTCACAAAAATATGGGTGATACTGCATACCCATGCCCATACCACATGGCCGTTCCTCAACCTCATAGACACCGATACTGCCATCGCTCTGGCAAGCATAATCAACCCGCACTAATATTGAGGGCTTGCCAAAAATTCTTACAGACGCATTTTCTTCTCTGGCAAACGCCGGCTCCCAGGCGTGGATGATATCTTTTGTCTCCGCAAGCTCACGATCCGTCATCTGAAGCCTTGTATCGCATAACGTAAACGTCCAAGGACCCATGACTTTCTCCATAACTCCTCCTTTTCCTAAAATGTAAAAGATCTAATCTGCACATACCCAATTTCGATGCGTAAGCTACCTATCTCCGTGGAGATAAACAGCATAACACTCCGAAAGAAAACCGACCCCGCTAGAGCGGGATCGGTGTGGTAATCATTGTATAGTTCTTATATCCTGACTAACCCAACCTCCCGCTGTTTTCTGCAAAGCACAATAAAGAGAATGCCCATAAGGAGCACTCCGCAGTTGAGCCAAAAATATACAGCTGATTGACTAATAAAATCCATGTCTCGATGCTACAAGAGATACCGTGGTATGTCAATACGCCTGTGGAAAACCCCGCATATCGTGCGGGGTTTTTGTACCTATTACTAAACACGTACGACTTACTACTGGATACTAGTTTTCCTTGAGTGCCTGCTCGATAATTGTTTTGACCGCGCTGTATGGCTGGGCGCCGCTTACGACAAACTTTTTGCCATTGGGAGCGATCACGATGCTGTACGGCGTACCGGTACCACCGGAGGCAACTGCATCATCATACTGAGCCTGTACCTTGTCCTTATATTTACCCGAAGAGAGGCAAGATTCGAACTGAGCACGATTGAGTCCAAGATCCTCGGCAAACTTTGGCAGAAGATTTAAATCCAAACCATTGTTGGATGGCGTAACCTCGAATATGCGATTGGTGTAATCCCAGAACTTTGCGTTTCCTCCTTGCTCGTAGGCGCACTCGGTAGCCTCGGCTTCTTTGGGGGCCTTGGGGTGCAGTTGCTCAAGTGGGAAGTGGCGGAATACCAGCGCAACTTTACCGGATTTGCCATACTCATCCATGACCTGTTTGGTCGTATCGTGGAATCGCTTGCAAAATGGACACTCCAAATCCGAGAACTCTACAATTTTGACCGGCGCGTTGGGATCGCCCAAGATATGGTCGTCTTTGGTTATCGGCTTGACACTGTCCATCCCTTTGGCCCCTTGGTCGTCTGCCGTAAGTGTCGGATCTATAGCATCTTTGATATTCGCCACTCCTGAACGGCTACCACCCGAGTAAAAAATGGACCCGGCAATCATGGCTCCTGCAATAACGATAGCCATAGGGACCATGTACGGACTGGGAACTGGTGCTGGAGTCTGCTGGGGCTCCATACGTATTTCTGGCTCCATAAATAAAATTGGTTACCTTAATAAGCTATTTATATTATAGAGATTTTATCTTTTAATACAAGATGGCTGTATTTTACTAGCCATGACCTATATATATCCAAACAAAAAAACAACCTTTTCATGAGTTGTCTTTTTGCAAAAAACTACCGTTGGCAAGTACACTTGGTCTCGGGCTCGCCACAACCAGAGCACTGTGGCGCGCATACTCCGGTACCGCAGCTATGCTGACTGTTACTCTCATCACATCCGGCTCCACAACCATCACACTTGTATCCGGCAGTTGACCCACCGCACTTCACACATGAATGTTCCATGCCTATAGTATACACACATCCATACAAAATAAAAACCCACAATCTTTCAGGACTATGGGTTCGCACAGGATACAGTAAGTATCTCCTGCAACTTCTCTAAAAGCTCGAGCGGAGAGAACGGCTTTTGTATAGAGTAGACCATCTCAAAATTACCAAAATAGTTATGGTTTTTCGGCACCATAATGAGTATTGGCAAGCGTGGATGACCCCTGCGGACATTATCCACAAAGGCCTTGATGGATTGAGCGACGAGCTCCCCGCTGACAATAATAAAGTCCGGCCATCCTTCAGATAAGCCCACAGCCAACCAAAGCAAATCTTCTTTCAAGATAATCTGATAGGACCATGATGGCACTCGAAGAGTTGTCTCTACATAGAGCCTTACATCATGGTCGGCATCCGCCACAAGAATTTTTTTTACTGCCATAAGAGAGCCCCCTTCAGACTTTTTCTACAGAAACTATATAGGATCATGCCCTTGCAATCAAGCGGTTACATTTTTAGATGCTTCACGAGATCCGCGAGACGTACTGCGCCTTCCACCCCAAACTCCCCCACGCGTGTGCGCTCCAAATCCGCAAGATATGCGCCCGTCCCCAAAGCTTCGCCGATATCCCGTGCGAGCGCTCGTATATAGACGCCCGATCCCGTATCTACCTGAATCTTGAGATGCGGCCAGTCATAGGCAAGCAGTTTAATTGCATGGATCTCCACTTCGCGCGGCGCTAGCTCGACACGCTCCCCCTCCCGCACCCGCTTGTAGGCGGGCTTGCCGGAAATTTTGAGTGCGCTATACACCGGCGGACGTTGCAGTATCCGCCCTACAAATTTTTGGAGCACAACTAAGATCGTCTCATCTGTAGGTATATGTGCTACGGCATGGGTAGTACGCTCACCTTCAGCATCATCGGTAGCACTGGAAGCTCCCAGATATATATCGGCAATATAGGTCTTGTCTTTGCGGATCTCGCTGGTAAGTTTGCGCGTAGCGGCTCTGCCCACACCCACCACCAAAACACCTGATGCTAAGGGATCCAGCGTCCCCGCGTGCCCCACATGTCGCTCACCGGTAATACGGCGAATGCGCATGATTATATCGTGCGACGTCGGGCCTTTGGGTTTATAAACTGCGAACAACTCATCCATAAAGCTATGCTAGAACTTTAACCGACAATTTTACAAGAGAAAAAACCGACTTACGCCGGCAACGCTATAATAATATCTAAGAGGCGCTTACCCTTCTTTTTCCGTAAGACGGGAGAGATAGGTCGTAATCACCACTACCGCAAGGGTGATCAGGAGCGCATAGACAAACTTCGCCGCAAGCCCTCCGCCAGCACTCATGGGAAATGCGTATTCAATAAATGCTTTGACCGCATCATTCCAGGCAAGACCAGCGACAAGTCCAAACGCGCCGACAATATAGCCAATGGTCTGCTCTCTAGCTTTTTTGCGAATACTTTTCTGATCGGCTTTTGTTGGAGATATTTCTTCAGACATAAGCCTATTATAGCCAAAAATACTTTGGGACACAAAATACCCCCTTTGGTCACTTGGCCTTGGGATTTGGGATTTTTGAACCCAAAATAAGCATCCCATCACCGAAGGAAAAAAATCGAAACTTTTTCTTGATGGCGGTCTGATATAAATCCAAAATATTTTTCTGACCCGCAAACGCGGCAACGAGGATGAGGAGACTCGATTTGGGCACATGAAAATTAGTAATTATGCCATCTACAAAACGAAACTGATATTTTTCACGAATAAAAAGATCTGTAAACCCAGAGGGTCTTTGGAGCACTCCCTTTTTATCTGCCGCAGACTCAAGGGTACGTACCACTGTAGTACCCACAGCGATAATCGGCCGACCGGCACGCTTGGCCGACTCGAGCAAAGTTTTTGTACGCGCGTCTATCTCATAATACTCCTCATGCAAACGTCCCGTACGCAATGCTATTTGGGTTATGGGTGCAAATGTCCCCAGATTTACATGTAGTGTGACAAATGCAATATCGCATCCGGATTTTTTGATACGCGACAAGAGACGCTTGGTAAAATGCAGTGACGCCGTGGGGGCGGCTACCGAGCCAAGCGCGGAGGCAAATACCGTTTGGTACTCCTTGCGTAGACGTGATTCCGAGAGCGGAGAGTTTTTGATATACGGCGGGATGGGCGTCTCCCCATAACGCAAGAATAACTCCATCACCTTACTCACCGGCATATGTGGCACCAGTGTATAGACCGCCTCTTTTTTGGCGCGTACCGCAAAACGCACCACTCCCCCCAAAGAAAGTTTCATGCCGTTTCGCAGGGGCTTGTCACAAAGCGCATACAAGTAGCGCGCATCGTGTTTGACGTATAAAATTTTTACTGTACCACCCGTTTCTTTTTTTAGTTTGAGTCGCGCCGGAAAAACCTTGGTCTTATTGAATACGAGCACCGCACCCTTGGGAAGATATTTGGGGAGATGCAGAAATGTATCCCACCGTATCGTATCTGTTGCTCGCTGATAGACCAGCATCCGCGCGGCATCCCGCGGAGTGACCGGGCATTTCGCTACCAAGCGCTCTGGCAACATATAATCATATTGTTTGAGCACACGCTCAAGCGAACTTGGCATATGGCTTAGAGATTACCTTTCTTAATGTCCTCGCGGAGCATGGACACATAGGCATTAAAATAATGCATATTGTGGAATGAGAGCAGGGTGAGCGGCGTAATCTCATGCGCCCGCAAAAGATGTGATAAATAACTGCGTGTATGATTTTGACACACAAAGCAAGAACACTTGGGATCCAATGGTTTTTTGTCCGACAAAAATTCGGTGCGCCCAATATCAAGTCTCCCACGCGAAGTAAATGCGACACCTCTGCGTGCATAGTGTGTCGGCACAATGCAATCAAATGTATCAATCCCGGAAGCAATAATTTTGGGCATATCCTCAAGATATCCAATACCCAAAAGATGCCGCGGGCGCGCCTCATCCAGCTCCGAGACTACCCAATCAATCATCTTCGTCATTTGGCGCTTATCATCGCCAAACTCTCCGCCAATACCAAATCCCGCAAAAGGAAGCTTGTTCATAAACTCTGCCGACTCGATACGTAAGTCTTTAAACTTGCCGCCTTGTACCACACCGTAGAGCGCTTGCTTGGATTTTTTGCTGTCGATACAAACACGCGCCCAACGGTGTGTTTTGTCTAAAGATTTTTTGGTGTAGGCATGGTCCGCTATCGGCGAGGTGCACTCATCGAAATTGAATATAATATCCGCACCCAATTTTTCCTGAATCCGCATGGACTCCCGGGGGCCGATGAAAAGCTTGCGGCCGTCCACATAGGAGCGAAACTCCACGCCATCTTCGGTGATACGCACCGTACGCGGTTGCTCGCCCTCGCGTATCTTCTCGTCGGACTTTTCTTTGAGGATCTTACCCGTACCGCGGTCTTTGCCAAACCCCAGACTAAATACCTGAAACCCGCCCGAGTCGGTCATGAGTGGACGATCCCAGTCCATAAACTTGTGCAGTCCACCACCTTTTTTGACGACATCCTCCCCGGGGCGAATATGCAGATGATAGGTATTGGCAATCAAAAGTTGCATGCCGGTAGAGCGCACCTGATCCATCGTCATGGCTTTGACAGTGGCCTGCGTCGCTACACCTACAAATGCCGGGGTCTCCACCACACCATGCGGCGTCTCAAGGAGTCCGAGCCGGGCACGAGACTTTTTTGATTTTTTAAGAATTGAAAAATGAATCATATGATACACTCGTTTGTAGCATAAAACATGAAAATTGACACGAGAAACAAATACTGGTACTTCTAATAGCAAATCTGCTCATTGTAAAAAAGGAGAGTCGCATATGTCAAAACACCATAGCAATGGCTCTCCTCCCGAGAGCAAAAACGGAGCCCTGCCACTTTCAAATGATGAATTTATAGGAGCATACACCCCTTTGGTCCGCCTCATTGCTGAACGCATACACCAAAGACTACCTCCTGGTGTAGACCTAGAATCTCTCATACATGCCGGTATTGTAGGAATCCTGGAGGCCAAAGCGCGATTTGACCCAAAGCGCGGGGCAGTATTTCAAACATACGCCCGATACCGCATCCAAGGCGAGATTATGGAATATCTGCGGTCTCTTGATTGGGTATCACGCTCAATTCGCCATTGGAGACGCAGAGTTGAATCTGCCAAAAAACGTATGGTAGATCGAGTGCACAGACAGACCACCGAAGAGGAGGTTGCCGAAGAGCTTGGTATCAGTCTTGAGGCATATTTTCGCATAGATGCAAAGCTAGACCAAGCCATCATGGTGGCCTTAGAAGATGTAAACATGATCGATCGAACACATCCGAGCATAGAAGGTCCGGAGACAATCGTCGAACGTGCATCACTTCTGGAGCGCCTTGTCGTGTGTCGCGAGGAGCTCCCCGAGCGTGAACGGCTCGTGATCGCCCTCTACTATGAAGAGGAGCTGACTCTGCAGGAAATCGCTGAAATACTTGGCGTCACCGAAGGACGTATATGCCAGATACATACTACTGCTCTCCTCTTCCTACG
Source organism: Candidatus Ryanbacteria bacterium RIFCSPHIGHO2_02_FULL_48_12 (assembly GCA_001819875.1). GTDB lineage: Bacteria > Patescibacteriota > Minisyncoccia > Ryanbacterales > 2-02-FULL-48-12 > 2-02-FULL-48-12. The sequence goes on along the minus strand of MHNR01000012.1, from coordinate 18,384 downwards.
AGATATCTTTGACGAACCTTCAGTAAAAAAATCCGCGGCAGTGCCTCCTGTGAGCACCGGGGATGAGATTGCGGCCGATCTCTTGTTCCTTTTGGAAGATACGCCACCGCTGGATACCGAAGACATAGTCCAATCTCTCCAAACATTATTTGATGATCCATGACGCACTCGTGCGTCTTTTTTTTGCCAAAAAAAAGCAGCCAATTATTGACCGCCTACTTGCGAAACCGCAGGTTTAAGTTTCTCCGCCTCCGTAATATCGATGGGATCATCCGAGTCATCCAGATCCCGGATACGCGCCAGAAACTCCTTGTACTCACGTACCTTAAATGCATCCTTGATACCGGTTATAAAGGGCAGAAACCCTTGGAGTGGCTGATCGCGCAGGGTATCATCAGGTGTATGGTACCAGTACAATCCCACAACCCGGAGCGCGCCGATAACGGTATTGTCTACGGTCTTCTGCCACTTTGTGGAAAGACGTAATTGCCGGATAACAAACGCTCTTCCCAGATTTACTTTGACATTGATGCCTTCGTACAAAAGTAAGCGTACTACGCGTGTGGCATTGCCAAACGCGCGCTCACGCTTGGCCCGACGCACCTCATCGGAATCAATATGTTCGTTTGCCGACCTCAATCTCCCCGCAAAGCCCTGTACCAAGGGTGCCACCTGCACGAATGTATCAAGATATCGCAAAAAAGTCCTTTGCCCTATCGTCGCCATACGATTCCATGCTCGTTGTAGATCCGTATCTCCCGCATCCCCCAATCTTTCTACACAGGCAAGGATACTAGAAACCCGTGAAGCTTCTTTCATAAAACGAGCAAGCAACTCTTCGGCGTTGGTAGGCAGACGCATGCCGCGCAGACGATGCTCAAGTGCTTCACGCTCATCAATCCCACTGTACCCCGCTTGCATCTCCATTGGCGTTATACCGTTCATCAGCTCATGCGCCATCCGAATAAGCTGTGCATCTTTATACCCCTGACCTTTTTTGAACTTAGAAAAATTAAGGGCGACCTTTTTCGGTAGCTTATCATCAATTATCATCTGCTGGATATGCGGGGGGAGATCCAATAGCCGAAGATACGAGCTTACCGTCTGATAGGTTACTCCCACGAGCTCCCCTATAGCTTTCAAGGACATGCCTTTCTCATCCCGCAACACCCGATAGGACTCTGCTACCTCGATCGGATTCAATTGTTCGCGATGAATATTCTCTATGAGAGAGGCAATAAATGTGTCCGGGTCTCCCGTCCATATACCAAGTTCATAGCTCGTAACCCCAAGGGCTTGGAGAGCCCGAAATCTCCGCTCTCCCACCATCAGCTCATAGTGGCCTTGTATGGTAGGATGTGACTTTACTATCGGCGCCTGTAGCAATCCCTCATTACGAAATGAGGTGCTTAGATTCTCAATTTTTTTCTGGTCAAACTTCTTACGTGGTTGTTTGGGGTTGAAATGCACCAAGGAAAAATCTATCTTCTCGTACCGTACCAGGGATTTTATGGAACCAGACGGCACGACGGGAACCTTCCTGGATACCTCGACAGCAACTGCGGTTGATCCCATACTAGCGTCCTCCTTTTTTAAGATTCATTTGTTTACAAGATACGTGAGAATACGACGGGCGTCAAATGCAATTTCTATGCACATGTTTGGCAAAAACTGATTGCCAGAAGACGCAGAAACATGGTACTTAAAAACTAGCTGGTGATTGTACCAGCAACTCAATCGGGAGGGGGGTTATGCGCCTCCTCGGAACGTCCATCGAGAAAGCACACAACCCCCTTCCCAGCCCCAAAAAAAGCGCACTCTCTGTGTGCTTTTGTTTTTAGCAAATGATAAAAAATTTAAACCTCGTGAATATCGTGTTCCAAAAGCCGATGATCCGCGCTGAATAAAAACCGTCCCATAAAATTTTTGCCGGAAAGCAATATAGGCATCCAATGACGATCATCCGCCCACATTTCCTGAAATGGTATCTCCGGATGCAAAAACCATTGTGGACGCATCTCCTCGGATTCCGTCGGCTCACCCTCAAATACAGAAGCGCTAAACACATGTGTCTCAAGTACCATAGGATCTCCCTCAAACAAAAACTCCAGTACCGCACGTTTGGTAAGCTCCGGCACCCGAATACCCGCCTCCTCTGCCAGCTCGCGATGTGCCGCCGCCTCAACCGTCTCTCCCTCCTGTACTTTGCCGCCAAACCCATTCCATCTGCCCGCACCAAATCCCCGCTTTTTCATACCAAGCAAAATTCGAGCATTGTCATATACTAGGCAAAGCGTGAGTACTTTTTTATTCATATACTCAATAGTATATCAAAATGAATAGGCTGATTGACAGATACTATATATTTGCTAGATTGGCTAAGTACTTGAACTTTCTCATACAGGAAAAAAGAGGTGTCTGTGTGGAATCTCATAGAGAGCTACATCACCCGCCAACACGCAATCGTAACTTGCCTACCTTGCTTCTTCTCTTCTGCTACTAGCCTCCTCCGCCCCTTTTCTCCTCCATCCTCCAATACAGCGTTCACGGCTCGAGCACGTTGCCAGGATCCCCCTCATTTTTTACACCTATTCCCGGGTGCATTTTTTAAACCCTGACAAGGAGTCGTGAACTCCCCGCACTGGCTATCGTAGCCAAAATGGACAACGCGAAAGCGCGGTGTGGACGTTGGAACGTGGCGGATGCTGTGGACAAACAACATACGGCATTCGGAGCCAGTGCGATACCTTTTATACCCCACAAACAAGGGGTATTTTATTTTTTGATGCAATCTGCTATGCTCGTGGTGAAGTAATTTGTCAGAGGAAAGGAGCGCCACGTGGAAGCAACCATGAAAACACTCGACTTAGACGCATTAACCACGCCCAACATGTTGCAGTTTGCGCATGTAGAATTCGAAGACCGAAGCGATGTGCAAGTCTTTCGCATAATCAAAGCCCTGCATCCAGAGGCGAGGCGCGTCATTGCCGTTGGAGGGTCAGCGGAGTTACTGATGAACTTAACATCACATACCCCGATTGTGTATGTAGATGCCAATAAAAGGGAGATGCAACGGGTTTTTGCCAAAATCTCGGAAACACTCCCCCGAGCACTCGAACAAATCACATTCATTTGTGAGGAAGTGGTGGAAAGTATCGGCAGAGCGTTTTCCATTCAGCCAGGAGATGTGGTTCTCTTTCTCCGATCTCTGCACCACCTCGATGATCCCTCGGCCGTGCTTGCCAAAATCAAGAGTCACCTCCTTGATGGATGGATCGTTATCGCGGACTCATCGCTGGAACTTATGACCGCTTGGCAAACACGAAGTGAGGCACATACGCAAGATAGCGCGTGCATACAAAACATGTCCGCAATGGGAATTGTAGATGAGATATCCGTGAGACGATTTCTCGCCAAAAATAGACTCGGACTTGCGTATTTATTTTACAATCCCCCCTGCCCCTGCGGCGAACTCTTCTGCTCTCAACAAACTTTTGGATGGTTCTCTGCGCATCCAGTACCTCAAGAGTAACCTGCCAAAACAAAAACAACCCCAAACTTCTGGGGTTTTCTTTTTTGTCTTTTTACCTATATCAGTGAATCTCCAAGCCAGGAGAAACTTCTGTATCCGGCTGTAACAATACGGGACCTGCGGCGTCCCCGGCGGCAAGGAGCATGCCTTGCGACTCAAACCCCATGAGCGACCGCGGCTCAAGATTGGCGACAATAATAATCTCGCGACCTATAAGCTCCTCGGGCGTATATTTTTTGCCGATACCTGCCAAAATCTGGCGGCGCTTCTCATCCCCTAGGCTCACCTGCAAACGTAAAAGTTTATCCGACCCCTCTACCCGCTCTGCCTCAAGAATACGCGCAACACGAAGATCCACCTTGGCAAAATCAGTAAAAGGAATTATATTTTTTTCGTTCATCGATAGGCATGTTCAATATAAATCTTCTGCCACCAGTGTTTCCCTTGCTGGTAGCCAAAGAGCACCCCGAGCGCTAAAAATACAAAAGAGAGTACACTATGGATTTGCACCCATACCTCCCAGCTAAGCCCGAGTCCATATCGCTCGAAATCATTGAGAAGAAGACCGATATACCAAATCTCAAGCACCGCATGTGCCACAAATTGGAGCAATATGCCGAGCAGGACAAAAAGAGAGATGTAGATGATGCGTTTGGTACTCATACCACCATAGTAGCAGAGAATATCGTGGTACCAAACCAAGAATCTACGCGCTAAACTTTTTGGGCAAGCGCAAGATTAGTCGTACCAGATGCTCCCCCAAATGGGATACTGGCACTTACCACAAAGAGATCCCCCTCTTTGAGAGACATGATATCATTTGCTTTGGCGATTTTTTTGGTCTGGAGCAAAAGATCATCGGCACTCTTCATGACTGGCACGCGATAGCCATATACACCCCAAGAAAAATTGAGTCGGCGCAAGGTCTCTAGGTGCGGGGAGAGAGCTATAATCGGCTGCATATGGCGGTGCCGTGCGATGCGCCGCGCGGTCACGCCTTTCTCCGTCATCACTACGATGAGCTTGGCACCAATTTGCTCTGCTACACGCACCACGGAAGCCCCAATAGCTCCGGCGATAGAAGTATCCTCGGGGAAATAGCGCTTGCCTATCTCCGATGTAGCACGCTCAATAATACTTACCATAGTGCGTATCACCTCCACTGGAAACTTGCCAGTTGCCGTCTCATCGGAAAGCATCACCCCGTCCGTACCATCCAAGATGGCATTGGCAACATCCGTCACCTCTGCACGCGTTGGGATAGGACGGGAAGCCATAGAGTCGAGCATCTGGGTCGCCGTCACTACCGGCTTGGCACGTTTGAGACAAAGCGCGATAAGCCGTTTTTGGATATGTGGCACATCCGCCATCGGCACCGAGAGTCCAAGGTCACCCCGCGCTACCATAAGACCGTCCGCCACATCCAAAATCTTATCCGCGTGATCCACGCCAGACTGTGTCTCGATTTTAGCCAAGAGAAACGGCGGATTCTTTTTGGGTAACAAATTGCGGATAGCTTCAACATCTTTGGGACCTTGGACAAAAGAAATAGCAATCGCGTCCGCTCCCGCTTCGATAAGAGTCGCAGTATCCTCGCGGTCTTTTTTGGTAAGCGCCATGTGCTTGAGCGTCATGCCATGCGCGGAAAATCCTTTGCGCGAGAGAAGTGGCCCGCCAACAGCCACTGTGGCAAGCACGCCACCGGGAATAGTTTTTTTGACTATGAGCTTTATCTGACCATCTCCGATATAAATCTCATTACCGGCTTTTAGGCTCTTAAGAATGGTAGGAAAATTAAGCGATATTTCTTTGGCAGTACCGCGCACAGCTTTTGCTCCAATACAAATCTCTCCCCCTACTGCAAGCTCGGTTCCCGGCTCTACGTCACCAATACGAATCTTGGGACCCATAAGATCCCCCATAATAGAGAGTGGTACTCCCAGCTCGCGCTCCACAGCCCGAATGCGTTTGACACGCTCTAAGACCTCGGGCTTGGGGCAATGCGACATATTAATGCGAAATACATTGACGCCCTCTTTGGCGAGCGCTTTTATCATATCGGCCGAGCCGGAGGCGGGACCGAGTGTAGCTACAATCTTTACTTTTTTCTTTGAGATATGTTTCATAACCAAAAAAGTATACACCTGAATCAAAAATTTTGCAAACAAAAAGCCTCTTTTGTAAAGAGGCTACGCTACACAAACCAGCAAGTTGTCTAGGTCTCCAGATAGTGGCGCGCCATACGAAACGCCTCACTCGGGCTCTGGGGAGCATATTCAGTGGCGCGTTTTGCAGGCGGATCTTTCGAAGGGTACCGCGAAATATTATACCCGACCATCTGTACTTTCATCTCTACATAGAGAGTGAGAACCTCTCTATGGCTCATAAGGAGCAAGCGTTGCTCCTTGCCGCTTAATAAAGCGCAAAACGGACTTGGGTCAGTGAGAAGAACACCGTGGGTGCTATCACCAAAATCAGCTACACATAAAAATTCGAGAGCTGGATTTTGCCCGCCAGTAAGTCCCCGTAATGCGCCCGCGAGAGAGGCAACACGCATGACGCCTATGTGCACAGAAATACGTGGCACTTGGATAAGCAATGTATTGCCTTCAGAATCTTTCTCGACTGTTTCAATGGCTAGTGCATCTGCAATTAACGCACTCCATATCTCATACCCATCAGAAGTATACCTTGGTATCCAACAAATTTTATCCCCCTTTGTTTTATCGCAGAGTAAACGTGCCAAAGCCGCCGCTTCCGCCTCCGGCCGCGACTCTGTGCCGAGGTGAAGAAACTCTTGTAGCTCCTCTGGTATAGGCATATATGCTCCTTTTGTAAAGACATAATCTGCCTGCGTTGTACAGAAAAATGTATGAAAAGTCAACAAATGGAGCGCAGTCTGCTACCATAGCGATATGGTCGCAAGCAACAAGGAAATAGCCGATCTATTATTCGAGACAGGCGCGCTTCTGGAGATGGAGGGCGTGGCTTTTAAACCTCGCGCATTTGAACGTGCCGCGCTTGCCGTAGAGTCATCTGACAAAGATATAGCATCTGTATACCGCGAGCATGGTATAGACGGCCTTTTGGAGATACCAAGCGTAGGGAAAGGCATTGCCGAACATATCAAAGACATCATCACCAAGGGGGATTTTGCCGAACATAAACGCCTCAAGAAAAAAATCCCCGTACGTGTCAGCGAACTCCTCCAAATTGAGGGCGTGGGACCAAAAATGATAAAAACGCTTTGGGATAAGCTCCGGGTAAAAAATCTCAAGGATCTGGAGACCGCGGTGCGTGTAGGTAAGATCCGTACACTCCCCCACTTTGGGCAAAAATCACAGGACAAAATCCAGAAAGGTATAACGTTTCTCAAAAAATCTGGCGGACGAAAATCCCTCGGGGAAGCGTGGCACGACGCCGAGGTGCTCAAGCGCATGATCGCATCATTCCCCGGGATAGAGCATGTGGTACTAGCAGGCTCTCTGCGCCGTCGCAAAGAGACTATCGGCGATATCGATATGATTGCCGTTGCCCAAGACCCAGCACATGCTATGGGGCAATTTGCCAGACTTCCTATGGTAGCGCATATTTATGCCCAGGGTCCGGCCAAAACTCTGGTGCGCCTTAAAAATGGCATGGACGCAGATCTACGCGTTGTACCAGAGGAATCATTTGGTGCAGCACTCAATTATTTTACCGGATCAAAAGAGCATAATATCGCACTACGTGAGATTGCGATAAAAAAAAACCTAAAGCTCAATGAGTATGGACTGTACAAAGGAGTAAAACGCATTACCGGCCGCACCGAGGAGGAGCTCTATAAAGCTCTAGGACTAGACTATATTGAGCCAGAGATGCGCGAGATGACCGGGGAGATAGAAGCCGCGCGCCAGCATAAGCTCCCCAAACTTATCAACTACGGAGATTTGCGGGGAGATCTGCAGACCCAGACCGATTGGACCGACGGAGAGGACTCCATCGAAGCAATGGCGCTTGCAGCTGAAGAGGCCGGACTTGAGTACATTGCTATCACCGATCATACCCAGAGTCTTGCAATGACCGGCGGATCAGACGAGAAAAAACTTCTGCGGCAAATAGCGGAAATCGACCGGATACAGAAAAAACTACAAGCCACCGGACACCGTATCGTTCTTTTGAAAGGCGCCGAGGTGAATATCCTAAAAGACGGCTCGCTCGATATTGATGACCCTACTCTTATGCAACTCGACATCGTGGGTGCCGCGGTACACAGCAATTTTAATCTTTCAGAGATAGATCAAACAAAACGTGTGATACGTGCCATGGAGAACCCTCACGTGGATATATTATTTCATCCTACGGGACGCATCATCAACAAACGCGAACCGATAGAACTCGGTATGGACGCCATCATCAAAACCGCCAAACGCACCGGGACGATTCTGGAGATCGATGCCCATCCTGAACGCTTGGATCTCAAAGACGCATATATCCGTGCATGCGTCCAAGCAGGAGTAAAAATGTCCATTGACTCGGATGCTCATGCGGCCAATCAATTTTCGGTGCTTGAGTTTGGTGTCGCCACTGCCCGACGCGGTTGGGCAACAAAAAAAGATATTATTAACGCCTGGCCACTTAAAAAACTTCGCACGTTCCTTAAAAAATAAAAATCCCCGTAATACACGGGGATTTTTATTTGTAAACTTCCCTAGCGAATCTCGTAGGTAAGCGAGACACTCAAACGAATCTCCTGCGAACCCGGCTCAATCACCGGCGCTTCAGCTACGGCCGGCGCGGCAATACCCTCGCCACCCCTCCCATAGGCGTCTTTGGTATAAAAATATGGCGTCGGTCCATACCCCTCCTGAATATTGAGGAGTTTGCCCAAACCAAATCCTCCGGCTTTCGCAATCGCCGAAGCCTTTTCTTTGGCGTTTGCAATCGCCTCCTCTCGGGCCTGATCTTGAAGCTTGGTTGGATCGTCTATAGTGAAGTTAAGCTGTGAGACGGAGTTAGCCCCCTTATCGGCAATGCCTCCCAAGATAGTGCCTGATTTTTCAAAGTCGCGAACTTTTACTGAAACCGACTGTATAATCTCGTACCCCGCGATAGATGCCGGCGGACAAGGCTGGGGAGCGGACCCGCCTGGCGTGACACTCCGATAATCGCAGGCGTAGGTCTGGTAGCGCGGCTGAATCATAAGTCCTGTTGTCTGAATATCTTTTTTGTCTACTCCATTATCCTTGAGAAATTGGATAATATCGTTAGACTTTTTGGTATTTTCCTGGCGTAGCGAAGTGACATCTGTCCCACCCTGAGTGATCACCTGGTAGCTAAACCCTGCAACATCCGGGACCGCCACCACCTTACCCTCGCCAGAAACGGTAAAGCTTCGAAAAGACGAAGGCTGTACAGACTTAGAGTAGGTATTTACGTAACTCAATGCCGCAAGCGCAAAAGCGAATAAGACGATAATTGCCGCAATACCCAGATAGTTTTTTATTTTTGTCTCCATCATAACGTGTATATATTAGTGATAAATTGGCTATCCTACACAAAGTGCACCCATATGAAGACGCGGCATCACTCTATTTCTTTCCAAGAGTTATCAAGCTCCCACCCCCCTACCGGTCCAGCACGAAAATCAAGATTCGCAAGACCTGCCTGGTAATTAATGACCGAGCTCGCCTCAACAAACACCCCCTCGCCAAAAAGGGCATAGGGATCAGGCGCATCACGGATAGTTAGGAAGCCTTTTGCCGCGTAGAATACCCCACCGGTGAGACTATTGGTGTGTACCGCCACTGCGTTAGGGGTCGTAAAATTTTTACTCAAACCAATGATAACCATAAACGAATCAGAATTACCGCTTCCGGAAAATGTGCAAATACTTACGTCTACCGGTCCCTCGGCGACGATAGTACCACTACTCGCCCCAAATGATGAATCAAGCCGAATTGTACAAGCAGCAGCCGTACCGATGTCGAGATCTCCTTTGACATAGATATTACCACCCGTGCCCGGATCATGCATGGTGAACGTCGTACTTCCCCGTATCGTAAGATCCGCAGGGAACACTACCGGGCCCGTGAGCGTCACATTGGCATTGTTAAAATCAACATCATCACCCGCGATACAATTGGCACGCTGGGTCGCAAAACTTGCCGGGATATTATTACATGTGGCGCTAGCTTCTACCTCGGTAATCAGCTCATCGATTTTTGTAAGAGAGATTGGTGCGGGAAGCGGCGTGGGATGGACGGTGGTCGGCGTACCGCTCGGGGGGTTTTTTTGGGTGCTACCCCATGTATTACTACCACCGTCTACCTCATAGTACGCTTCATCCGTCGCATCATTACCCACAATAGACCCTTTTATCTTGTAGCCCACCGTATCGCCTGTAGTAATCACATGGTTGATCGTGCTGTGAATATCTCCGGTGTAAAAATCCGTACCGGCAAACTCTACATCACCAAAAAATACCTTAAATGCCTCATCCCCCGGCCGTGGCAACGAACCGGATACATCCCCCGTATCATTGTAGGGAGACCAAACAGCACTCCCAGAACTCCAGTCTGCGGTAAACAGCATCTCGGCCGAGGAGCTTGCTGTATAGGTAGCCGGTCCACCACCACCCACAATATAGTAGTTGCTCGTATCGGTACTACTCGGTGTACTCAAAATCAACCAATACTTGCGGCCAGGGTATACCGGATTTTGTCCTCTACCAATATCAAACTCCACCCAGTCAAAATTGGTTGAGACTGCTGTATGGGTAAATGAAGCATCGAATAGCGCACCATTGTTATCTGGTTTACTACTACCGACTCCGTTGCTCACATCCTCTACCAGGGTAAGATCAAAACTAGATGGCGTACCAACTTTTCTCATATATATCTCGACTTTTCTGATCACTCCGGTGCGATTGACCATGAAAGACTGCGCCATGTCCTGATGACCGGCAAACCTGCGCACATTAAACGTATAGGGAGGGAGGGTGCCTGGCGATGGGGTGGGCTGTGCTGTTTTCAATACATCTGCAAGATTCTGTTGGGAAGCATCAAGTGTCGAGCTCGCCACATGGAGATCCCCGTTTATAGTAATTCTATTGCTAACAGCGGCCCGTACCACACTGCCATTACTAAATATACTCCCATTGATAACCGGCGTGTCTTGATGCACGATGCCCAAATACCCTGATTGGGCTCCATAATTAAGTGAAGTGCCTGCGCCTGGACGGAGATTGAGACTCACCTTGCGAAATGCACTGGAAACATCACCCGTAGAAACGATGCTTTTTTCGGTAAGCCCTACATCAGAGACATTACTTGTAGCACTTGGACCGCCGGAGACCAAAGAGATAGTCTCGCTTGTATCGTAAGCCATATTTTGAATAATGCGATATCCCACATCCTCGATGCCAGCCTCTGCCAAAAAATAAGACTCCTTGGCCTGCACATCGCCACGCACTTTTATCTCGTTCTCAACCGCGAGTGCGGCAAAACCAAACATCATCGTCAGAGATATAAATAAGAAAAATATTACTACCGTGAGTGCCGCCTGTCCATGGTTGAGCGATTGTCTCTGTATGCGTACAAAATACATATATATGAATTGATTACTGGTATGCACGCCGCATCAGCGCCGTCCCATAAAAATTAACCCCATTTACGGTCATCTCTATCTTGATCGCATACGTTCCGGTAACCAAGGTAATCTGCCGAAATACGAGATTGCTGACATTGAGGCTTGGCGGTGTAAGATCTTCGGCGGCGGCAGCCCCTTCGGTCACCTGAATCTTGCCACCTATCGAGGTTGCTACCCAAGCAAACCGGACCTGCTGTTCTGCCAGAGTCTCCGGATCATACCCCGTGATCTCGAGTGTGCCCGGATGGCCGGCCGTGATAGTGGTAATGGCACTCCCAAACCGAATATCACGGATCATCCGTTCCATAGCGGCCTCGCCAGCACTGGTAACTGCACGCGTGGTGCGCGCATGGCGTAGCACTTTGGCAGTCATGAATAAAGCATCAATCACCACGACAGAAAGCAAAATAAAAAGCGCAATATAGACCACCGTCTCAACCAGAGTAAATCCCCTGTTCTTGGATGTTCTGTGCTGTAAAGACATACTAATTGGCAAATATGTTTGTCATATATGTAGAAATAGCCTGCGTCTTTGTACCCGATCGTCCTGGCCAAGAGATAGTAACCGTAACCTTTCTCGTGCCCGCATCCGCTATGCCCCCTGCAAACACAATATCCTGTGTGCCATTGGCAACATCGCGATCCACCGCATTTAACTGCACCGTGCGCGTAAATACCCCATCTATTTGATCTGCTAAAGCGCCAGCAACCAACGTCCACTCATTGGCACCCGTATCGTATACCAGATGATAGTCAGTCCCCGTAGTAATCGGTACGATGTTCGCCGTCCAACCATCATCACGTATTGACTTGAGAGCCTCTATTCCCTCCTCGGCCAAAAAATTAGCCTGGACTCTGCGCAAGTTTTCACTGATTATTTGAAATGAAACTTTCGCAGAAAGCATCACACCCAAAAGCGAGATCGTAATAATAGCAACCCCGATGACGATCTCAATAATCCCGAATCCTTTTTGTGAAGTAGAAACACGCATACTAACGCAATAATATAATTCCTGTTGATTGTATGCTAATAGTCTTTACCTTAGTCGTATCACCTTTTGACCAAAGTTTAATCGTACCGCTTGCCGTCTCTCCCGTCAGACGCTTGAAAACCGCATCCTCGTGTTTGGCATCCACGGCGATCGTGGTCGAAGCTTCTACGCTCGGCGGAAGTATATACTCCCGAAATCCATCCGTACTGGTAGCGGCGGGAAGTGTTGCGACATCCACCGGCAAAGAGGAGCCAACAAACAAAAGAACCCTATCATTATTGAACCGTACCCCATATTGCGACTGATCTCGGGAAGAGAGCGTCTTTGACCTCGCCTCCTCCATGATGGCAATTACCGTATCAGCGGCGGCGTTGAGATCGGACTGGTGCTGGAAGAGAGAAAACCCTCCCACAGCAATAACGGTAACCATAGCTATCAAGGCTATTACCAGCATCATCTCAATCAACGTAAATCCGCGCCGCATAGCTTTATGATACCAGATAAAACCCACACCGGGCGGGGCCTCTGTGGACATTGTTTTATTAGACCCTATAAGATACCATACGCAAAAAAATAAAAAAGCGCTGCACATGCAACGCCTAATGGACAGGTTGGATACGAAGAATATCTTGCGTATAACGCTCGAAGTGATATCCCATTATGGCAAGACGTATTGCTTCCACAAACATCTTTGGTCTTTTCACAAGAATCTTTGCCAAGAACGTAAGATACGCAGGACCATGAGCCGAAAATGTTTGGTAGAAGAGGGACCGCGCCAGGGCTTTGAGCTCGAGCATGCCGATTTTGCGCACCGTATGATCAGTTACCTTAAGAGTTGTGAGCAGACGATAGGCTCTCCCAAAATAACTTTTAAGCCCCTTGCCATACAGAGCATTTAAAATCATCCGGTATTCCCGCAATACCGTCTCCGAATCACGCTCCGGGATATACGCAAGACGTGCACTCACATTATTGCCGGACGCCTGATCAACGAGCCTCCCCGCCTGAGCCAGCCGAATATAGAGATCGGTGCCTTTGAGCGGCTCCAGAATCCCGGTCATAGCTACTGCTATCGCCGTTTCTTCTATGAAGGCTACTTGGCGCTCGGCGGCATCCTCCGGCTCTCCATCCATCCCATAGATAAATCCTGCCGTCACCTCCAATCCTTTTTGTTGCAGAGTCCGGATAACATCGGGAAGAAAATCCGGATTATACTCCTTGCTCCCGATCATACGCTGGGTATTTTGAGTCTTGCCAATCCGTCTAAGCACTTTAGCATTCGGCGTCTCAATGCCTAAAAACACCATACTAAAACCGGCATTTACCATCGCATCTACAAGTTCCAACGACTTGCCGATATTGACACTTGCCTCCGTATAAAAGGCAAATGGAAATCCGTGCGCTTTTTGCCAATGGGCAAGATGCGGAAGAAACTCAAGCGCCCGTTTCATCTGGCC